>CAYZBZ010000015.1:0-14738 GCA_964476725.1 uncultured Vicinamibacterales bacterium
CGAAATCAATCATGAATCCGGGCCTCCACAGGAGAAAACGGACCATTCTATTGCACAAACGGTTCGCGCACGAGCCACATGCGAGTCACGAATGGCGCCTGTTCGTGCAAACGTTTCCACCACAGAGTGAACGGAGCCAACAGAGAAGATCACGTGGTCTTCTCCGCTCCCTCCGTTGGCTCTGTGGTGAGTATGACCGACCTAGACGCGCGTGATCTCGACCGCCGCGCCGCGCCCGGCGCCGAGCTTCGCCGCGGCGCTGCCGCCGTTGACGGCGATCTCGAGATGATCCGAGCTCCCGAAGAGCGCGCACACTTCGCCGGCGCGGATATCCGCGTAGGTGGCGACGACCCCGGCGACCGCATGCCCCTCCACCGACAACGCGACGGGCTGTGCGCGCGCGAAAGTCTCGAACGTGCGCCGGTCGACGTTGGTGACCAGATTGCCGAAGCGATCGACGTGCACGATCACTCCTGCGAGCCGGGCGTCGTCCACGGCCACATGGGGGATGTCGAGCTGATGGTAGTTGGAGACCGCACGTCCGAGCGCGGCGAGTTGAATGCCCCTGGCCAGCCAGGCAGCGGCGGGGGCGAAGCGATCGCGCCCCTCGAACGTGCGGCTGACGGTCGGGCGGGCGTACCGTCGCTCCGTCAGCTCGACGACGCGCCGCGGCGGCAGGTCGCGGAACACCGCCGTCAGCACGCCGTTGTCGGGGGCGACGAAGCGGTAGTCCCCCGCTTCCGCCGCGATGCCGCGCCTGGACGACCCGACCCCGGGATCCACCACGGCGAGAAAGATGGTGCCGGCGGGAAAGTACCGCCAGGCGGCCGCGAGCTGGAGGGCCCCCTCGAGCACGTCGTGCGGCGCGATCTCGTGGGTGATGTCCACGAGCGTCACGTCGGGACAGATCCCGAGCACGACCCCTTTCATCGTCCCGGCGTAGTGGTCGCGCGTACCGAAGTCGCTCAGCAGCGCGATGACCGGGCGCATCAGTGGTCCGACCGCGATCTGACCACGTTAGCTCCTCCGTCTGAGCAGGATCTCCCGGGTGTTGCTTTTCAACAGGAACGAGTCGGAGACGATGAGGCCGTCGAACATCCTGATGATGTCGCGGTTCTGGAGAACGTGCTTTCGTCCGCCGGTGCCGGGATGGTGCCGGTGCCGCAGCGAAGTCTCGTCGATCACTTCGTACTTCGTGAACGGCACGCGCTCGGCCGTCGCCGAGCTGCAGAAGTACCCCGTGACGGCGCCGCCCGGCTTGAGCATCCGGACGATCTGGCGCGCCAGCGACTGCGCGGCGGGCTTCGCGAGAAAGTCGAAGAAGTCCCAGCACAGGACGCCGTCGACGCTGGCGTCCGCGTGCCGAAAGCGGGAGTCGATGGCCGCCGGCAGCGCGTCGAGCGTGCCCGCGCGCGCGTGTCGGTCGTAGTCCGCGAACAGATCCTCGATGAAGAGCTTGCAGCCGAGGCGCTCGCCGAAAAAGCCGACGTTGGTGCCGATCACCGGCCCGAAATCGATGAGGACCGGCGCCTCGGGCTGGTGCGAGATGGCCGCCAGCAGCTTGGGAAAGGCTTTCGACGGGACGACTGGCTCGTCGCCGCGCGGACTGGGCGCGCCGCCTGGCGTCTCGGGCTGATCGGGGCGCTTCCCGCCCCAGCGGAGAAGGTCTGACAGCATCTGCTTGTGGCGAGCGGAGAATCACGCGGCCCCGCGAGGTCGTACTCGCGGGGCCGCCGACTCTGTCTCCAAGAGCCTACCGGGTGACGGCGGGTGCGGTCGTCCCGGCCTGCGCGCCGGGCGTCGCGGGCGCCGGCTTGGCCTCGGCCTTGACCTCGGTCTTCTGATCGCCAGGCTTCGCGGCGCCCTTCTGCATGTCGATGCTGCCGCGGAAATGGGCCCCCTCGGAGATCGCGACACGAGGCGACGCGATGTCACCGTCCACCGACCCGTTGTCGCGGATGTCGACTTTTTCGGACGCCGTCACGTTGCCGGTGACCTCGCCGAGGATGATGACAGCCTTGGCAAACACCTGCGCTTTGATCCGCGCGTTTGCGCCAATGGTGAGCACATTCTGCCGGAGCTCGATCTTGCCCTCGACCTGTCCCTCGATCGTCAGGTCTTCGCTGCCGTTGAGCTCGCCCTTGATAACGACGGATTTTCCAATGTTCACAACAGTCTTCTCCTGTCCGCGCTGAGGGTCACCGGCGGCCGCCGGTCGGGTCGGTGCCGCCTCCGCGGCAAGCGGCGCATGACCGGCCTGCGCGGGGGCAGACCCGGGGCCACCCGGTGCAGTCGGCTTGACCGCTTCATCCCGTTTCCACATTAGGCACTCTCCACCTGTCCGAATGTTGCTCGCAGGGCGTCTTTTTCGAGCGGCTCGGCAGCAGGTCTGGTCAGTATACGCAAGCCTCTTCGGCTCTGTCTAGTCCTTTTATTGCTGAGACTTAGCGCGAATGCTATGATTGGGGATCCGCATGAGGATCTACTTCGACCACAACGCGACGACGCCGGTCGCTCCGGCGGTCATCGAGGCCATGGGCCGGGTGCTGGCCGATGAGTTCGGCAACGCGTCGAGCGTCCATCACTTCGGGCAGCGCGCCAAAGCGGTCCTCGACGAGGCCCGATCGTCCGTGGCGACGCTCATCGGCGCGGAGCCGTCCGAGATCGTCTTCACGAGCGGCGGCACCGAGTCCGACAACTTCGCGCTGCGCGGCGTCGCCGAAGCGCTCGAGCCGACCGGACGCCGGCATCTGGTCGCGAGCAGCATCGAGCACGAAGCGGTGCTGAACACGCTCAAGGCGCTGGCGCGCCGTGGATGGCGCACGACGCTCCTGCCGGTCGATGCCACCGGCATCGTGCAGCCTGACGCCCTCGCGGAGGCGCTCGCCGACGACACCGCGATCGTGTCGGTGATGCACGCGAACAACGAGATCGGCACGGTCCAGCCGATTGCCGAGCTCGCGCGGCTCGCGCATGCGCGCGGCGCGTTGTTCCATACCGACGCGGTGCAGTCGGTCGGCAAGATCCCCGTGGACGTGCGCCCGCTCGGCGTGGACTTCCTCTCGCTCTCGGCGCACAAGTTCAACGGCCCCAAGGGGAGCGGCGCCCTCTGGATCAAGCGGGGCGCGCGCGTGACGTCTATCCTGACCGGGGGCAAGCACGAGCGGAATCGCCGCGCGGGCACCGAGAACGTGCCTGCGATCGCGGGGCTCGGCGTCGCGGCGAGGCTCGCCGCAGCCAAGATGACCACCGAGGCAGCGCGCGTCGGCGCGCTGCGCAACCGGCTCGAGGAGGCGATCCTCTCGCACGTCCCGGGGACGATCATCAACGGCGCGCGCGAGCCACGGGTCCCGAACACGACGAACATCAGCTTCGAGGCGGTCGAGGCCGAATCGCTGCTCATCGCGCTCGATCTCGAGGGGGTGGCCGTCTCCACCGGGTCCGCGTGCTCGTCCGGCACGCTCGAGCCGTCGCACGTCCTGCGCGCGATGGGCCTGCCGTCGCCGCGCACGCAGAACTCGATCCGCATGAGCCTCGGAGCGGGCAACACCGAGGCGGAGGTGGACTTCGTCGTCTCGAAGCTCCCCGCCATCGTCGAGAAGCTCCGGAGCCTCACGCGCGTGGGTGCCAGGCGCTAGGAACCAGTGAGATGCGGATAGTGATCGCCATGTCGGGCGGCGTCGACTCCTCGGTGGCGGCGGCGCTCCTTGCGCGCGACGGCCACGACGTCATCGGCCTGTCGATGCAGCTCTATGACCACTCAGGGGACACGCGCTTCGGCAGCTGCTGCACGATCGACGACCTGCACGACGCCCGGCGCGTCGCCGCGCGCATCGGCATCCCGCACTACATCGTCAACTTCGAGCGGCAGTTCGCCGACACCGTCATCTCGAACTTCGTCAGCGAGTACGCCGCGGGCCGGACGCCGATCCCGTGCGTGCACTGCAACGGCGACCTGAAGTTCGCGACGCTCGTCGACCGCGCGGAGGGGCTCGGCGCGGAGCTCGTCGCCACCGGCCACTACGCGCGCGTCGATCTCGACCCGGCGTCCGGACGATACCGGCTGAAGCGCGGCGCGGATCCCGCGAAGGACCAGTCGTACTTTCTGTTCACGCTCGACCAGACCCAGCTCTCGCACGCGATGTTCCCGATCGGCGATCTCGACAAGACCGCGGTGCGCGAGCAGGCGCGCGAGCTCGGCCTCGCGGTCGCGGAGAAGCCGGACAGCCACGAGATCTGCTTCGTCGCCGACGGCAACCACGCCGCGTTCCTCGAGCGGCAGGGCCAGACGGCCGCAGCCGGCGCGATTCGCGATCTCGCGGGCCATGTGGTCGGGCGGCACGAGGGCGTGCACCGCTTCACCGTCGGCCAGCGAAAGGGACTGGGCCTCTCCTCCCCCATCCCGCTCTACATCGTCGGCATCGACGCGAACACCAACAGCGTGACCGTCGGCCCGAAGGACGCGCTGGAGCGAGGGGACCTGACCGCCTCGCGCGTCAATTGGATTGCCGGCGTCGCGCCGGGGCCTGGCGCGCGCGTCACGGCGCGGATCCGCCATCGGCATCGGGAAGCGGCGGCATCCGTGGACGCGATCGGCTCGGACCGGGCGCGGGTGACGTTCGACGATCCCCAGAGCGCAGTCGCGCCGGGCCAGGCCGTGGTCTTCTACGACGGGGACATCGTAATCGGTGGAGGGTGGATTGACTGAATGACCAGACACTAGGCTTTGGGCTTTAGGCTTCAGGCTTCAGGCTCTTGCCAGAGCCGAGGGCCGAGAGCCCCAGGCCTGCGGATTAGGGATGAGGATGAGGGATGAGGGATTCGACGACCCCCTCGCCCAGGTGCTGGGGCAGGCCGTCGATGTAGTGCTCGGCGTCGATGGCGGCCATGCAGCCAGACCCCGCCGCAGTCACCGCCTGGCGATAGACGTGATCCTGCACGTCGCCGCACGCGAAGACCCCGGGCACGCTCGTGTGCGTGCCCATGTGCGTCACGATGTAGTCGTTGCTGTCGAGCTCGAGCTGCCCGGCAAAGAGCGACGTGTTCGGCGTGTGACCGATCGCCACGAACACTCCTTCGACCTGCAGCTCCCTGATCGCGTCCGTCAGGTTGTTCCTCAGCATCAGCCCGGTCACTTCCCCCTTCGCGATGTCCTTGACCCCTTCGACGTCCGAGTTCCACTCGAACGAGATCTTCGGGTTGGCGAACGCCTTGTCCTGCATGATCTTCGACGCGCGCAGCGTCGCGCGCCGATGGACGACGGTGACGTGGGACGCGAAGCGGGTCAGGAAGATCGCCTCCTCCATCGCGGAGTCGCCGCCGCCAACGACCGCGATCGGCTTCCCGCGGAAGAAATACCCGTCGCAGGTCGCGCAGGTCGACACGCCATGCCCGAGCAGCACGCGCTCGGACGGCAGTCCGAGGAGGCGCGCCGAAGCGCCCGTCGCGATGATCAACGAGCGGGAGGTGTACTCGGCTTCGGCCAGCTTGACGGTGAATGGACGCGACCGCAGATCGACCGCGGTCACGTTGCCGCGGACGATCTCGGCGCCGAACCTCTCGGCCTGGGCTCGCATTTCCGCCATGAGGTCCGGCCCCATGATGCCGTCGCGGTGCCCCGGCCAGTTCTCCACCAGCGTCGTCAGCATCAACTGACCACCGGCTTCGAGCCCCTCGATGACGAGCGGCTCGAGGTTGGCGCGGGCGGAGTACAGAGCGGCGGTCAGCCCCGCCGGCCCCGAACCGAGGATGATGACGCGACGCGTTGGCATCGATGAGATCAAGGAACGTCCTCAGACGTGTTTGTCGATCATCTTCTTGAGCGAGTCCTTGTCGGCGAGACCGACGACCTGCTCCACGATCTGGCCGCCCTTGAAGAGCAGCAGCGTGGGAATGCCGCGGATGCTGAACCGGCCGGCGACCGCAGGGTTATCGTCGACGTTGAGCTTCCCGATCGTGACGCGGCCGTCGTAATCGGCGGCGAGCTCGTCAATCGTCGGCCCGAGGCGCTTACAGGGGCCGCACCACTCGGCCCAGAAATCTACCAGGACGGGCTGCGCCGCCTTGATGACGGACTGATCGAAGTTGGAGTCGGTGAGTGTGGTGACCTTCTCAGATGCCATTATTGTTCCTCGATAATGTAGGGCTTTCGAACTTCAGCCTTCTAACTTCAGCCTTTCTGTGCGGCCCTATACACTTTGACATACTCCCGGGCCGACGCGTCCCACGAGTGATCCTCTTTCATCCCTCTCCGCTGGATCTTCTTCCATTCCATAGAGTTAGGGAACAGGTCGAGCGCCCGGTGCAGCGCGCCGACGAGCGCGCGCGGCGAATACTCGCGAAATTTGAAGCCGTTCCCTTCGGGCTCCGAGACGTCCCGGACGGTATCTTCCAGGCCGCCTGTGGCCCGCACGACCGGCACCGTGCCGTAACGCAGGCTGTACATCTGGTTCAGCCCGCACGGCTCGAATCGCGACGGCATCAGGAACACATCCGAGCCCGCCTCGATACGATGCGCGAGACCCTCGTCGAATCCGATCGTCGCGGAAATCCGGTGCGGGTACGCCGCCGCGAGCGCCCTCCAGAGGTTTTCGTAGCGCTCGTCCCCGCTGCCGAGCACGACCCACGTCACGTCGAGCGACATCAGATCCTCGGCGGCAGCGGCGATCAGGTCGAAGCCCTTCTGGTCCGTGAGCCGCGAAATCATCCCGACCACCGGCCTCTCGCCTGCCGCCGCGTCAGCGGACAGTTCCACGGTGTCGAGCAGCACGTGCCTGGCGGTCGCCTTGCCAGACAGGTCCTCGGCCGTGTACGACGCGCCGATCAGATCGTCCTTCGCCGGGTTCCACCGCTCTATGTCGATGCCGTTGAGGATGCCGGTCAGCGCATCCGCGCGGCGCGCGAGGACGCCGTCGAAGCCGAACCCGAGCTCCGGGGTGAGGATCTCGCGGGCATACGTGGGGCTGACGGTCGTCAGGCGCTCGCTGAAATTGATGCCCCCTTTGAGATAGCTGATCTGCCCCCAGTACTCGAGCGCCTGTATGTCGAGCACCTGCAACCCGAGGCCGATCGCCGGAACCGTCGATGCGGGAAACAGTCCCTGGAACGCGAGGTTGTGGATGGTGAAGACCGCCGGCACGCCGCCGACTATCGGGTCGTTGGACAGGAGCATTTTCTGGAACACCGGCACGAGCCCGGTCTGCCAATCGTGCGCGTGGATGATGGATGGACGTTCGCCGCGAAGCCGCACGTATTCGAGCGCCGCACGGCTGAACACGGCAAACCGCCAGGCGTTATCGGGGTAGTCAACGCCTCCCTCGCTGTACAGGCCTGCGCGATCGAAGAGCTCCGGCACATCCACCAACACGACCGTGACGCCGGCGTTGCCGGCGCGCGTGTGAAAGGTCACGTCATGCGCGCGGTCGCCGAGCCGAACCCTGGCGCTCTCCGATTGCGCGTCCGAGACGCCGACTCCCCGGTACCGCGGCAGCACCAGCGTGACGCGGTGGCCGAGGCGGCCGAGCGCATCGGACAGCGCCGCCACCACCTCCGCAAGCCCGCCGGTCTTCGCGTAAGGATGCGCCTCGGGCGTCGCCATCAGCACGGAGAGACCAGCGGCCTCCGGGCGAGCCGGCGCCTTTGGAGCGCTCTTTTTCGCCGGCGGCGCGTTCTTCTCGGTGTCTGGTGAGGTACTGCCTGGCTTTCCAGCCTTGGGAACCAGGCGCGGCTTCTTGGGCATTACGCGGCCGACCTGCGATCGCTCCTGACGGTGAAGATCATGTTCCTGACCGGAAGCTGACCAGCATCCTCAATCATATCAAGGAACTTCCGCCTAACCAGCCTCCGCCAAGGCTGCGGCGGTCAGCCGGAAGATCGGACGCGCCGCATTGCCGATTCGCCTGATACGCGCCACTAGTCCGTGTCGGTCCGTGTTATCTGTGTTTGTCCGTGTTCGTCCGTGGCTTGGCTTGACGGCGCCACGCTTCCGCGGCCACCATTGTTGAGACGTGAGTGATGCCTCTCCGCAGACTCTGAAACACGGACATTCCTGGCGGCTTTGGCCATGGGCGGCCGCGCTTGCCGTCGCTGTCGCCGGATTCGTTGCTGTCTGGCTCCTGCCGGCGCGTTCGCTGCGGACGACTGGCGGCGTCGAGCTCGGGACGCTGCCGCGCGGAGCGCCACGCGACCGGCTGAACCTCGTCGTCGTGACACTGGACACGACGCGCGCCGACCGCATAGGCGCGTACGGCGCACGGGAAGTCGAGACGCCGGTGGTCGACGGTCTGGCGCGTGAAGGGGTCCTCTTCGAGCAGGCCGTGTCCGTCGCTCCGCTGACGCTGCCGGCGCACTCGAGCATGTTCACCGGCACATTCCCGCCTGAACACGGCGTCCGGGACAATGGCGGGTTCTTCCTCGGTCCCGAACAGGTGACGCTCGCCGAGATCCTCGAGGGGCGCGGCTACCGCACCGGCGCGTTCGTCGGCGCTTATGTCCTGGACTCGAAATGGGGGATCGACCAGGGGTTCGACACATACTTCGACGACTTCGATCTCAGCCGGACGAGGGCGGTGTCGCTGTCGGGCATCCAGCGGCCGGGCAACGAAGTCATCGATAAGGCCCTGCCGTGGATACAGGAGGCAAAAGGATCGCCGTTCTTTGCCTGGATCCATCTCTACGACGCGCACTCGCCCTATCGGCCGCCCGAGCCGTTCCTGTCGCGATACAAAGGACATCCGTACAACGGGGAAATCGCGTTCGCCGACAGCCAGGTGGGGCGTGTCGTCTCCGAGCTCCAGTCCCTTGGCCTGTACGACCGCACGGTCGTCGTCGTCATAGGCGACCACGGCGAGAGCCTTGGCGACCACGGCGAGGGCGCGCACGGCTTCTTCGTCTACAACAGCGTCACGCACGTGCCCTTCGTCATCCGCGCCCCCTTCAGCCTGGTCCAGCATCGCCGTGTGGCTGACCCTGTGAGGTCGGTGGACGTCATGCCTACCGCCCTTGACCTCCTCGGCGTCCCATCGCCGCGGGGCATTTCCGGCGTCAGCCTCGTCCCGCTGATGACCGGCGCGACGCGCGAGCTCGGGCTCGACGCGTACTCCGAAGCGTTGTATCCGCTGCACCACTACGGCTGGAGCGACCTGCGGGCGTTGCGGGCCGGCCGTTACAAGGTCATCGACGCGCCGCGGCCCGAGCTCTACGACATGGATCGCGATCCCAGGGAGACGACGAACGTCTTCGCGCAGCGCGCGGCACTCGGCGACGGCATGCTCGCGCAACTGCGATCGCTCGAGCAGCGATTCAACAAGAGCGTCGCCGTCCTGCCGGCCGGTGACGTCGACCCTGAAGCCCGGGAACGGCTGGCAGCTCTCGGCTATGTAGGCTCGTTTGTCGCAAGCGCGTCGGATCCGAGGACAGGCCGGGCAGACCCGAAGGACAAGATTGGGCTCTTCAACAAGCTCGGCACCGCCACCGACCTCTCGAGGGAAGACGAGGGCCGCGAGCAGCAGGCCTTCAACAAAATCATCGCGCTGCTCAACGACGTCGTGCGAGAGGACCCCGCCGTCATCGACGCGTGGTTCATGATGGGCACGCAGTATCTCCGGCACGGCGACCCTGCAGAGGCTGTCGAGTATTTCAAGCGAACGCTCGGCCTGAAGCCCGACTACGATCTCGCGGTGTTCAACCTCGCCCAGGCGTATCGCAGACTTGGAGATGACGATGCGGCGCTGGCGGGGTTCGAGCATTACCTCACGATCGATCCGAAGGATCCTTTCGTGCAGTACCAGATTGGCGAGATCTGGATGGATCGCGGAGACCTCCCCCGCGCGGAGCAGATGTTCCGCCGCGCGCTCGAAATTGATCCGACCGTGGCGGCTGCGAACAACGCGCTCGGCGTCATCGCGCTGCAGCGAGGTGACCCCGTCACGGCCGAGCGTCTCATCCGCGAAGCCATCTCCGCAAAACCCACGCTTCGGCTCGCCCACTTCAACCTGGCGCTGCTGGCGGAACAACACGGCGACATCAGGGCCGCGGAGCGTGAGTACTTCGAGGAACTGAAACAGCACCCGGAGAATTTCAAGGCGGCGTTCAATTTGTCGAAGCTCTACGAACAGATCGGCGATCGGAAGGGACAGATCGGCGCGCTGAAGCAGTCCATCACCAGCAACCCTCAGTTCGCCGAGGGGCATTTCTTCCTGGCCAAGGTGTATCTGGACTCCGGGACGAATCTCGGCGAGGCGGTTCGGCTTGCCCGCAAGGGGCTCGAGCTGGCGCCGAGATCGGAGTACGCGCCCCTGGGTCACTATGTGCTCGCCGACATCTACAACAGGCAGGGGCGAACGCGGGAAGGAGCCCGGGAGCTCGCCCGAGGCCGCGCGCTCGAAGAGGGCACAAAAAAATCCCGGGAGCCGTGAAGCTCCCGGGATGTGGATTCCGCTCGGCCCGCCTTCGCTAAAGCTACGGCGCGGCTGACGTCGGTGACTGTGACGACGTCAGAACGACCAGCGGCCGCCGAAGGTGGCCTGCCTCGCCCCCTGGACGCCGGTCGGCGCCTTGTAGAGGACGGTCTCGCCCGAAATCGTCGTGCTCGGCACGCGGGCCTGGCGCGACGTGATCGACGCCGTGTTGAACAGGTTGTTCACGTCCACGAAGACACCGAAGCGGTGTCCATTTACATTGAACGCTTTTTCCGCCCGCAGGTCGACGTTCCTGTAAAAGTCATTCCTCTGGAAGCCGCGCGGCTCGAGGTAGATCTGACGCCGGCCGCTTCCGGGAATGTTCAGTTGGTCGTTGCTGAACTGTCCGTACGGCGTGTACGGCCGGCCGCTCAAGCCCGTGAACGCTCCGCCCAGATACACGTCCACCTTGGGCACCTGATAAGACACGTAGGCCTTGACCTCGTGCCGCCGGGAGTTGGTGAGCTCGCCGAAGGTGTTGATGAGCGCGGTGTTCGGAGAGGTCCAGGCTGTGCCGCCGAGCCAACTGCCGAAGCCGGTGTTGTCGACGTTCCCTTCGGCCTTCGAGAGGACATACGACACCTGGAAGCCCAGGCGTCGCTTCATCGAGCTGCTCATCACCAGCATCAAGCCCTTGTAAGTCCTTTTTGGCTCCGCCGTGGCGACGACGCTCCCGTTCGGGGCCAGGTACTGGAACCCGTCGAAGTTGCGAATCACGAAGCTTTCGTTCGAGCTCGATTGGTTGTCCCAGTAGTAGCCGGTGAACGGCTGGTTCGTCAGCTGGTTGGTCAGCTGCACCGCTCGCCATCTGGCGTCCTCGATCACGTTGTTGAGGAAGTCGTTGGTCTTACGCCAGATGCCCGTGGCGGTGAAGCGCAGGCTCCCCGTGAGCTGGCTTTCCCAGGACACATTGGCCTCGTCGGTGCGCGGATGCCTGATATCCGAGCTGATGTCGTAGACAGTCGCGGGAGTCACCACCTCAGGCGCGCCGAGGGTGCCGTCCTCGAAGATCGGCGTGTACGTGTAATCCTGCTTGCCGGGCGTCGCTGCCGTGTAGAACGCGCTCGCCGTGCCCTCGAAGTAGCGGCCGTAGAAGGCCTTGAGCACGGTCGTGCCTTTGCCCGTCAAATCGAACGCCGCGCCAAGCCGCGGGCCCCAGGCGGCGTGCGGCGTGTAGACCGTCTCGTCGAGGACAGGGCTGTAGCCGCGGATGTGGTCCAGCCGCAGGCCGATGTTGAGCGTCAGCCGGCCCGCGCTCCACTGATCCTGCGCGTACGCCGACGTCCGCCTGTTGTCCCCCTGGACGTCGTAGCCATAGCTGACCCGATAGTAGGGGACGCCGCTGTAAGCGAGGACGTAGAAACCCGCCGGCCCATACCCCTGATACTGGCTCCTCACGTGGCTGCGCTCGATCTCGGCTCCGAACTTGAGCGAGTGCTTTCCAAACTTGTCGGCGTACTTGGTCAGCGCCACCTGTGCCTGATTGCGGCTGCGATCGGCGTAGTAGAGCCCGCCGCCGCCGCCGCTGTACTCGTCATAGTCCGCGTCGTAGGTGAACGGCGAGGGGTCGATCGGATCGAGGTTGTAGTAGCCCGTATACCCCGTGAGCTTCGACTCCAGGAAGGTGTTCGTGCCGATCACCTTGCGCCACTGGACGTTCCACACCCACTCGGGTGCGTCCTCCTCGACAGTCTGTTGATCAGTCGCCTGCTCATCCGGCCAGTATCCCACCCGCCCCGTCACGTTGTACGAGTCGTACTGTGTGCCGACGATCAGCGTGTCCTTGGGCGTCGGCTGCATCGTGAGCTTCAAATTGAAGCGCGGGCTGATGTCCGTCGCGTTGGCGACCGGGCCGATCGGGTCCGTCGTCGCCGAGTACCGCTGAATGCTCGCAAAGAAGAATGCCTTGTCTCTCTTGATCGGCCCGCCAATCTGGACGGTATAGTCCGCAAGCTTCTTCGTGATAGCGGCTACGCCGAGCCCGGGGTTCTCATCGAGCATTGCCTGGGTGATGTTGTTGCCCGCCAGCGAGTCCTTGGTGTACCGCATCGAAAAAAGTCCCGAGTACACGTTGCCACCGGACTTCGTCACCGTGTTGATGATGCCCCCCGTGAAGCCGCCGTACTCGGCCGGCGCCCCGAGGCCGCCGACCTGGACTTCCTGGATCAGGTTCTGGTTGAAGAACGTCCAGGCCGACCCTCCCTCGGGATCGCGCGTGTCCACGCCGTCGAGCAGCAGCGCATTGCCGTAGCTCGCCTGCCCGCCGAACGCCGAGTCACTGTTGATACCGGGCGCGTAGTTCAAGAGGCCCGTCGATGTCGCGTCGTAGATCGGCGTCAGCGTCAGCAGATCGGAGCTGATGCTCGTGTCGGTCGATGAGCTCTTCACGTCGACGTTCGACGCAGTGGCGCGGACCTCGATGTTTTCGGCGACGCCGGATACTTTGAGACCGAAGTCCACCGCCATCGTCTTGCCCATATCGACCTTGACCGCTTCAACCTGCTGCGGCAGGAAGCCGGAGAGCTCGGCCCTGACGACGTAGATGTCGGGCGTCACGCCGACGAAACGGAAGATGCCCTCACCGTCGGTGACCGCGCTCTGAGAACCTCGCGGGCCAGTCAACGTGACGGTGACGCCCGGAAGGACCGCGCCCTGTTGATCGGCTACCTTGCCCTCGACCGTGCCGGTCTGCGTCTGGGCGGTCGCGTCCGCTGCACATACTCCACACGCGAGCAGCAGGACGGAGAGCAGATGCGCGAGACGTCTCATACTCATCCTCCTACTTCTTCCCTGCTGAATGGATTCGGTCGTGCTGCGCCGAATAGAGCGCGTAGCCCGTGCCCGCAATCATCATGGCGGCGACGATCGCGCCGGTCCGCGTTTTGAAGAAGGCCGGGGACTGCGCCGCGTTACTGCCCTGCGCGGCGATAGCCTTGACGGAAGGCGTCGTGACCGCCGTTCGGAGATCGCGAGCGACGATTCGAGCCATCGACGCTTCGAGGTTCCGAGTCTTCGGTGTTCGTGCACTGTCGGCTGCCGCCACAGGCAGCGGGATGAGTGCAACGCTCGCGGCGAGCAACACAGCTCGCGGCAGGGCGCCGCGTGAGAAAGTGAGCCTGACCCTCACAGGATGCTCCTTCCAGATCATCGCGCACCACACGCTTCCCGGACGAAACGCGTCGGCGATTTGGGACGAGAGTATACAAGAAAGAGCAGCACGCGGAGAATATTTTCGACGCGCGCGTGACCGGAAGTCCTGCTATCCAATTGGACTTAGAGGGCTATCCGCTTTTTTGGATTCGGGCCGCGCCGTCATCGGTCAAGAGAGAGTCGCGCGGCTGTCGCGGGTGCCCGATGTAGAATCTCGTCGTGACTGAACCGCCGGTCCCTGCTCCCTCACGAAACGAGTCACGAGAGATCGCCGAACTGCGACGGCTCAAACAGGAACAGCCGGATCTCGCGTCGGCCGCGGACCTGCAGATTGAGCTCCTTCAGCTGCAGCGGCGGGTGCAGTCGCGCGTCTCGCTGCCGTCCATCCGGCTGGACACCGCCTATCTGAACGGGCTGCTGGCCTCGCCGCCTGTGCTTCAGTTCGAGCACCTGCCGATCGAGTGGGGTGACGTGCGGTTTCTGCTGCGTGCGACGGCGTCGGCGATGCGCAGCCACGAGGCGCTCGACGACCAGGACTTCCGCCGCGTTGAGGACCTGTGCCGGGATGCGGCGCGGCTGCCGGCGGCCCTGCGATCGTGGTTCGAGGCGGCACGGCCGGGATCGGCGCCGATCGCCCCGGAGGCCGAGGGACTCGAGCCGGTGCTGCAGCAGGCGATGCGTCCGTTCCTCACGCGATCGGCAGACGCCATCATGTCGAAGACCGATCTGCTGGGATGGACGCGCGGCACATGTCCGCTGTGCGCCGGCGAGCCGGATTTCGCCGTCATCACCCCTGCAGCCGATCGCATCCTGATCTGCGGGCGCTGCTCCGCACGCTGGCGGTTCCACCAGTTGACATGCCCGTTCTGCCTGAATGCCGACCGGGGGCGGATCACGTCGTTCGCGAGTCGCGACGGTCAATACCGCCTCTATGGGTGCGACGCGTGCCAGCGCTACCTGAAGGCGTACGACGCGCGGCGCGCGGCGCGGCCCGTCATGCCGGTCGTGGACTCGGTCGCGACGCTGCCGCTCGACGCGGCGGCCATGCAGAGGGGGTACCGGTAGGTTACTGGTCCTGATCCTTGCCGATGAGGACGGACGCCTTCTCCGACAGCCAGTGGAAGAGGTGAC
>CAYZBZ010000015.1:14838-29981 GCA_964476725.1 uncultured Vicinamibacterales bacterium
TGATCCTTGCCGATGAGGACGGACGCCTTCTCCGACAGCCAGTGGAAGAGGTGACGCGTCTCCCAGAACCTGCCGTTGTTCGACTGCGCGCCGAGAACCACGACCGCCACCTGGTTTCCCTGAGGCAGTCGCAGCAGCGTCGCCAGGCAGTAGCCGGCTTTGCTGATGAACCCCGTTTTGCCCCCCATCACGTCGACGTCCCCTCCGAGCAGCAGCCGGTTGGTGTTGTGGATGTTGATCGCGCGGCGGTTCGTCGTGACGGTGTACTGAGCGGTCCGCATCACCGGCGCAATGCGCTCGTCGGCGGCGGCAAACGAAATCAGGCGGGACAGGTCGTAGGCGGAAGACACGTTCGCGGGATTCAGCCCAGACGGATCGGCAAACGTCGTGCTCTCGAGCCCAAGCTCGAGCGCCTTCTCGTTCATTCGCTCGACGAACGACGCGTTGCCGCCGTGCGACACGCGCGCGAGGAGTCGTGCCGCCGCGTTGTCGGACGCGATGAGCGTCAGACGAAGCACGTTGTCGAGTGTCAACCGTTCGTTCGCCCTGAGATACGTGGTCGACGCCGCGTAGACGTCGCTGCGCTCGACGGTCACGTCCTGCGTGAGGTCGGGGTTGTCTTCCAGGAACACGACCGCGGTCATCACTTTGGTGATGCTCGCGATCGACCGCTTGTCCTGCGCGTTCTCTTCCCAGAGCACCTGACCGGTCGCGGGATTGAAAATGATCGCAGCGGCGGCGCGCACGTCCGGCACCAGGTCGCCGCTGGCGTCGGTCTTGTACCGCGGCGTCATCGCCTCCTGGAGCGCGCGCAGGGCGCGGATGCGCCGCCCGATCTCTCGCGCACGCGCGGCAGCGCGGGCACGCGCCAGACGCGCCTTACGAGCGTTCGACGCGGAGGCTGAGTACGCCCGCTTCCTGGTGACTCTGGGGGTCGCTTGCGCGGCGCTCCTGGATGATGTCGCGCGGGTCGCCTTCCGGGTCGTGGTTTTCTGAGCGGCGTCGGCCGTGACCGGTAGACACACGCCGAGGCCCAGCAGCAGCGTGCAGACACGAACAACCAACAGAGGGCGGATCAGGCGCACGAGTCCTCCGTGACGACCGTTACGAGCAGCGGCTGGCTGGGAGCAACCGATGCAGCAGTGATGGAACCCAAATAGTCTATCAAGAAAAAGTCCTCGCGCGCAACCATCCCTGCAGCCATTTATGTAATTCAGCCGCCAGAATTGGCAGGTTATGGTCCACGTTGGGCCCAAAACTGCGATTTGCCGAGTTGCAATACAAGACGGGTACCACAGCAGTTTTGTCAAAAGGCTGCTGAATAATGCCGGCCCTGTTTGCCTTTTGCCTTACCTGCCTCTGCCTTCGTGCCTTTTGTCTTCCTGCCGATTGCCTTCCTGCCTTTTGCCTTCCTACTCTCTTTACTCCCTCTACTCTGCAATCGACAGAACGGGCGTCAGTCTACAGGCCTCCGGCCGTCGGCATAGAATACGCGTGTGAGAACCGACGAATACGCGGCGACGTTCCACCCTACCGCGCCAGCGCAATCGCCAGTAACAGCGCCCGTGCGGTGCCCTTCCATGAATCGCTCGTATCGAACGTCTCGTCCGGCGAGTGGCTGCCGGTTGCGGATCCGCCGCCGTCGATCGTGATGGCCGGGATGCCGAGGCTGATCGGGAAGTTCGAATCGGTCGAGCCCTCATCGATCTGCGGCTGGAAGCCGAGCGCGCGGCTGACCGACAGCGCGGCCACGACGATCGGCGCATCGAACGGGACGCTCCCCGCCGGACGGTTGCCGACGAGCCTCTTCTCCAGGACGAGACGGCCGGTGTTCCCCCGGCGCTCGTTTTCCTCGGCCAGGGCGACGTCCAGCGCCTTTTGAAACCCGGCGTCGAGCGCGACGAGCGCCGCTCGATCGGACGACCGCATGTCAACTTCCATCCACGCGTCGGTCGCGATGGAGTTCACCGACGTGCCTCCTCCGATCCGCCCGACGTTGAAGGTGGTCTTCGGCTGCCTCGGGACCTGCAGCTCGGCGATGCGCCCGATGGCGCGCCCGAGCGCGTGCACCGGGTTGGCCAGCCCGAAGGCGCCGTAGCTGTGGCCGCCCGGTCCTTTGAACGTGACCCGATACCGCAGACTGCCGACCGCGACGTGCGTGATCCCCAGCCCCGCCCCGTCGACGGAGACGAAGCGATCGACGGTCCCCTTCAGCTCCTCGTTGAACAGGTGCTTGACGCCCCTCAGATCGCCGAGCCCTTCTTCCCCAACAGTGCCGACAAAAGTCATCTTCCCGGGCGACTTGATGTTGGCGGCGTTCAGGGTGCGCACCACCCCGAGCAGCACGGCCAGACCGCGGCAGTCGTCGCCGATGCCGGGCCCCTTGATGACCGCGCCCGACCGAGTCGTCTGGACTCTGGTCTGCTCGGGGAACACCGTGTCGAGGTGAGCGCTAAAGACCAGGTGCGGCTTCGCCGCGAGGCCCGGACGCTCGCCGATCACGTTGCCGACCCGATCGATCCGGACGTTCTTCAGCCCGAGCTCCTGAAACGCCTGCCGGTACGCCTCGGCCCGCGCGGTCTCCTTGAAGGGGGGCGCCGGAATCTCGCAGAGCCGCACCTGGTCCTCGATGACGCGTGGCTCCTCGCGCTTCACGCGCTCGATGGCGGCCTTGACCGCAGCCTCCTGCATCAGCCGTTCGCCGATGGCGGCCGGGGATACCTGCAGCGCGCCGAGCGGCGCGATGGACGACGCGAAGAAGCTCGAGACGATCAGCGCGGCGATCACGAGATGTTTCATGGTGGCTATCCTAAGATCTTTCGTGGCTTCCGCCTTCCGCCTTCGCGCGTAGCGCTTCGGCGGACCGTCGTAGCCTTGGCGGAGGCTGGTTGGGCTGAAGTTCAGTTTCAGCCGGAAGATCGGGCGCGCGCATTTATCGAGTGACGGATCCAAACGATTGGTGTCAACGATTCAACAGCCCGCTTGGATTTTGACACGCGCGCCGGCGCGCGCGGATTTCGCCGCATCCACGACCACGAGTGCGGCGTCATACAGGCATCATATGTTCAGGAGAAATCGGCGAGAGTTCGTCTTCGGCGCCGATTAGCGCCGACGCGCAGATCGACCGAGCTCTGCGGTACAGGAATTGCTATTTGCTCGGACGGGGGTTGTCATGATGAGTCTCGTTCGTCTCCTCGGGTTCAGGACGCTGGGCTGCGGGTGCGTCACCGGCCACTACCGCGAAGTGGCGACCAGCCGCGAGATTACCTATGTTGAGGAGAAGGGCGCGACCTGCAACCAGACGGCCCATCGCCGCAACCACACACTCACGCCGGCTCGCTTCGGGATGAACGGCCTGACGGCAAAAGCGTCATAGCTGTTCCAACTCGACACATGCCCTCCGCGAAAGCGGGTCGGGCGCGTGACACTGACGTCCGATGCCGCACTCGAGGAAGCTGTCACGGCTTGTTGAAACCCCACACCATTATTGAAACGCGTCGCGGAACGTTCCGGTTCTACCTCGGGCGACTGCATCGACGTCTTCGCCGCACTCGCTGAGGGCTCGGTCGAGCGACTACCTGCTCGAAAAAACAAGAAAAGCCCGGAACTCCGAAGAGTCCCGGGCTTTCGAGTGTTCGGGATCGGCCGCGACAGAGACGCTGTTAGTTGAACCTGTATCGCAGGCTCACCTGCATCCTGTAGACATCGGTGAGGAACGCGGTCGACTCCAGCGGTGTGGTTATCAACTCGTTGTTGATGGTCCTCAATCGGTACTGCGCGCGTCCCTGCGCATCCGCACCCTGCGCACTCAGAGGCTGGCTGCTGAGGACGATGCGCTGGCTGACGCCCCAGTTCTTATTGAGCAGGTTGCCGAAATTCTGGATGTCGAGCCGCACTTGGAACGAATTGCGGCCGGCCAGATTGGCGAAAATCTCCTGCCCCACACTCAGATCGAGCCGGCGAACCATCGGAAGGAACACAGCGCCCCGCTCTGCGTACTGACCGCGGTGCCCGCTGAGGTACTTGTCGGCGTTGATGTACGCCTCCCATGCCTGCGCCTGCTCTGCCGACGTGTACGTTCGAGTACCGACGGCGTACTGCTGGAAGTTCATCTCGGAGGTGTCGCGCGGGATGTAAATCAAATCGTTGCTGGCGCCGCCGTCGCCGTTGAGGTCCCCCGTGAACGTGTAGCTGCCGTTGCCAATCGTCCGCGCCTCCCAGAACGCCGACACCGTCGTCGCGCCGTGGCTAAGCCACTCCTTGGTGTACGCCCCCGCAACGAACACGCGGTGGCCAGGCGAATTGATCGAGAACGCCAGCGCCGGGTTGTTCGGGTCTCCCAGGTGCGGATTGTTGTTCCACGAACCGAACGCGATGGAGCCCGGATCCACCGTGTTCCTTGCCTCGCCGTAGCTGTAGGCGCCCCGCAGGAGAAAGCCACTGCTGAGCGTCTTCGACGCGGAGCCGGAGATGTTCCACGACCGGCCCACATTCTGGTTCTGCAGGACGACGGCGCTCGAGACATTGCTGTTGATTCGATTGCTCGTCCACCGCGGTCGCGTGTCGGCACCGGCGAACGCCGTATTCGGCGCTGCCAGGTTGGCGTTGATGTAGTAGACGCCGTTGACGTCGCGGTTGTAGAGGAATTCGGCGGTGCCGACCACGCCCCACGGGAGCCTGCGGTCCACGCCGATGTCGGTTCTCCACGTCTGCGGGAACCTGAAGTCAGGCTCCGTCACCGCCAGGGCATAGCTGCTTGCCGGCGCGCCCGTCACCGTGGCCGGCTTATAGCGATCGGGATTGGGGCTGAACGGCCGCGCCGTGGTGTTGTCCTGCTGCTCGAACCCCGTGAGCATACCGGTGTTGCCAATCTGATTGGAGATCCACACATACGCCGGCTTGCCTGTGAAGATCCCCGAACCGCCGCGGACCTGGGTGCTGCGATCGCCCTTCACATCCCAGTTGAAGCCCACTCGGGGGGACCAGAGAATGTTCGGATCGGGAAGCTTGGCGCTTTGATACTGCACCGTATTACCCCCCTGATCTCTGAATGACAGGGCATCCGCAAGTGGATTCTGATACCCCGTTTTGGCAAAGAACGGGATATCGAGCCTGACACCGAGCACCACCTTCAGGTTGTCGGCCGCAACCCAGTCGTCCTGGGCGTACACCCCGGCATAAGTGACTTCCAGCGGCTGGATCGGCTTCTCCTGGCCCGGGATGTTGTTCCAGGCCACCTGGAATCTCCGGAGCGGCACGGGAGAGACCGTTCGGTTCGGATTGGCAAGGGCCTCGTTGGCGTCCTTGTAGAAGTCGTCCAGCGTGTTGTAAACGTAGACGCTCTGCGCACCTTGGAAGAATACGTTTTCCGATCGATACTTCTCGTAACTCGCGCCGAAGGTCTGCGTGTGTTTGCCGCCGAACCTCGTGAAGTTGTCCTGGAGCTGGAACGTGTTGTAGCGCAGCTCGTTATTCGGGGTGAACGGCTCGAAGCCGAATGACGTGTAGGTCGCGCCGTCCTTGAGGATGTCCACGAACGGAAAGAACGTGCCTCTGTAGCCGCGGCTTTCGTCCTGGTGGGTATACCCCACGATCAGGTTGTTGGACATCGAGCTGCCGAGCACCGTATTCAACTCACCGATCCCGGAACGGATGTTCTCCAGGATCTGGTAATTCGAGTTCATGAAGTTGAGTGCATCGGCGCTCGGCGTTCGCCTGGTGCCGAACCCCAGGGAGTTCGAGTTGGACACGAGCACATCCGCGCTGGAGTTGAGGTGGTTGTAGCGGAAGACCAGCTTGTTGCTGTCGTTGATGTTGTAATCCGTCTTGACCAGGAAGCGCCTGGCTGGCACGGCGAAGTCGTAGCCCTGATACGGCCCCGTCTCGTAGTTGAATTTCGATTTCAGGAACGCGCTCAGCGTGTCGAGGTCAGACGCGAGCACGCGGGTGGTGTTGCCGGCGACGGGCTGACCGCCCGTATTTGCCGCAAACGTCGTGCCTGGCTGCGTCAACGACTCGTCCTCGTAGTTCGCGAAGAAGAACAGCCTGTTCTTCACGATCGGCCCCGATGCCCAGCCCCCGGTGTTGCCGAAGTTGAACGTGCCCGGATCGACGGTCAACCCCTTCGCCTTGGTGCCGACCATGCTCTCGTTTCGGAACAGGCGATAGATAGAGCCGCGGATCTGGTTGCCGCCGCTCCGCGTGACGGTATTGACCGACGCGCCGACGAAATTTCCCTGACGGACGTCGTACGGCGCGATGTTCACCTGAATCTGCTCGATGGCATCCAGCGAGATCGGCGCGACGCCGCTCGTTTCGCCCGGAACGCTTCTCAGACCGAAGGAGTTGTTGAAAGAGGCGCCGTCGACGGTGATGTTGTTCATCCGGGTGTCCTGGCCTGCGAAGGACATGTTGCCGCCGTACTGCGGCGTCAGCCGGACGATGTCCTGAAGCCGCTGCGAGGTGGAAGGAAGCGTGGACAGCGTTTCGCGGCTGACCGATGTCGCGGCGCCGGTCCTCTCCGAGCTCAGAATCGGATCCGATACAGCCAAAACCGTGACGGTCTCCTCGAACGTCGCGACCTTCAGAGTAAACGCGACGTCCTGGGCAACCCCCAGCGAGAGGGTAAGGTTCTCCTGCACCTGCGTCTGGAATCCACTCAGCGACGCGGTGGCCTTGTACGGACCACCGACCCGCATGCCGGGAATGAAAAATCGCCCGTCAGCGTTGGTCGTCGCAACGTAGGTCGTGCCGGACGGACCGTGAACGGCCGTCACCGTCACGCCCATGACGGGCTGCTGCTGCGGGTCGGTGACGACGCCAGTCATGTTGCTGGTGGTCACGCCCTGTGCGTAGGCGTGGCCGATTGGGAACGTTGCGCAGAACGCGAGCACGGCGAGCCACACCGTGGCGGCCGACACGCGCTTCATTGAGTCGCCAAACAGCCCCGAACCACGCCGGCCCAGGCTGCCAGCCTCACAAGGAAAGCGACGACCGACCCTACTCGTCTTATGTCTCATCAAAGTTCCTCCCGCGTCTTCAAGTTCTCGAACGCTTTTTGTCGCAGCGCGGATTCAACCCGGCGTGTAGAACCGTACCCGTTCTCGGGAGAACGAGCCAAAAGCGTGGCGCAATAGTGCTGAATCAAGACCGGTGCCGCCGGCCGCAGAACTCGGGCCGACGCCGGAAATCATAACAGAAGTGGCTGGCCGCCGCGTAAAAACGCCGCAACGCCATGGAAGCCGCAACGCCATGGAACAGGACACGGCCTGGAAAGGCACACCGAGACAGACGTTTCTGTATGCCAACAGACGTTTCTGTCCGCCCAGCCGTGCGCAGATTGTTCGGATCGGGTTACTTCCTCTGAGCCGGCGCCTTGGTCGGCTTCAGGGTGTACTCGGTGCGGTACCGAACCTCGACGTTCGGCCGCTTGACCTTCACCTCGACCCGCCGGCGCCGCTGCGTCGGATCCGGGTTGGTGGAGTAGTAGCCAACGACGTAGTAGTCGCTCGTCTCCGCGTCGATTCGCTTGAGCGCCTTCACGAAGTCGTTCTGGTTGACCGTGGCGAATCCACCGGTCTGCTCCGACAGCACCCGCAGGCTGTTCTGCGACGTCGTGACGTAGTTCTGGTAGTCCATCATGTCGACCTTCTCGTCGAGGTCCGGACCGCCGACCAGGCCGCGCGGGTCGATCGCATAAATCGTCGCGTTCGCGCGGTTGGCCTGCCGCGTCAGCTCCGACAGCTCAGAGGCCAGGTCGGCAAAGCTGAACTGGTTCCCCTGCCGCATGAACGGATTCGTGTCGCTCGCGGAATTCCCGCTGCCACCGTCGCTGCCGCTGTTCGGGTTCATCTGCCTGTAAAGATCTTCGTCGTTCTTCTTCCGGGTGTCCGAGAACGGATTGAAGTCGTACCCGTTGCTGACGTACACGAACGCCTTCCGGCGGTTGTGCACCTGCTCGAGCTTCTTCATGATGTCGTACGCGGTGTCGAACGCCACGTGCGCGCGATAGCGCACTTCGGACGGGCCCTCCGCTCCGACCGGCGAATCGAGAATCTCGTTGGGCTTCAGGCCCGCGCCGGAGATCTTGTCGATCGCCTCGTCGAGACGCTTCCGGTCGTAGGTCAGCTCGATCGCCAGCGAAGACGGTCCGCTCGAGACGATACCGAACATGTCCCCTTCGTGGACCAACTCCTTCGAGAGCTTCTTGAACAGGTCCTTGATCCGCCCGGTATTGCGGAAATCGAGGTGCAGGTCGTCGACGAAGATCAACCAGATGCGGCCGGCCGCGTCGTTGGTCGGCCTGCTCGGCGGCAGGATGATGCCTTCCATCGGCGGCGGTGGCGGCGGCGCCGCCGCGTTGTACACCCGGCCGCCGTGAGTCAGCAGGAACGACAGGAGCTCCTGCTTGACGCCGTCTTCGAAGAGCTCGAAATCGTCTTTCTTCAAGTCCGCGATGAACTGTCCGTTGTTGTCGCGGACAATCACATCCGTGGTGATCATGTCGAAGCTTCGGCGGATGACGCCATCCTGAGTGGGCCTCACCGGCTCCTGTGACGCGGAGGACCCTGGCTTGGGCGCCGGGGCCTGTGACGCGGGCGGCTCTGGCTTCGGCGCCGGAGCCTGCGCGTTGAGAGCGCCGCCGGCCGCCAGCAACGCAGCAGCGGCAAACGGCTTGAGCGTGCGCGCAAAGTGAATGGCTCGCATGGTTTGATTATACAGACAGTTACAGGTCGCCGTCGCCTTCGTCCAAGTCCGCCTCCGGCGTCTCGGAGGCCGTCGTGAGCTGGCCGGCCGATTGGGATGCGCCTGCCGAGTCGCCGCGCGGCCGGCGGCGCTTCCGGTGCCGCCCCACCACGCCCCGGACCGCTTCGAACACGGTCTCGTATGCTTCGAGGCCGGCGGTGACCTCCGCGTCGGTGACCCAGGTATCGGGGTTTAGACGCTCGGCCTGCGATTTCAGCTCGTCGCGCCTGACGGGGTCCGCGATTTTTTCGGAAATCCGCGCCAGCACCTCGGCATGGCGCGCGCGCAACCGCCCCAGCCCCTCCGAACCCAGCCGCGCCTGCGCGGCCGTCACCGGTCCGTCCGGAATTTGCTCGATCGGAGCGTCCGGGTATTGCTCGATCGTCGCGTCCGCGACTGGCTCGATCGGCGCGTAAGCGCCTGGGACGCTGACCTCGTTGCGGTCATTGACGACGCTGACGGCCTGGACCTCGACGGCAGCCTCGAGAGCCGGTCGCGTCGGTTGAGCGGGTCGCGGCCGAGGCGCCGGCGCCGGAAACTCCCGGGGACGCGGCCTGGCCCGGGGTTCGTTCGGAAACGGCTTCTGTCCCGGGGGGGCCTCCTGTCCTTTCAGGATCCGGGTCCAGTCGAACTCGAGGTCCCGGTTGTGTTCCTCGATGAGGCGGATCGCGTCTTCGTCCAGGGCGGAGCGACCCACGCGGACGCCAGGCGGCGTGCGGAACCAATAGAGAATCCGCGAACCAGCCTTGCCGTGGCGGCGACCGGTATGGACGACGAACGTGTTCTCGTACCCGCGCTTGTCGCGGCTGAACCTGAGGTACGGCAGGGCCTACTTCCTTTTCTGCGCGCGCGCGGCGGTCTTCCGCGCCGGAGGCTTGCTCGGCTTGCTCCTGACTGGACGAGCGGCGGTCTTCCGGGCGGCGGTCTTCCCAGCCGCGGGCCGGCGCACCTCGGGCACGGGTGCGCGGTGGACCATCGTGAACCGCGTCTGGCCACCGATCGTGTGGTAACTCCAGATTTCCGCGAGGTTGACGTGGTTCTCCGCGGCAAGACGCCGCGCGATGTCAACCGACCCGGCCGGCACGTAAAGGTGGAATGGCGCGCGGGCGCGGCCGAGGTGAGCCCATTGCGCCATCGCCTCGAGGTGGTTCACCGACTCTGCCGTCTCGACCTCCACCGTGCCCATCAGCTTGTGGCCCCGGTCGGTCGACGTCAGCACCAGATCGGGAAAAATCTGGACCTGCCCGATCCGGACCGGCACCGTCTGGCTCTCACCGATGTTGGTGACAACGTCGTTGCGGCGCTTGAGTCGGACCTGCAGCAGCCGGATGACGCGGTCGTGTTCCAGTTGCTCGCGGACCGGTCGCACCAATATAGGGCTCACATAACCTCCCGCAGGAGAATACCCTTGAATGAAGACTGAAGAAACCGGAAATTGTAGCCGGTTTCACCGCCTCCTGTATAGTGCGCGTCCGGCTTTGAGGCCTGCCCTTGACGCCCATGTCTTTTACCATGAGAATGATAGGGTGATCGCATCGGCTGGGAGCACGCCTGCGGACTCCGCCATTACCACCATCCTGATAGTGGACGACGACCGATCGGTGACGGATACCTTCGCGCGCATGCTCAAGCTCGAGGGATTTGGCGTGGCGACCGCGCTCTCGGCAGAAGCCGGGATCGAGCTCGCCGACAGCGTCCGGCCCCAGGCGATTATCCTCGACATGCGCATGCCGATCACCAACGGCCTGCAGTTTTTGAGACTCGTCCGTTCCAAACCGCACCTGAGGGAGGTTCCGGTCGCGATCGTCACCGGCGACTACTTCCTGCCCGAGTCGATTCAACACGAGTTGAAGTCGCTCGGCGCGTCGATTCGCTTCAAGCCGCTGTGGCTGGAGGACCTCATCGCGCTGGCCAAGTCGCTGGTCTCCTCGGCGTGAACGATCGGTTTCTCCGCGCGTGCCGGCGGGAGCCGGTGGACGTCACGCCGGTCTGGTTCATGCGGCAGGCCGGACGCTACATGTCGGACTACCGCGCGCTCCGCCAGCGATACTCCCTCCTCGATATCTGCCGGACCCCTGAGCTTGCCGTCGCGGTGACGCTGCAGCCGGTCGACGCGATCGAGGTCGACGCGGCGATTCTTTTTTCGGACCTGCTCGTCCCCTTCACCCCGATGGGACTGAACGTCGATTTCGTGAAGGGCGAAGGTCCGTCGATCGAGAACCCGATCCGATCCGCCGCGGACGTCGAGCGCGTGCGGCGGTTCGAGCCGCGCGAGGCGCTCGCGCATGTGCTCGAGACGATCAGGATCCTGCGCTCCGAGCTCGCCGGGCGCGTGCCGCTCATCGGCTTCGGCGGAGCCCCCTTCACGCTCGCGGCGTATGCGATCGAGGGAGGACCGTCCGCCGGCTACGCGCGGACCAAAGCGTTCATGTACTCGGAGCCCGCCGCATGGCACCAGCTCTGCGAACGCTTCGCGGAGATGATGGCGGACTACCTCGCGGCGCAGGTGGAGGCCGGGGTGCAGGCGCTTCAGATTTTCGACTCGTGGGCCGGCGCGCTCGGCCGCGACGACTACCGCGAGTTCGCGCTGCCGCACACGTCACGGATTCTGTCGTCGCTCGAGAAGTCCGGCGTTCCCCTCATCCACTTCGGCGTGGGCACGACCGCCATCCTGCGCGACCTCGCGGAGGCGGGCGGGGACGTCATCGGGCTCGACTGGCGGCAACCGCTGGACGAGGCGTGGGCCGCCGTGGGTCACGACCGCGCCGTCCAGGGCAACCTGGACCCGACGCTCCTGCTCGGCCCGCGTGAGCGCATGTTTGCCGCGGCGGACAACGTCCTCCGCCGAGCGGGCGGGCGCCCGGGCCACATCTTCAATCTTGGCCACGGGGTGCTGCCCGGCACATCGCTCGAACAAGTCCAGGAACTCGCGAAGCATGTGCATGAATTCAGGCTCTAGAGAGTTCCAGGCCATTTCTTACGTCTCTTGCTCCCCTTCTGCTGTGAGATCTATGAGCCATTGCGTTTCGTCAGCCACCGTTAGAGTGCAGTGATCATCATCGTTGGCGGAGGAATCACCGGGCTTGCGGCCGCGCATGAGCTCGCCGCGCGTCGGATTCCGTTTCAGCTGTTCGAAGCGTCGCCGCGTCTTGGCGGACTCATTTTCACGGAGCATGTCGGCGGCTTCACGATTGAAGCCGGTGCCGATTCCATCCTGGCGCAGAAACCTGCGGCGATCGAGTTGTGCGAGGCGCTCGGCCTCGGGCCGAGGCTCATCTCGACGACGCCGCCGCGGACCGCGTTCGTGATGAAGCATGGCCACCTGTATCCACTGCCTTCGCCGTCGGCGCTCGGCATTCCAATCACGTGGCGCGGCATTGCCGGCTATGAATTGCTCTCGCCCGTCGCGCGTGCGCGTCTCGCGTTAGAGCCACTGGTCCCCCCGCGTCGCCGTACTGACGACGAGTCGGTGGACGCATTTTTCAGACGGCGCTTTGGCGGCGCAACGGTCGATCTCGTAGCCGAGCCGCTCCTTGGCGGAATTCATGCGGGCGACGTCGGCGCACTGTCGATGAGGTCGCTGTTCCCACGCTTCGTCGACGCCGAAGCGCGCCGCGGCAGCGTCCTGCGCTCGTTCCGTAGAACACGTCAACCGGCCGCCGGAGATGGGCTGTTCCGGTCGCTGGCAGGCGGCATGGGCGAGCTCGTGAATGCACTCGAGCGGCGCATGCCGGATGGATCGATCCGATGCAACGCGCCGGTCGCCGCCCTCATCGAGGATGGCAGCCGCTGGCACGTCTCGGCAGCCGGCACGACCGCAACGGCGCGCGCCATCATCATCGCCGCTCCCGCTCGCGTCGCTTCAGCATTGATGCGGCCGATCGATCAGCGCGCCGGATCGTTGTGTGGCGAAGTGCCGTACGTCTCCACCGTGAGCGTTGCACTCGCGTGGCCGAGCAGCGCGGTCGCCCACCCGCTCGAAGGCAGCGGCTTCGTCGTTGCGCGGCGATACAATGACTTACGCATCACCGCGTGCACATGGGTCTCGTCGAAATGGGGCGGACGGGCGCCTGCCGGCGCCGTGCTTCTTCGCGTATTTGCGGGGGGCGCGCACGATCCTGGCGTGGTTGATTTGTCGGACGACGAGATCGTGGACATGGCACGTCGCGACATCTCCGGCGTGCTGGGTATCAGCGGCGCTCCTCTTCTGACGCGCGTCTATCGCTGGCGCGCGGCGGGCGCGCAGCACAACGTCGGCCAGATCGCACGGGTCACCGAGATCGAGTCGCGTCTCGCGCGGCACCCGGGCCTGTTCGTCGCGGGCAGCGGCTTCCGATCGGTCGGCATCCCGGACTGCATCGCCGATGGCCGGGCGGTTGCGGGTCGGGCAGCGGAGTACATTAGTATTGGATAGTGTCGGTTCAGCGTTCAGCGTTCATGGGTTCAAGCATTCGAACTTCAGACTTCAGCCTTCAGACTTTCAGTATGCAAACTAGATCGACTATGCGCGTCTTTGTGATGGCCGCGGCGGTGTGCGCGTCGCTCGTGACCGCGACCGCGCAGACGCCGGACGTCCAGAAAATCCTGACGGAGATCAAGTCCAGGGACAAAGGGCAGCTCGCCGTTTCTGAAGAGGACGGACGGTTCCTGCGGCTGATGGTCGCGACGAGCGGAGCGAAGCGCGCGCTCGAGATCGGCGGCGCGAGCGGGTACAGCGCGATCTGGATCGGGATGGCACTGCGCGACACCGGAGGGCGGCTCGTGACGATTGAGTACGACGCGGGGCGCGCGAAGGAGCTCGCCGAGAACGTGCGGCGCGCCGGCCTGTCGGACATCGTGCAGGTCGTCGCGGGAGATGCCTTTCAGCAGGTCCCCAAGATCGCGGGCACGTTCGACTTCGTGTTCCTCGACGCGTGGAAGAAGGACTACAAGCGGTTTTTCGATCTGGTGTATCCCCGGCTCGACAAACGCGGGCTGTTCCTCGCGCACAACGTCGTGAACAAGCGAAGCGAGATGGGGGATTTTCTCGACGCCGTGCAGAAACACCGGGCGCTGT
This sequence comes from uncultured Vicinamibacterales bacterium, assembly GCA_964476725.1. GTDB lineage: Bacteria > Acidobacteriota > Vicinamibacteria > Vicinamibacterales > 2-12-FULL-66-21 > JALZOC01. Next base: position 28,640 of record CAYZBZ010000015.1, read on the forward strand.
GGACGACGATCGTCTCTCCCTCGGGGGAAGGGATGTCCGTGTCGCTGAAGCGGTAGGTCTTCGGGGAGGCTCAGTCTTCGACGGGCGCGGCCGCGGCGGCCGCGGCCTTCTTCGGCGCGCGCTTCTTGCGCACCTTCGTCCCACGCAGACCGGCCGGAACCGGCTCGTTGCTCGGTTCGAGTCGGGACATGCTGGTGAGAAACTTCTTCACGCCGTGCTCGTCGAACTGCACGCGGGTGTACGCGTCCTCGACCGCAATCACTGATCCCAGACCGTAGGTGGGCTCTACGACCCGGGAGCCAATCTCGAACCGCTTCATCACGCGCTCCTTCAGCGCAAACGGCCCCGCTGGCCGCCGCAAACCTTAGAGTACCTGATATTTAAGGCTCCCGTCAAGGCGCGGCGCCGTGTGGTACAGTTTCGATCCGCATGCGGCCTGTTCACATCATCGGCGTGTCGCTCGACCTCGGCGGGAACCGCCGCGGGGTCGACATGGGTCCATCGGCGTTCCGGATCGCGGGACTTGGCGAGCGACTGAGCGCGCTCGGCGTCGCGGTCGTCGATGCAGGAGATCTCGTCGCGCCGATTCCGGAGACCAAGTCCTTCGGGGATCCCAGCAAGAAATACATCCGGGAGATCGCGCGCGTCTGCGAGAAGCTGTACAAGGCGTCGCTCGCCGCGCTGGAAAAAGGGGGGCTGCCGCTCGTGCTGGGGGGCGATCACAGCCTGGCGTCCGGATCAGTCGCCGCCACCGCGGACTTCGTGCGCCGCGAAGAGAAGCCGCTCGGCCTCATCTGGGCCGACGCGCACGGCGACATGAACACGCCGTCCAGCTCCGGCAGCGGCAACGTGCACGGCATGCCGCTGGCGTCGCTGCTCGGACCGGAACCGGCGGAGCTTGCGCGCATCGGCGGCTTCTCACCGAAGGTGCGCCCTGAGCATACCGTGCTGATAGGGATTCGCAATCTCGACGAGCGCGAGAAGGAGATCGTGCGCAACTCGCGTGTGCGCGTCTTCACGATGAAGGACATCGACCGCGCCGGCATCGCCGCCGTCACCGAGCAGGCGCTCGCCATTGCGGGCGCGGGCACGGCGGGCGTGCACGTCTCGTTCGATCTGGATGTCTGCGACCCGGCGATCGCTCCCGGCGTCGGCACGCCCGTCAAGGGAGGGCTCGACTACCGTGAGGCGCACATGCTGATGGAGATCATCTCGGACTCGGGCCTGCTGCGGGCGCTCGATCTCGTCGAGGTGAACCCCATCCTCGACGATCGAAACACCACCGCGATCCTCGGCACGGAGCTCGCGTGCTCCGCGCTCGGCCAGAAGATAATCTAGATGA
>CAYZBZ010000015.1:30081-31151 GCA_964476725.1 uncultured Vicinamibacterales bacterium
GACCACGCAGGGCCCGTGCGATCGGGAACGTCGAGCGCGGTGAACACCCCGAGGTTCTGCATGCTCTCGACCACCTCCAGGCGCGTCTGCTCGAGCTCCTTCAGCTCATCGTCAAAGCTCGCCAGGTGCTTCTCGTAAACGACCATCTCGCCCCAGTACTCGACCAGCAGATAACGGGTCTCGGACCCCATCTCGCGCAGGAACGAGCTGCCAAGAAACGAGCGGCTCCGCCGCGACAGCTTCGTCCAGTCGCCGTCGGCGCCGTACAACCGCTCGAACACGTCTGATGCCCCCGGCCGAATGTCGAACTGCCAGACCACTGCCACCACGTCGACCTCCACAGGCCGTCAAGTATACAAGGCGTGATGGGGTCAGCCCCCCGTACGGGTACCGCCCGCTGGGCGTCATGTGATGTAGCTCGGCGTGGGGACCTGAATCATGAGCGAAGGCTGGTGGGCCGCCCGGGGATCGAACCCGGGACACCCTGATTAAAAGTCAGGTGCTCTACCACTGAGCTAGGGGCCCGTCGAGCAGACGATAGTACCACACGCACAGCGGGTGACAGGCGCACCGACCATCCATGTATCGTACGCCGCGTGCGCCAGATTGCAAACAGGTTGCAGGGCCGTCCCGGTCCCGCCTACGGATCCACGTCAATGTCGCGATTGCCCGCTGTACGTCTGTAGGCGATCGCCGCGTGGCGGCGCTCGCGCTCGGTTGGCGCATCGGAGACGTTCGAGAACCGGTCGCGGGGAAACATCAGCGAGCCCGGCACGTTGACGTGCGAGAACCCCAGCGCATGCCACAGTTCATGAGCAAAGACGACGGCAATATTGCACCGGCGATTGCCGTCCAACCAGATCTGTCCGGCGATCGCACCGACCACCGCGCGGCCACAGACGTCGTCCTCTTCATCGCGTCGTTCGATCATGATCCACCCATTCTGTGGCGGGCGCGGCGTCGGCCCAGTCTCCCAGCGCACGACCTGAAACATCCCACCTGTCAACTCCGGGACCACACGCCGGGCAATGAGTTCCATCTGCGCGCCGATCAGCGCCGAGAGTCCTTTC
>CAYZBZ010000016.1:0-30786 GCA_964476725.1 uncultured Vicinamibacterales bacterium
GGTCGACGGCTACGCGTTCGGCATCAACGTCGTCCTGTATGCGCTCACGCACTAGAACTGGTTTCAAAACCGTAGCGCAGCCCTTCAGGGCTGCCTGGGGCAGGGCTGAGGCCCTGCGCTACGGTGTTTTGAAACCACCTGTAGCAGTCCGTGAGCTCTGAGCCCCAGATCCCCTAGCAGATGTCTCCCGCGTCCGCGTCCGTCTGCGCCCTGCTGGCTGCGATAGCGATCAGCTGCACGTCGCGGATCAACGTCGGCCTCGTGGCTGTCCCGCTTGCCTGGGCCGTGGGTGCCTACGCCGGGCGGCCGGCCGACGCGGTGCTCGCCGGTTTTCCCTCTTCGCTGTTCGTGACGCTGGCGGGCGTCACGATTCTGTTCACGCTCGCGGAAACCAACGGGACCGTCGGCCTCCTTGCCCGCAGGCTGCTCGCGATGGCGCGCGGCCGGGATCGTCTCGTGCCGCCGCTCGTCTTCCTGATCGCGTGCGCCATTTCGACGGTCGGCCCTGGCGCCATCGTCAGCGTCGCGATTGTCGCGCCGGTCGCGATGGCGATCGGCGCGCGCGCGGGAATCTCCCCGTTCCTCACCGCGCTGATGGTTGCCAACGGCGCCAACGCGGGGAACCTCTCGCCGCTGAGCGCGGTCGGGATCATCGCGAACACTCGAATGGCTGCCGCGGGGCTGGGCGGCCACGAGTGGAAAGTCTGGGCCGCCAACTTCCTCGCGCACTGTCTGGTCGGCGGCGTGGCGTACGCCCTGCTGATCAGGACGGCGGCTCCCGCCAGCGCGGCCGGCCTCGACGACCACACCAGCGCGCTCTCGCCTTCGCAGTGGATCACGGTCGCGGTCGTGAGCGGGTGGATCGCGGGGGTCGTCGGGCTGGGACTTCCGATCGGGCTCAGCGCCTTCGGCGCCGCGGCTCTCCTGATCCTCGTCCGGGCGGCCGACGAAACGAGCGCCATCAAACGGATGCCGTGGTCCGCCATCGTGATGGTCTGCGGCATGACCATGCTCGTCGTGCTGGTCGAGAAGACAGGCGGAATGGACGTTTTCACGTCCGTGCTGGCGAACCTGGCCAGGCCCTCCACGATCACTGGCGTCATCGCGTTCGTGACGGGCGTCATCTCCACCTACAGCAGTACATCGGCCGTCGTCCTCCCGACGTTTCTGCCGACCGTGCCCGGGCTGGTGCAGCAGGTGGGTGGCGGCGACCCTCTCGCCGTCGCGTTGAGCATCAACGTCGGCGCATCGCTTGTGGACGTGTCGCCGCTGTCGACTCTTGGCGCGTTGTGCGTCGCGGCGGTCGCGGATCCGGACGCATCGCGCGATCTGTTCCGGAAGCTTCTTATCTGGGGACTTGCGATGAGCGTCGTGGGAGCGCTGCTGTGCCAGCTGTTCGCCAACGCGTTCGCGCGGTGGTGACACCAGCTACCAGCTACTTCAAGTTCTTCGTGAAGAACTGCACCACGACCGGCCAGGACTCCTGAGCCGCCTTGAGGTTCGCGCCGCCGGCGCCGGCCTGGTTGCCCATGAACCCGTGGCCCGCCCCCGCGTACGTGTGGACCTCGTAGCTCTTTCCAAGCTTCTTCAAGGCCGCTTCGGTCGGCGGCACGGTCGCGCCGATCCGCGCGTCGTTGCCTGCGTAGAGGCCGAGCACCGGCGCCTTGAGATTGGCGAGCTGGGTTTCGAGCGTCCCGTCGGACGCTCCAGGGGCGTCGCCGTAGTACACGACCGCGGCATTCAGGCCTGGCTGCGCGGCAGCGTATCCGAAGCTCCGCGCCCCGCCCCAGCAGAACCCGACGACCCCGGTTTTCCCGTTGGATGCCGGCAGCTTCTTTCCGTACTCCATCGCGGCATCGAGCCGCGCCTTGACGTCTGCCGGCATCAACGCCTGAATCGCCTGGCCGACGCCCGTCCCGAGCGATTCGGACCCGCCGCCGTTCGGCCCTTTGCCGGAGAGAAAGTCAGGGACGATCGCGATGAAGCCGTCCTGAGCCAGTTGATCGCCCACGGCGCGCGCGATGTCCGCCAGCCCGCGGATGTCGTGGATCACGAGCACGACGCCTGTCTTTGTGGACCGCTCCGGGTAGACCACCCATGACTTCAAGATCGTCCCGTCGGCCATCTTGATATCGGCCCACTCGCCGTGGCGTGATGACTCTTTGAGCGCCCGCGCGGCATGATCGGCTGTTCCCGCGGGGATCGCGTCGTTCCAGGGCACGTCGATGGGCGGCACCTGTGGGGTCTGGCCTCTGGCTGGCGCGCCGGCTGGCGCGCCGGCCGGAGGGCTGGCCGGGGCCTGGTCGTGGATGTGCTGGGCCAGTGCGGGCGCGGCAATCGCCAGCGTCGCAACGAACAACATCACTCGCTTCATGGATCCTCCGTCAAAAAGAGAGCCATAGTAACCCACGTTGGCCTCGATCCCGTTCGTCACATCTCCGATCGGCAGCCGAACACGTCGTGCCAGGCTGGAACCCTGAACCCTGAACCCCTTATTTCCCCTGCATCCGCATGATCGCCGCCCGCAGGGACTGTCTGGTCGCGTCCGATCCCACGAACAGATTATCCGGATAGTGGCTGTACTGCAGCATGTCGGCGTAAATGGCTTCGCTCTGGTACAGGTTGAAGCCCATGCCGGCCAGGTACTGCAGGCGAAGGTTGCGGTCGCGGTTGATCGTCGCGTCGGCGAGCCAGGGCGCGAGATCGGCCTTCGTCCCCGCGTAGTTCGAAAATAAATCCACCGCCGAGTACATCCCGATTTCGCCGAGCGATCGTGCCACGGGCGCCATCTCCGGCTGGCTGAGATGCTGCTGCACGGCATCGACGTCAATTCGCGTCGGCTCGGCCTGCCCGAGCAGCACGAGGTCGTAGCCGGCGCCGTTGTTCGTGTTGCCCCACACCACGCCCCCTGGGAATACGTCCAGGAACGTCGCGATCTCGCTCTTCACCGCGGCGGTGTTGCTTTCATACAGCTGCACGAACAGCGTCACCGCGCCCCCCGGCTTCAGGTGGGCCTTGACGGTCTCGAAGAATTCCTTCGTGTACAGCATCGCGGCCCCCTTGACCCAGGGGTCCAGCGGATCCGACGTGATCGCGTCGAACTTCTCGCTCGTCGTCAGCAGAAAATGGCGCGCATCGTCCAGCACCACGCGCGTTTTCGGGTTCGCGACGACGTCGAAGTTGTGCTGGCTGAAATACTTCGATACCACGGCCGGCACGAGGGGCTCGATCTCGGCGATCGTGAGCTTCTTGACGTTCGGATCGACCGACACGGCGCCGGCCGTGACGCCCGCGCCGCAGCCGATCACGAGGACCGAGTCGGCGGTCTTCGGAATGAGCGTCGTCATGTGGCCGAGCATCCGCTGCAGGCGCATGTCCTGCGGCTCGCTCGACGCCTGTACCTTGCCGGCGTTGTGGTAGTTGAGCACCCCGTTCGGCAGCCGCGAGACGGCAACCGACGCATTCCAGCCTTCGCCGACGTAGATGATCTCGGATTCGCCGAGCCGGGTGGCCGCGTACCGGCCGTAGGCCACGAACACTCCAGGGACCGGCTGAATCGTGCGCGCAAGCAGCACGGCGCCGGCCATCGCGGCCGCGAGCAGCAGCGTGCCGGCGAACTGGAATCGCGCCTTCTTGGCCTCCGCTTCCGCCGCCGAGGACTCGAGCATCAACAGCGCCGAAACCGCAGAGATGATGACGAGCACCTGCTGCGCGCGCTGGCTGCCGAGCCACACGACCAGCAGGAGGCTGGCGCTGACCGACCCGACGATCGCGCCGACGGTGTTGGCGGCATAGACGCCGCCGACCAGCCGCGCCGGATCTTTGCCGCCGGTGGCGACCGACGCGAGCGCGAGGGGAAAGCTGGCGCCCCAGAGGATCGCGCCTGGAAGGATCGCCCACATGCAGCGCACGAAGTCGAGCTGGAAGTTAAACCAGGGGTTGCTCGAAATCGAGGGGTTGATCGGCCAGTACGGAAGCGACTGCGTCAGCATGTAGGCGCTCCACGCCAACGCGACCGAGATCAGCATCTGGCACCATCCAAGCGCGAGGCGAGGGCGCGCGATGCGGCCCGCGATCGCCGACCCGATGCTGCTGCCGATGCCCAGGCCGAGCAGGAACACCGCCAGGATCAGCGAGAACGTGTAGACGGTGGCGCCAAAGAGCAGCGACAGCAAACGCGTCCAGATCACTTCCGCTCCGAGCGCGGTCATGCCGGACAATCCGATCGACACGTACACCGCCCACGCGCCCGATGCGCGCTCGATTGCGGCTGGCGGGCGGACCGCCTCGGTATGCGGCGCGGCCTTCGCGAGCAGGAGCGCGACGGCCGCGACCAGCACGTTCAAGGCGACGGCGACGAACGTCGCCACGAGGCTGTCGTGCACCCGCAGCAGGTAGAAGCCGGCCGTCAGGCATCCGATGACGCCCCCCGCGATGTTGCCGCCGTAGAAGAACCCGAGCCACGAGACGCCTTCGGGCGTCGACTCGACCCAGCGCGACATCGCCGGCAGCGTCGCGCCCATGAGCAGCGTTGGCGGAAGCAGGCAGATGCTGGCGGCGACGCCGCGCAGCAGGATGCCGGTGACACCGGATCCGCCAAGCGCGAAGTAGACTCCGCCGACGAGCGGCATGCCGAAGAGGATCAAAATGCCGAAAAGCCCGATCCCGAGCTCGAGGTACGCGTAGACGCGCAGCGGGTGGTGGCGCGGCGAGATCACTCGTGCCAGGAACAGGCTGCCCATGCACATGCCGCCCATGAACGTGCCGAGCAGGACACCCAGCGATACGGCCGAAGAACCAACGACCAGCTGCAGCAGCTGGAACCAGACAATTTCGTAAATCAACGCGGCGCATCCGCTGCCTACGAAGAGCAGCAGCAGCGCCGGCAGTACGCGACGCGCGGTCATGCAGGTTATCTCCCGTGCGCCTCAGGGCTCGAAGACTCGCCTTCGGCGCGAGCCGCAGGCGCTTTTCAATGAAAAATTCTCGCGGATGGTATCACGCGAGGCCGCGAAATTCCGCTCGGGACTTGAGGCAAGAGTATGACAGAGGCAGCCCTGAAGGGCTGCGCTACAGAGAGGTCCGCAGCGCAGGGCTTCAGCCCTGCACCAGGCCCTTTCAATCTCTCCAGGGGACCTGCGGAGAACGGTAGAAGTTCAGGCCGAGCGCGGACCACCGCCGGGCGTGCGTGCCGAGCCGCACTCTGTACTCGTTCCAGTCGCGTCGCGCGGCGGGCGACCAGCCGATTTCTGCGACGCCCGCCAGCCTCGGGAACGCGAGAAACTCGGCATCGCGAACGTTCGCGACCGTCTCGGTCCACAGCGGCGCCTCCACGCCGATGATGCTGGCTTCGGGGACACCCTCGAGCAACGTCGCGGGATCCCAGTCGTACGCGTCGCGCACGTCGACGATCGCGGCCCACGTGAGCCCGATGGGGGTGTCCCGGTCGTATTTCATGTCCAGATAGATCTTGTCGGCAGGCGACAGGATCACCTTGTTCCCGCGTGCGATGGCCGCGCGCGGCGATGTCTTCGGCCGCCAGTGCTGGACGATCGACGTCGGCAGCAGGTTGACCGGCGCGATCTCGTCCCATCCGATCATGTATTTGCCGTGCGACTGCACGATCCCCTGCACGCGCTCGATGAAGCGCGCGTACTGTTCCGGCGTCAGCGTCTTGACCTCGTCGCCGCCGACGTGAAAGTACGGGCCCGGGGTCATTGCCGCGATCTCGCGAACGACGTCGTCTATGAACGCATACGTCGGCTCTTTGTCGACGCAGAACGCGCTGAAGCCGACGTCTATCCCGGTGTACAACGGCGGGGCCACGCCGTTGCAGTTCAGCTCGGCGTACGACGCGAGCGCCGCGTTCGTGTGCCCGGGCATGTCGATCTCCGGCACGATCATGACGAAGCGCGCGCGGGCATAGGCGACGATGGCCGCAAACTGCTCCTTCGTATAGAACCCACCAGGCCCGCCGCCGACTTCCGTGGTTCCTCCGTGCGCGGTGAGATTGGGCCGTGCCGCGATCTCGACACGCCAGCCCTGGTCGTCCGCGAGATGGAGATGGAGGCGGTTCAGTTTGTAGAGAGCCATCAGATCGATGTAGCGCTCGACCTCTTCCACCTGCATGAAATGGCGTGCGACGTCGAGCATCGCGCCACGCCACGGAAATCTTGGGCGATCGACGACACGGACGGCCGGGATGGTGACCGGCTTCGACGCCTCCGCCCGCACCGCCTCGTACTCGACGAACGCCGGCATGAGCTGGCGAAGCGTCTGCACGCCGTAGAAGAGACCGGCGGGGCTGCTCGACACAAGCCCCACGCGATCCGACGTGACGGTCAGCTCGTACGACTCGTCGTAACCGGCGGATTGGCCGCGAAGCTCGATCACGATGCTGCCGGCCGGAACGGGATCGGCCATCGGCTCGACTACCGGTGGCGTCGGCCCGGCAGCGAGCCCTATGAAATCCGACAGGAAGTGCCCGATGCCCGCGATGGCTGAGTCGCCGGGCGGCACGAGGATCCGCGTTGCGGGACCGACGATGAATGGCGGGGCATCGGACACTTCGACTGACGCTGGCGCCGGAATGAGCGTGCGGACGGGCGCGAGCCCTGGCGTCGCGGGACCCTGGGGTGAGACGGAAGGCTTTTGTGAGCTCACGGTGCGGGTGCAGGAGGAAACCGCCGCGGCGCCGATCAACACGGCGGCGCAGAACCATTTGTGCATGGGGAGCCTACCTCTGCTGTCCCGCCGGATCCGTGGTCGCCGGCCGCGTCGCCGCGCGGCCAGCGTCAAGGTCGTTCCAGTTCAGGATGGCGTTGAAGCCGAGGAAAAAGTTTCCCTGCGTCTGCCAGCGCCAGTAGGGACGGTTGGCGAACATCACCACGTGCCCCTTGCCGATCGGCGAATCGACCGTGACGGCGCGGCCGGCAAGCGCGTCGCCGCCGATGAGAAGTCCGGAGAGGAGCAAGTCGTTCGGATTCGCCGGGAACGACAACAGCACGCGTGGCGCGTTCGGATCCGCGACGCCCGGGACGCCGCCGCCGCGGCCACCCGTACCAGCGGCGGGGGGCGCAGGAGGCGGCCCCTCGAGCGTGGTGAGGCTCGGCTGGACGGCGTTCGGCTGGAGGTTGCCGACGGGGGGCACGTTCGCGCCGCCGCCGCGCCCTCCGAACCCACCTGCCGCGCCGACGCGCATGACCGGCGCCTGGTTGAAGTAGACCGCCAGGGTGTTCTGGTCGTAGCCATACAGCACCGGGCTCGTCTTGTCGGCGAGCACGGCCTTCAGGACCGCGCCCCGGACATACAGATTGTCAGGCGTCTCCACCGACACGCCCGGCGTGAGGTTGTATGCCGGGAACACGGTCGACGTCGCCCCCTCGGTGATGAACAGGCCCCCCTGCTCGACGAACTTGTACAGCTCCAACAGCCCTTCGATGCCGATCGAGCCGCGCATGTCGTCGGTGGAATCGACCGTGCCGACGTTCGGGGTGAGGTCCGTCTTCTTGTACGGGCGCGGCTCGCTGCCCTGCACGCCGCCCGTGATCAGGGCCGATCCGCCCTGCCCGGCGTGCGGGAAGATGATGACGTCGTACTTGGCGCGCAGGTTGCCTTCGCGGAGTCTGGGCGCGCCGAAATAGGTGTAGGGCACCTTGAAGTTGTCGAACGCGAGGCGCACCCATCCCTCGTCCTGCGTGCTCGTCCATGTGTGCACGTAGCCGATCCGCGGCACGTCGAGGTCGTGCATCGGCACGTTCGGCGCGGCGTCGACGGCCCACGCCGACAGGCCCAGCTCGCGGATCGACGGCTCGAGCGCCGCGCGCGTCCCGGCACTGTTGCGTTCGTCAGTGATGATGAACGCGCCGGGGGCAAACCTGTGGCCGCCGGCCTCGAACTCACGCTCCGCGGCCGACATCTTCACCCCCGCGTGCCGAAAGCGGAACGTCACGAGCGTGTTCTCGGTCGTGTGATCGACAATGAGGACCCGCCCGGCTCCGGTCGTCGCGCCGGCGATCCTGAAGTCCGCCGTCGCCAGCGTCATCGGCTTGTCGAAGATCGACTTGTCCTCGACGCGCTGTGACTTCAGGTTGCGTACGAGCGGGATCGCCCAGCCCGTGTCGTCGTACGGCCGCGGGTTCTCCGGCGCGTAGAACTGCACGCCGAGCAGCGTCTCCACGATCGCGCCGTACGGCTGATCCATGCGCACGATGTAATCGCCGGGCGCCACCTGCGTGCCGCCGATCGTGAACGCGGCGGCCGCCGTATGGACTTCCGCCCCCTCGCGGCGGATCAGGTTCATCAGCTCCGCGGCTTCCACCGGTCGCCGCTGCTTCGCCTGGATGATGTAGGCGTACGGCACCTGCGTCTTCCCGCGCTCGATCGTGTGCTTGTTCTTGAGGTAGTAGTTCTCGAGGAACGAGTCCTTGTTCTTCGCCACCGAGTTCATCGCGATGAGGATCGCGCTCTGCTGCATGTTCACGTTGTTGCGCGGCCCCCACACCATGTCCGGCGGCGTCGGATTCGGCCGGTACCATTCCCGGCTCTGCTGCACGGGCAGCGGACGGTTGACGGCGCCGCCGAAGCTCTGCGTCTCGTAGAACCGGCCGATCGAGTTGTGCGTGACGCCGATCCAGAACATGTAGTTCGGCACCCAGCCGTCGTAGTAGTTGTAGGTCCACACCCCGGGCACGCCGCGCTTGGTCAGCTCCAGGATCTCGGTCTGCGCGAGCAGCCACCACTCGTTCACCTGAATCGGATCGACGACGCCGTTGTACGGACCGGTGCCGGTTGACGTGTAGAGCAGCGCCACCGACTCGTGCAGGTCGTGCCAGACCGTCGGATGCCAGTCGAGGAACGTCTTCAGCATCACCTGCGTGAGGCGCAGGCCGACGCCGATGCCGTCGCGGTTGTTGTCGTGCTGGACGTACTTGCCCCAGTACACCATCGAGGGCGAAGGCGGCCCCTTCTGCTGCGCGACGAAGTTGTCGACCTGCTTCTCGCGGCCGTCCACCTCGCTCGCCGGCGTGAACACGAAGATGATGTTGTTGCGAATCGTCTGGATGAACGGCGTCTCCTCGATCGCCAGCCGGTACGCCAGCTCCATCAGCATCTCGGGACTGCCGGTCTCCGGCGAGTGGATGCTGCCGGAGGCGAAGTAGATCGGCTTCCCCGTCGCCACGAGCTGCTTCGCCTGCGCGTCGGTCAGCTTGCGCGGGTCGGTCAGCTGCGCGGTGATCTGCCGGTACTTGTCGAGCTGCTTGATCGTCGCCTCGTCCGCCACCGCAATCCCGAACATGTCGCGCCCTTCGTCGCTCACGCCGATCTTGAACATCGTCACGCGGTCCGACGCCTTGTCGAGCGCCTCGAGGTACCGGGCGATGTCCTTGTGGTAGGTCATGTGGCCCGGCTCGCCGGGGATGTACCCGAGGAACTTGAGAGGGGACGGCACCTTGTCGGAAGCCGGCATGTGGTCGACCAGCTCGGTCAGGATTCGCGGGTCCGCGGTCGCGGCTTTTATCTTCGCCGTGTAGTCCGCATCCAGTCGTTGAGCTGGAGGCGTCTTCGACTGGGCGTAGGTGCCGGCCGATCCGACGCCGATTGTGGCGGCCGCGAGCATCAACACGCAGGCAAGCCGCGGCAGCTGGCGCCGGGCTATCGAGGCGTTCATCGTGTCCTCCAGAAGAGCGTGCATGAGCAGCAGGCGTCGGGTCGGGCGAAAAAGTATCACGAATCCGCCATCAATCTGTCACACCCCTGTCCACCGATTCTCATTCCGAGGGCCCTGCCCCCCGGTATCTCTGATAAGGTGTCTTCACTGAGGGACACCAACATGAGCGACGACGACATCATCGATTTCAGCCGATGGGGCTCGCATGCCCCCCGCATGCCGAAGATGCCCCGGGTGCCGGGCGGCCTGCTCCGCATCGGTCTCGCCGTGCTTGGCGCGATCGTGCTCTTCTCGACGACGTTCTACCAGGTGCAGCCCGAAGAGGTCGGGGTCGTGCTTCGGTTCGGCCGGTACGTGCGGCAGACCGAGCCTGGCCTCCACATGAAGATGCCGTTCGCCGAAGACGTGACCAAGGTCAAGGTGCAGCGGCAGGAGAAACAGGAATTCGGCTTCCGGACGGAGGAACCCGGGGTCCGCACGACATACTCGCAAAAGGACTTCACCGACGAGTCGATGATGCTCACGGGCGACCTCAACGTCGCCATCGTCGAATGGATCGTCCAGTATCGCGTCTCGGATCCGTACCAGTTCCTCTTCAAAGTGCGGGAACCTGAAGAGACGTTCCGCGCGATGAACGAGGCGGTCATGCGCGAAGTGGTCGGCGATCGGACGGTCACCGAAGTGCTCACCATCGGCCGGCAGGAGATCGAGACCCGCGCCGAGACGGATTTGCAGGCGATGGCGAAGCAGTACGAGCTCGGGATCACGCTCGACCAGGTCGTCCTGCAGGACGTCAACCCGCCGAACCCCGTGAAGCCGTCGTGGGACGCCGTGAACCAGGCGCAGCAGCAGCGCGACCGGCTGATCAACGAGGCGCGCGCCGAGTACAACAAAGTAGTGCCGCGCGCGAAGGGAGAGGCCGAGCAGGCCATCCTGCAGGCGCAGGGCTACGCGCTCGACCGCGTCAATCGCGCGCAGGGAGACAGCGCGCGGTTCAACTCGGTCTACGACTCGTACCGGAAGGCGCCCGACGTCACACGTCGCCGGATGTACCTCGAGACGATGGGGCGGGTGCTGCCGAATCTGGGAGGCAAGGTCTTCCTCGACAAGGACGCGAAGGGAATCCTCCCGCTGCTGCCGCTCCAGAGCATCATGGGCGACGCCGCCAAGCCGGGAGGTGGACAGTGAAGCGCCGCGGCATCCTGACCCTCGTGGTCGCCCTCGCAGCTCTCGTGCTGTTCAACAGCGCGTACTACGTGGTGAACGAGGCCTCGCAGGTCGTCATCACGCAGTTCGGCGACCCGATCGGCGCCCCGGTGACGACGCCCGGCCTGCACATGAAGGTTCCGTTCATTCAGCAGGTGAACTCGTTCGACAAGCGCTTCCTCGAATGGGACGGCAGCCCCAATCAGGTGCCGACCAAGGACAAGCGCTTCATCTGGGTCGACACCTACGCGCGATGGCGCATCATCGATCCGCTGAAGTTCTTCCAGCGGCTGCGCGACGAGCGCGGTGCGCAGTCGCGGCTCGACGACATCCTCGACGGCGAGACGCGCAACTCGGTCGCCCGATACGACCTCATCGAGCTCGTGCGCAGCAGCAACCGGAATCCCGCGGAAGTCGCGGTCGAATCCGACGAGGAGAATGTCATCCTCGAGCGCATCCAGAAGGGCCGGAAGCAGATCGAGAAGGAGATCCTCGATCGCGCGTCGTCGCGCATGGCCAATCTCGGCATCGAGCTGCTCGACATCCGCCTCAGGCGGATCAACTACGTCGAGCAGGTGCAGAAGGACGTTTTCGCCCGGATGATTGCCGAGCGCAACCGCGTGGCGGAGCTCTTCCGCTCGGAAGGCGAAGGAGAGGCGGCGCGGATCCGCGGCGAGCGCGAGCGTGAGCTGAAGCGGATCCAGTCGGAGGCGTACCGGTCCGCCGAGGAGCTGCGCGGCAAGGCGGATGCGCAGGCGACCGACATCTACGCCGCCGCCCACGGCCGCGACGCCGACTTCTACGCGTTCACCAAGTCACTCGAGACGTACGAGCGGACGATGGACGCGAAGACCGTCTTCATCCTCGGGACGGACAGCGAGCTGCTGAGATACATGAGCAAGCCGAAGTAAGAGTTCAGGGTTCAGCCGCGGATGGACGTCACGGCCGCGCCGCCCGAGACCCGCGCGATCGGCTTCTGGATGGCCGTCGCGCTGGTCATGGGCAACATGATCGGATCGGGCGTATTCATGTTGCCTGCGTCGCTGGCCCCCTATGGCGGCATCAGCCTCGCTGGATGGCTCCTGTCGACGGCGGGCTCCGTTCTGCTCGCGCTCGTCTTCGCGCGGCTGGCGCGGCTCAATCCCGCGGCGGGCGGTCCCTACGCGTACACCCGGCAGGCGTTCGGAGACCTCGCCGGGTTTCTCGTCGCCTGGGGCTACTGGATCTCCGTCTGGTGCGCGAACGCCGCGCTGTCGGTCGCATTCGTCGGCTACCTCGATCCGTTCGTTCCAGGGATCGTGCGGAATCCTGCCTCGGCCGCCGCGCTTGCGGTGGGCACACTCTGGCTCCTGACCGCGGTCAACCTCCGCGGCGTCCGCACGGCAGGCCGCGTTCAGATAGTCACGACGGCCATCAAGATCCTGCCGCTGCTGATCGTGGGTATCGCGGGGCTCTTCGCGCTCGATCCATCGCACTTCGCCGTTGCCGATACGAGCGCCCGCGCCATCGCCGGAGGCGTGACCGCGACGGCCACGCTCACGCTCTGGGCGTTCCTCGGCCTGGAGTGCGCCACGATTCCAGCCGGCAGCATTCGCGATGCCGCCCACACCATCCCGAAGGCCACGGTCACAGGGACGCTGCTCGCCGGCGCCATCTACATCGTCAGCACGGTCGGCGTGATCGGCGTGCTGGCGCCAGCGACGCTCGGCCGGACCACCGCCCCCTTCGCGGAAGCGGCGCGCGCGCTTGGCGGAGATCGCGCCGCCGCCGCGGTGGCGCTCGGCGCCGCCATCTCCTGCTTCGGCGCGTTGAACGGCTGGATTCTGATCGTCGGCCAGCTGCCGATGGCGGTCGCGCAGGACGGGCTGTTTCCACGCGCCTTCGGACGCGTGTCGAGCCGCGGCACACCAGTGTTCGGCATGCTCGTCGGGGGCGTGCTTTCGACAGCGCTCGTGGCGATGAACTACTCGCGCAGCCTCGTCGACCTGTTCACGTTCATCATCCTTCTCGCCACCCTGAGCACCCTCGTGCCTTATGCGTTCTGCTCCCTCGCCGGTTTCCTGATCGGCCGGCGGCCAGGCGGGAAGCCGTTCTCGACCGGCGCGTCGATCATCGCGTCCCTGGCGTTTGCCTACACGCTCTGGGCGATCGGGGGGGCGGGCGCTGAGGTGGTCTATTGGGGATTCCTCCTGCTGATGGCGGGGCTGCCCGTGTACGTCCGGGTGGCTCGATCGTGACCGGAACTGCGCAATCTGAAACAGGGACGATCACTGAGCTGGTGCTCAAGCACGCGCGCGACGCCTTCAGAAGTCCTTCGGCCATCGCGGCGGAGTGGCAGGCTCTCAATTTCACGGACGCGCCGGACTACGGACGGGCGGTCGACGAGTACGAGCGCCTGCTCGACCTGCTGCGCACGAGCGGCGCTGTCGTGCACCTGCTTCCGCAGGCCGTCGGCGTCGGACTCGATTCGATTTACGTGCGGGACGCTTCAGTCGTCTGCGATCGCGGGTTGATCCTCTGCAACATGGGCAAGCCGCAGCGGCTCGGAGAACCGGCGGCGCAGGAAGCGGCGATCCGCGCGCTCGGGCATACGGTCGTGGGATGCGTTCGCCTCCCGGGACGGCTCGAAGGGGGCGACGTCGTGTGGCTCGACGAGCGGACTCTCGCGGTGGGCCGGGGCTACCGCACCAACGACGAAGGCATCGCTCAGCTCAGGACGCTCGTCGCCGACTCGATCGACGAGCTCGTCGTCGTCCCGCTGCCGCACTGGCGCGGCGCAGGCGACGTGTTTCACCTGATGTCGATCGTCAGCCCCGTCGATTGGGACCTGGCGGTCGTCTATTCCCCCCTGATGCCTGTGCCATTCCGCGAGCGGCTGCTGGATCGGGGCATCCGCCTCGTCGAGGTGCCGGACGAGGAGCTCGACAGCATGGGGGCAAATGTCCTCGCGATTGCGCCAGGACGCTGTGTGATGGTCGCTGGGAACCCGGTGACGCGTGGGCGTCTGGAGAAGGCCGGCGTGGAGGTGCTCGAGTACGAAGGGAGAGAAATCAGCTTGAAAGGCGGGGGCGGGCCGACCTGCCTCACCAGACCGTTGCGAAGAGCAAGGGCGGAACGCTGATTACCCGCCGAGGATGCGGTCCAGGGTCTCGACGAGGCGATCGGCGTCCTTTGGCTCGAACGGCATCGGCGGACGAATCTTGAGCACGTTGTGAAACGGACCGTCCGTGCCGAGCAGGATGCCCTCTTCGCGCATGCGATTGACGACGAACGACGCTTCGGCCGCGGCCGGCTCGCGGGTGTCACGGCTGGTGACGAGCTCGACGCCGAGGAACAGCCCGGAGCCGCGGACGTCCCCCACGATCGCGTGGCGATCGGAGAGCGACCGGAGGCCGGCGATCAGGCCTTCTCCGACCGCGAACGCGTGGCTCTGAAGCCTCTCGTCCTGCACGACGTCGAGCACGGCAAGACCGGCGGCGCACGACGCCGTGCTGCCGCCAAAGGTGCTGAAGAACTCCATGCCGGTGTCGAACGACGCCGCGATCTCCGGCGTCGTGACGACCGCTCCCAGCGGATACCCATTGCCGATCGGTTTGCCCAGGACGACGATGTCGGGCACGACGCCCTGCGCCTGGAACGCATAGAAATGCGTGCCCATGCGGCCGTAGGCCGTCTGCACTTCGTCCGCGATGCAGACGCCCCCCGCGGCGCGGACGGCCGCATACACGCGCTGGAGATATCCGGCCGGCGGCACAATCTGGCCGCCGACGCTCGGACAGCTCTCGGCGATGAACCCGCAAAGACGCGCACCGGAAGTCTGTCTCGAACGGTCGATTGCGTCTCCGACGTATGCCGCGAACTTCGCGCCTGCGTCCGGATCGTCGGCCTTGAATTCGCCGCGATAGACGTCCGGGAGTGGAACGACGTGCACCCACGACGGAGATCCCTCGCCGCCCGGACCGGCGAACTTGTACGGACTGATCTCGACGAGCGTCGTCGTGTTCCCGTGATACGCCGATTCGAGCACGACCAGCTCTCGAGAGCGCGTGTGTGCGCGCGCGAGCCGAAGCGCAAGTTCGTTCGCTTCGCTTCCTGAATTCACGAAATAGCAGACGCGCAGCGGGTGCGGCAGCGTCGCGGTGAGGCGCTCGGCAAACCGCCCCAGCCCGTCGTGCAGGTACCGCGTGTTCGTGTTGAGCACGGCCATCTGTTCTGCCGCCGCGCGGACGACGCGCGGGTGGCTGTGGCCGACATGCGGCACGTTGTTGTACGCGTCGAGGTACTGGCGGCCGCTCTGGTCGTAGAGGTACTGCATCCAGCCGCGAACGAGTGTGACGGGATCGCGATAACCCACGCGGACGTTCGAGCCGATTCGCCGCCGCCGTTCGGCAAGCGCGGCCACCGAGTCGAAGGCACTCTCCGGGAACGACGCGCCGGCCACGCGGAGGCAGGCATGGGGATCCGGGGAAAAAGACTGCCAGACGGCACGCTGCGACGCCCGGCAGACACCTGGAAAGTCCGCGCCCATCTCCAGGAGGTCGGTGATGATCTGAAAATGCAGGTGAGGCGTCCATCCACCGTTCACGTCGGCTCCGCCGATGGCCGCGAACGGGACTCCGGCGGCAATGGTTCGCCCGGCGGGAGCGCCTGCCAGTGACTCCCCCGTCAGGTGTCCGTAGAGCGTGAAGAACGGATCCCCTCCATCCGTCTCGTGCCGCAGGATGATCACGGGGCCGTAGTCGAGCGGTCCGGCATTCTCCGTGGAGACGCACACCGTGCCCGCGAACGGCGACGATACGGGGGTGCCCGGCGGCGCGAAGACGTCCACGCCGAGATGGATCGTCCGACGCTCGGCGCTGCCACGACCCGCGAAGAGCGCCGCCGAGTAGAGGCTGCGGGGCTCACCATACCGCCCGATCGCCACGTCGGCACCCGCGTCGGTCAGCGCGCGCGCGATGCGCGCGGTCAGCGCAGGTTCCGCATTGGCCGCGGGATCGCCGGCTATCAGCGGACCGCCGACGCTCAGGTCGAGCACGAGCGTCCTGCCCGCATCCATCGCGACGATCGGCGCACACGTGGCGCGCGCGAGCCAGCTCGAGATGCGAGCAGAGCCTGGAACGGGTTCCAGTCCGCACGCGTCCCTGAACGCCGCCTCCGCGAAGCGGCGGGGCGTGGCCATCAGGGCCGGCAGAGTCCGGGCGATCGGGTCCTGGCTGATGCCGAGGTACTCGTCCGCCGGACGCTGCGCCTGCTGATGCGCGGCGAGCGCGACGCTCACGCACAGCCGCAACCGGACGAGATCGAACAGCGCCGCCAGCTCGACCGCGCTCAGCGGCCAGGCTGCGTGATATCCGCGGACGATCGGCGCCGCGGCGGCAAGCGGGTCCGGCTTGTCGAGCACGGCGTACGCGACGGCGATCGCCAGATCGGCGACGGTGACACTGTGGACGATGTCGCCGAAGTCGATGAGGCCGGCGATCCGCTCGTCGCGTGACCAGATGTCGCCGCCGTTCGCGACGAGCACGTTGTAGTCGTTGGCGTCGTTGTGAATCGCCGACCGGCGCAACTCCGGCAGCAGTGGCTCCACGTGACTGGCGATCTCGGCCGTCCAGGCTTCGACCTGCGCGCGGAGGGCCGCGTCGCCGATGGCAGTCAGGTGGTCCCGAACGACGCGGACGCCCCGGGCGAGGTCCCAGTGGAGCTCGCGATGGATCGCGGGATGATCGAAGCTGGCCAACGCGCGATCCACCGCTCCGAGGCTGCTTCCCAGGTGCTCGAGGAGTGTCGGCGAGTGGCGCCGCACGGTCCCGAGCGGCTCACCGGGCAGCCAGGTCAGCAGCCGGACGAAGTGACGGGTGGCGTTGCGCTCGTGCGCGACGATGCTGTCGCCCGTGACACTCGGAACGACGCGCGGGCAGAGCCCTGTCTGCGCGGCGACATGCGCCATCGCGGCGTTCTGCGCCTCGAGGATCGCGCGCTCCTCGGCGGCGTTTGCCATCTTGAGGACGAAGCGCTCCCCCGCCGGCGTGACCAGGAGGAAGTTCTGGTCGCGCTCGCTCGCGAGCGGCGTCGCGGTGGCCGCGATCCCGTAGTGCTCGAGCGCGATCCCGGCCGCGTCCGCCGGCGTCGCTGACGGAGACTGTTTCTTCGGCCTTCGGTTCACGGGTTCAGTGTTCAGGCTTCAGGCTTCAGACTTCAGACTTCAGACTTTCACCTCTCGTGCTTGTCCTCCTCGCCGATCGGACGAATGAACCCCGTACGGCGCGGCGGCGGCATCACCGAGCCGCTGCCGTGGATCGACTGCCAGAGGATCTCGTTCAGCTCGATCTCCGGCGCCATGTCGGCGTCGCGCAGGTTCATGCGGAGGGACGCGCGAGCGCCGGGTGAGGACCAGTCGTTCCGCTCGTCGAGCGGGATGCGCGCCGGGCGGTGAGTAAACGGACTCAGCTCCGGCGTGGCTTGAAACGCTTTGTACATCGGCGTCGCCGCGGCGTCGTACTGGCTCATCGGCGGCAGTCCGAGAATCAGCTCGATCGTGCGCAGCACGCCGGACGTGGTGTAGAGCGTCGTGTCGAGGGTGCGGCGCCTCGAGAACGGGCTGATCGCCAGCAGCACCGATCGGTGCGCGTCGACATGATCCGGGCCGTTCTGCGCGTCGTCCTCGAGCACGAAGATGGCCGACTCCTTCCAGTACCGGCTGTGGGAGATCGCCTCCACGACCCGCCCGAGCGCGAGGTCGTTGTCAGCCACCATGGCGCGAGGCGTCGGCGATCCGGGCGACGTGCCATTCGTGTGGTCGTTGCCGAGACGGATGATCGACAAACGCGGCAGGCTCCCATCGCGCTCGAACCGGCGGAACTCCTCGAGCCAGATGTCCGCCCGCTGCACGTCGGGCACGCCGAGATCGAACGGAGGATACGACGGGTGCACCAGCCCCTCGAGCCCTGGAACCGTCGCGCGGACCTGTCCCCCTCGCCGGGGCCACGACGCGAACTCGCCGTAGCTGCGGACCGAGATGCCGGCGCGCTTGGCGAAGTCCCAGATGTAGCCTGCCGGAGGAGCCGAAAAATTGCCGTACTGATCGCGGATGTTGAAGCCACCCTCGCTGAGATACGGGGTCCCGCGACTTCCGTAGTTGGTCGGCCAGAGCTTCTCCGCGACGTCGGTGGCGTAGGCGCCTGTCGAGAAGGCGTGGCCGTCGTAGCTGACCTCCGCGTCGACGTAGAAGTTGTCGAACAGTGTGAACTCGCGGGCGATCGCGTGCGCGTTGGGCGTGATCTCCTCGCCGAAGAGCGTCAGCGAGGGATCGCCGTTGCCGCGCGGCAGATCCCCGAACACCTGGTCGTAGGTGCGGTTCTCGCGGATCACGTAGAACACGTATTTGATGGGCGACGACACTCCCACCCGCCGTGGAACCGGATTGGCCGGCGGCGCGTCAACGGGCGCGAGGCGCCCTGCTTCGGTGTACGGCGTCAGCTCGTAGACACGGCGGGTCATCGCGGCGAGCGCCGCGCTGTCGGGGGTCGGGACGATCGACAGGGCGCCCTGCAGCATGTTCGCCGTGTAGTGCCCTTCCACGCGGACGCCGCCCGGCTGCGGACCTCGGGGGTTGGCGTCGCTCCTCAGCCCCTTGCCATTCAGCACGAAGAACCGCGACCCGTCGCGCGAAAAGAGCACCGATGTCGGATACCACCCGACCGGCACCCACCCTTCGACTTCGCTTGCTCCCGCGTTCGTGACGTCCACGATCGCGACGGTGTTGTTGTCCGCGTTGGCGACGAGCATGGTCGCCCCGTCCGGCGACAAGGCGAGGCTGTTGGGCGTCGTCCCGACCGGAGCGTTGGGGTACAGCGCGACCGATATCTGCTCCTTCGCCGTCCGCGTCGCGAGATCGACGACCCAGACAGCATTCGTGTTCGCGCACGCGACGAACAGCCGCGCGCCGTCTTTCGACAACAACATCGCGTTTGGGTGTCCGCCGACGGCGATTTCCCCGAGCGGCGCGAGCGTGTCCGCCGCGAACATGAGCACCTTCGCCCCGCCCCAGAGCGACACGAACAGCGTCCGGCCGTCGGCCGACAGCACGCACGTGTACGGCTCAGCGGGGAGCGTCGCCTTCCCCACTTCGCGCCGTGACTGGAGATCGATGGCGCTCACCGCCTGACCGAAGACGTGCGCGGCGTACAACCGGCGTCCGTCGGGCGCGATCGCAAGTCCGCCGATGAAGCCGGCGTTCAGCAGCTCCCCTCCGGCGCGCCGCTCGGGAGGGGCGATCGCAAACCGGCCCGCGTCCTTCAACGCGCCATTGCTCCAGGTGAGCTCGTAAATGGTGTTCTCCGCGGCGCCGGCCGAGTACAGCCGGGTCCCATCGGGATGCCACGCCAGGCCGAGCCAGGCGTGATCGAGCGGCACGCGGCCGACGACCTGCTCGTTCTTCGTGTCGAACACGGTCAGCGTGGGCTTCGTCCAGCCGTTGTTGGTGACGACGAGGAAGCGGCCGTCGGGGGACGGCACCATGTTGAGTGGCAAGTCGCCGATCTGGACGTGATGCCCCGCGGGCGCGATCCGCCATCCGTTGGGAAGCAGCGTGGCGCCGTTCGGCTGCCGCCCGGGCCGCGGCGACGGGACCGCCCCGCGCTGCGCGATCGATCCGACGATCCCGATCACGCACGCTCCAAACGTCAGCAGCAGCGCCGCGCCGCGCCGGACGAATTCTCTCTCAGCGTTCGACATTCCGTTCTCCGCGGGTTCGGTGTTGAGGAGGCCAGTGGCTGCCGGCTCTTTTCTGCGCAGGTGGCGGATTATATGGCACATCCGCGGTTCAGGTTGGATGGTTGAATCCGGCAGGTGCCGGGCCTATAGTCGCCGGGGACCTCGACGGCCGCCCGCCTGATGAGCCGTTCCGCCCCCAACCTGCGCCTTACCATCTGAGAACCTTGAACCATGAACCCTGAACTCTTGAACCTCGTGAAACGCCTCACCGCGTTCAACATCGTAGGGGCCGGCGGGATCGCCGTGCAGCTCGGCGCGATCGCGCTGCTCATCCGCGTCTGTCATTGGCACTACCTCCCGGCGACGGCGCTGGCCGTCGAGGCGGCGGTCCTGCACAACTTCGTCTGGCACCAGCGCTGGACCTGGAAGGATCGGCCGCCGGCGTCATGGCGGGCGTCAGCCGCGCGGCTCGCGCGCTTCCACCTGATGAACGGCGCGATTTCGCTCGGCGGCAATCTCGCGGCGATGGCGCTCCTGATCGGTGTGCTGCGCATCGATCCGATCGCGGCCAACCTCGTCGCGATCGTGGCGTGCGCGCTCCTGAACTTCGCGGCAGGCGAGCTGGTGGTGTTCCGTTCGACCGTACCGGCCGCGGCGCTGCTGATCCTGGCGGGCTTGCCGGTCGCTGCTCGCGCTGACCAGCGGTCGCCGACGCTCGACGCGTGGCAGCGCTACGAGGCGTCGCTCGACGCGCGCTATGCCGCGGCGCCGGCAGCCGGCGGCACATTCTTCGTGCAGGATCTGGAAGGGTCGGCAAAGGGCTGGCGCGACGCCGCGATGAGCGGTGGCGTCAGCATGACGAAGATCGATCCGCCGTCGATTCCGGACGGCAAGATCCATCACTGGGCCGGCGCGGTGTTCGTGCCGGGCGTGACGCTCGAGACGGTGCTCGCGCGGCTGAAACAGCACGCGGGGCGCGAGTCGGAGTTCTACGACGACGTGACGGCGTCGAAACTCCTGAAGAGAGACGGCGACCGCCTGAGCGTGTTCATGAGGCTCCGGCGCACCACACTGGTGACCGTCACGTACAACACGGAGCACGCGGTCGAGTACCGCAGGCTGCTGCCGGAGCGGGCATCGGCACGGAGCGTCGCGACGAAGATCGTGGAGCTCGCGGACGCCGGGACGTCAAAGGAGCGCGAGAGACCTGCCGGCGACGACAGAGGGTTCCTGTGGCGGCTGAACGCGTACTGGCGGTACGAGGCCGTTGCCGGCGGCGTCCTCGTCGAGTGCGACTCCGTCAGCCTCAGCCGTGCCGTCCCCTATGTCATCCGCCCGATCGCCAACCCCGTCGTGGATCGGATCGCGCGCGACTCGCTCGGGCGGACCCTCCGCAGCCTGCGGACGGTGCTGATCCGGCCTCCCGGGATCCAGACTCGATGAAGGAGGCGGACGAGTTTTCAGCGTCCCTGCGGCACGATCTTTATCTCGAACAGCTTCGGCCACAGCTTTCCCGTCACGAACAGGCGATCCGTCGCCGCGTCATACGCGATGCCGTTCAGGACGTCCACCCCCTGGGCGGCTTCGCGCGGATCCAGCAGCCCCTTCAGATCGATCCACCCGGTCACCTCGCCGGTCTTCGGCGAAATCCGCGCGATACGATCGGTCTGCCACACGTTGGCGAGCACTTCCCCTTTGACGTACTCGAGCTCGTTGAGATACTCGACGGGCGTCTGTCCGTCGCGCACCTGTATCCGTCCGGTTTGCTTCAGCGTGCCGGGATCCAGGAAGCGGAGGAAGGCCGTGCCGTCGCTCATGATCAGCCGCGCGCCGTCGTGCGTCAGCCCCCATCCTTCACCGCGATAGGTGAACGTGCCGGTACGGCGGAAGGTGGCACGGTCGTAAATGAAGCCGACCTCGGACTCGTACGTGAGCTCGAACAGCCGGTTGCCCATGACCGCGATCCCTTCGCCGAAGTACCGGGCGTCGAGCTTGTGCACCTGCAGCACTTCCCCGTTTTCCAGCCGCACTTTGCGGATGGTCGATCGGCCGCGCAGTCCGGTCCCCTCGTAGAGCGCCCCGTCCAGAAAGGCGAGCCCCTGCGTGAAGGCCTGCGGATCGTGCGGAAAGATGTGGACGACCTGATAACCGGCGACGGGGGCCGTCCCGCCCGCCTTCCGCTGCGCGGACGGCGCGGGACTCAGCAGCGCGGCGCTGGCAAGGACGAGAGCGACGAATGCTCCGAGCCCCACGCTCACTTGAAAAGATCGTCGAAGGCCGTGCGCGCGCTGGTCGGGGCGGCCGACGTCGTCTCGCGCTCGACGGTCGTGCGAGGTTCGAAAAGGGTGCACGCGTTGCGCGCGTCCTTGGGCGAGATGCGCGCAGGGATGGTCTGCAGACACTCGAGGGGAGCGCCGGTATCGAAGCTCACGCACTGCGCGCAGGTGTGGAGATCCGCGCCGCACCGCGCGCAGCGGCCGTCGGCGCTCCACGCAAGCGCGACGGTCAGCTCGTGCCCGCAGGCCCGGCACCGCACGACCTCGCGAAAGCCCGGCATGTCGAACGTCTTCGGGGCGCCGCTCGGCGTCTGCCCGCGCGGGGCGTACTCCTTCTTTTCGGCAGGCTTGTGCTCCTGCCGCGGCCCCTTCGGCTGGTCCTGATACCCGCGCTGGCGGTATTTTCGGTCGGACATGGTGCGAGGTGGCATGATTATAACGCCGCCCGCGCCGGAACCGTGAACCCCCATGAAGCGGCCTGCGTATAACCGGGTCAGGAGATATCCCTTATGAGAACCATGACCAGGCGCGCCCGGACCGCGGTCGGCTTCCTGCCATTGCTCATCGCGCTGCCATTGCTCGTCGCGGCCTCCGGCTGCGACATCGCCATGGCGCATTACAAGCAGAAGGAAACGGCCGAGTGGCGCAGGACGTACGAGCTGCAGCCCGGCGGCCGGCTCGAAATCAGCAACATCAACGGCAGGATCGACGTCGAGCCCTCGGCGGGGAACACTGTGGAGGTCATCGCGCAGAAGACCGCCAAAGGCGCGTCCACCGAAGCGGCGAAGCAGGCGCTCGAGCGCATCGAAATCCTCGAGACCGCGAGCGCGTCGAGCATCCGGATCGAGACGAAAGTCCAGCGGAACATCGGAGGGCTCTTCGGCGGCGGGAGCCAGGAGGTTCACTACATCGTCAAGGTCCCCGCTGCCGCGGAGGCGAAGTTCTCCACCGTCAATGGCGGCATCGAGCTGACGGGGCTCAAAGGGCGCGTGAGCGCCGAGACGACCAACGGCGGGATCAAGGCGCACGACCAGTCCGGACCGATCGACGCAAGCACGACGAACGGCGGCGTCGAGGTCGAGCTGGCGAGCCTTGCGGAATCCGGCGTGAAGCTCGGGTGCACCAACGGCGGGATCGAGCTGCGGCTGCCGTCGGACTCCAAAGCGACGATCACGGCGCGCGTCACCAACGGCGGGATCGACACGAGCGGGCTGCAGATTGAAACGACGGGCGAGTCCACGCGGCGCCGGCTCGACGGCCGTATGAACGGTGGCGGCGCCCGGATCGACATCGAAGGCACCAACGGCGGCATCCGCATCAGCGGCCGCTGACGATCAGCTCGCGCCGCAGGCCCGCCGCTTTAGCGGAGTCGGCCGGATCAGGACGTGTCGGCGTCAAAGTCCTGGGCATGGCTGTGGTAGGATGGCGGTGCGCCCCCCTGAGGTCTACGGTCATGAAGTGCCCGGCCTGCAGCTCGACACGGGTGTTTCCGTCCCGGCTTCGGAACCTCATCGAGCGGTTCCGTCAGAGGTTGACGGAAAAACAGCCCTATCGGTGCCATCAATGCGGCTGGCGCAAGTGGCGCGAGGTCTCCGTCCATCCTGAGAGCCCGGATGTGAGCCCGGAAGACCTTCGAACAGGCCGTGTGCCGCAACCGGTCTCACCAAACGACCTCGACCAGCTCGATACGCCGTCGCCGAGCAAATAGAAAGCAAAAGCCGCCAGGCGGCTGTTCTTCCCTCAGGCGATCAACGCGACCTGATCTACCGGATCTACCGGGCTGGCGTCCAATCGGCGTTGAACCGGATTCCCAACATCAGCCTGAGGACCGCGTCGTAACTGCCGATGCCCTCGGCGACGCGATTGGCCCTGAGGTACCCGTCGTAGACACCGCGAGCCGCCCGGCGCACCACCGGCGAGGACCGGCTGTACCGCGCGGCCATCGCGCGCATGTCGTCGCGCGGCCCGGGATCGAGCGGTGTCAGGGTGCGCTGGACGTCGCGCGGCAGCGCGCCTGCCGCATGCTGATACGCCGCGACCCACCCGCTGTACCGCGCGAGTCCGTCTCCGCGCACACACGTCAGCCACGCCACGAAGTTGGCTTCCGATTCATTCGCGTAGCCGGCCAGGTGCGCCCACTCATGCGAGAGCACGAAGGGGCGCTCGATATCGAGCGCGTCCGGGTTGACGATGATCTCGAGGAAGAGCGGATCGGTCATCCCATCGATTGCCGCCCGGCGGAAGTACAGGGTCAGAAGCGATCGCTTGGGCACGCCGGGCACTGCAACGCGGCCCGCACCGAGCGCGCGCTGCGTTTCGGCAAACGATCGCTCCAGCGATCGCGTGTCTGGCGCGGTTCGGTGCGCGGCCGCGTAACCCGCGTTCATGAACGACGCCGCCGCGTTCGCGAGCGAGATGGCCGCGTCTCGCGTGACGCGGGACTGCTCGTAATCCAGCTTCCGTTCGAGCGGCAGCCGGCGGTAGTTCAAGCCCCACACGCCGAGAAACAGGAGATACAACACGGCGGCGAAGCACACGGCCGATACGCCGGTGCTCAGCACCGCGCGCCGCATCCCGTTCGCCCGCAGCCGGCGGATGAACGTGGCGACGGCGGACGCGAGCAGGACCGCCGCCGCGATGTCCAGGATCGCAATCGGCACGCGGTTGGTCGCCGGTGTGATGAGAGACTGCAGCCGCGGATACACCCCCATCGAGTACCAGCGCTCCACGGCGGCGGGGCTCATGGGCACGAGCGCAGCGGCCCCAGCGAGCAGAACGAGCAAGGCCCGATTTCTCACGGGAGGGAGTCGCGCTCCGGCCCTGTGCCGGTGATCAGACGGATGGCGCGCTGGTACGTGATGTAGGCCCACGCCCACTGAATCAGCACGACGACGCGGTTGCGGAACCCGATCAGGTTCATGATGTGGACGAAGAGCCAGGCCAGCCACGCGAACCAGCCGGTGAGCCGCAGCCAGCCGAAGTCGGCAATCGCGGAGGCGCGGCCGATCGTCGCCATGTTCCCGAGATCTCTGTACCTGAACGCGCGGTAAGGCTGGCGGTCGATCGCACGACTGATGTTCGCCGCGGCGTGCTTGCCCATCTGAATCGCCACCTGCGCGACCCCTGGCAGCGGCTTGCCGTCCGGCCCCTTCAACGACGCCAGGTCGCCGACGACGAACACATCGCGGTGTCCCGGGATCGTGAGGTCCGGCTCCACGAGCACACGGCCCGCGCGATCGGTCGCGACGCCAAGCGTCGCGCCAACGGGCGAAGCCGCCACCCCTGCCGCCCACAGGATCGTCGCCGCCTCAATCGACTCGGCGCCCATCTCCACGCGCCCCGTCGAGACGGCCGTCACGATCGACCCGGTTCGCACGTCGACGCCGAGCCGATCCAGGTCCCTCCTCGCGGCCGCGCGCAGGGACTCAGGAAAGGCCCCCAGCAAAGCCGGCGCTCCCTCGACGAGCACGATCCGCGCGGATCGAGGATCGAAGTGCCGGAAATTAAGTGCGAGCGACTCCCGCGAGATCTCAGCCAGCGCGCCCGCGAGCTCGACGCCGGTTGGCCCGCCTCCAATCACGACGAACGTCAGAAGCGTCTGCCGCTTTGCCGGATCGATCTGACGCTCGGCGTGCTCGAACGCCAGCAGCACCCGGCGCCGGATCTCGAGCGCATCCTCGAGCGTCTTCAGCCCCGGCGCGACAGGGCGCCACTCGTCCCGCCCGAAGTAGGCGTGCGTCGCTCCCGTCGCCAGGATCAGATAGTCGTACGTGACCTCCCCATCGGCCAGCACGACGCGATGACGCTCGGGCTCGACACGCTGCACGTCAGCCAGCAGCACCTCGACGTTGTCCTGACGGCGCAGGATCCAGCGGATGGGGGACGCGATGTCGCCGGGCGAGAGCGCGGCCGTCGCAACCTGATACAGCAGAGGCTGGAAAAGATGATGGTTTCGTCGATCGAGCAGCGTCACGCGCACCGGCGCGCGGCCGAGCGACCGCGCCGCATAGAGACCTGCGAAGCCACCGCCGACGATGACGACGTGGGGAGTCACGAGAATCCAACCATACTATCTGCGGAAGGGCCCTTGCCAGGGGGAGCGGAACGCCCCTTGCAGAAAACTCGGGTCATGACGATAACGCAGCGGCTTGCGAGATGGGGCGGAGCGCGGCTGTCGCGACGGGTGGCACGGTCACTGCCCTGGCTGGGGGCCGCGATCGCCGTCGCGACGGCGGTATCGACGATGCGCCGAAAAGGGGTCATCAGCGGCGCCCTGGACACGGGGCTGAACGCGGTGCCGTTTGTCGGCGTCGCGAAGAACGCGCTCGAGATGGCTCGCGGACGCGACTTCTTTCCCGATCGGTATCCACTCGTCAGACCCCGCGATCTGCCTCCGCGTCCTATCGGCCGATAACCATCCACGACGCCCAGAAGTACGGCGCTCGCGTCTCCTCCTGCTGGGTCGCGTCGAAACGCTCGACCGCGGCCCGAATCGACGGGTCGTCCGCCCCCTGGCCCGCGGGGGCCGGCATCGCGGCGATGAGCGTGAGGGCGGTCAGCAGCATCAGTCGTGCAGCGTGAACTTGATCGTGATCGTCAGCAGCACCGGCACCGGCGTCCCGTTCAGCAGCGTCGGAGTATACCGCCACTGCTTGACAGCTTCGATGGCGGCGGCGTCAAGGAGCGCCACGGACCGCAGTACTTTCATGCGTTCGACGCCGCCTCGCTCGTTGATCACCGCCTCGAGAATCACGATCCCCTCGATTCGAGCGCTCGCCGCGAACGCCGGATACGCAGGGGCGACGTCGAAGATCTTCTTCGGCTCGCGTATGGATCCGCCCGGGCGAACGGGCGCGGGCGGTTGCGCTGCCGGCGGCGGGGGCGACGGCACGGCGACCCCCGAGCCGAGGCCACCTGGGATTCCCGGGTCGACGTGGCCGATACCGCCGTCGACAGGCGTATCGGGGCCGGCCGATCCCGTGGAAACCGGCGGCGTCTCGCGTTCCGGATCGAGCGACGATGGCATCCTGACGTCGGTGGCGGGCGCCGCGCGACGAACCGCCGTCGGTTGCGCCGGTGACGGCGGCACGGGCACAGTCTTCATCGCCAGCACGAGTGAATGAAGCGGCGCCGGACGGGGCCATTCAACCTCCGCCGCGAGCGGGACGATCACCACGGCGATGCCGACGATCACGTGGGCGCAGATGGACACAGGGACCATGGACCAGCGCATGTCGGGCTCCTTTCAGAGAGGGCTTGATTCCCGCTCGCCTTGCTGGCTTAGACACCGTGGGTTCCGCGCTGTTCCTGGCCACGGACATACACGGATATACACGGAGAACACGGACAAAAACGGAGCGATGAGGATGGCCGGTCAAATGACGGCTCGTGTCCCGCCGGCGTGCGGCCGGCGGTCGAGTAGAGTCGTACGACCTGGCAACCGGACGCGAGATCGAGATGCCGAGCGCGTACGACGAGATGTCGCCGCGGGCCTATCCGACCTACGAGGGAGGATCCGCGGAATCCCGGGCACGGCGCGACATCCTGCGCGCCGCAATGGAGCACGAAGGGTTCACCGTCGAACCCAACGAGTGGCGGCACTTCAACTACAAGGACTGGACCCAGTACCCGATTCTCGATCTGACGTTCAGCGAGATCGCGGCCAGACGGCCATAGTAGCCCGCGAAAGCGCCCGAACTGGCCGACGTGCGGCGCGCCGCACGACTGGATCGGTCCACCCACGCGCTTGACATCCCGTGAGATAATTCGGCATGCCTCGTGCGCTCGACAACGAAACGTGGGGACGTTCCACCGTCCGCAGCGCGTGCCCGCTCGACTGCCCTGATTCCTGCACGCTCGTCGTCACCGTCGAAAAAGGGCGCGTCGTGAAGATCGACGGCGGCGACACGAACCCCGTCACCCGCGACTACATCTGCGCGAAGGTGCGGCGATTCGCCGATCGCCTGTACGGCGAGGACAGGCTGCTCTACCCGGCGATTCGGCAGGGGCCCAAAGGCCATGGCGTGTTCGCCCGCGTGACGTGGGACGAGGCGCTCGATCACATCGCCCGCCGCATGACCGAGATCCGCGACACGACTGGCGCGGAAGCCATTCTGCCGTTCTGCTACGGCGGCTCGAACGGGCTGATCACCCAGGACACCAACGACGCCGCGCTTTTCCGCGCGTTCGGAACGTCGCGTCTGGCGCGCACGGTGTGCGCCGCGCCGACCGGCGCCGCCAACCAGGCGCTCTACGGGAAGATGCCGGGCGTGACGTATGCGGACTACGTGCACGCCCGCCTGATCGTGCTCTGGGGGGTCAACCCGTCCGCCTCAGGAATCCACCTCGTCCCCTACATCCGCGAAGCGCAGAAGGCCGGCGCCGCGCTCGTCGTCATCGACCCGCGGGCAACCTCGCTCGCGCGACTGGCGGACCTGCACATCGCGCCCCGGCCAGGAACCGACCTTCCCATCGCGCTCGCGCTGCACCGGTTCTTGTTCGAGGGAGGATCCGCCGACGAGCGGTTTCTGGCCGCGCACGCGCGCGGCGCAGCCAAGCTGCGTGCCCGCGCCAGCGAATGGACGATCGAGCGCGCGGCGGAGGTCGCGGGCATCGATCCGATCGCGCTCACGCGATTCGCGGAGATGTACAGCGCGGCGTCACCCGCCGTCGTGCGGTGTGGATGGGGCCTCGAACGCAACCGCAACGGCGGCAGCGCCGCGGCCGCCGTTCTCGCGCTGCCGGCCGTCGCCGGCAAGTTCGGCGTCCGAGGCGGCGGCTTCTCGATGAGCAACTCCGCCGCGTTCGGCATCAAGGCGGCGGCGTGGATGAACGACACGCCGGAGCCGGCCACCCGCCTCATCAACATGAACCTCCTTGGCCGCGCGCTGCTGGAGCTCAAGGACCCGCCGGTCGACATGCTGTTCGTCTACAACTGCAACCCGCTGGCGACGATGCCCGATCAGAACCGGGTGCTCGAGGGACTGAAGCGTGAGGACCTCTTCACCGTCGTCTTCGAGCAGGTGTTCACCGACACCGCCAGGTACGCCGACGTCCTGCTGCCCGCCACGACGTTCCTCGAGAACTACGACATCGCGAAAGGGTACGGGCCGATCAGCCTGCAGCTGGTGCGGCCGGTCATCGAGCCGTACGGCGAGGCGCGGCCGAACGCTGAGGTCTTCTCGGACCTCGCGGCCCGGCTCGGAATCGGTGAGGCGGAGGAGGAAACCGACACGCTGCGCAGGGTCGCCAGCCGTCTGCCGCCGAACATCTCGAGCGAGCTGATGGAGACCGGCTCAGCCACGCCTCCCTTCGGGGGCGCGCCCGTGCAGTTCGTCGACGTGTTCCCGCTGACTGCCGATCGGAAGGCCGACCTCTTTCCCGAGGCGCTGGACGCGCACGCGCCGGCCGGCCTGTACGGCTACCAGCCGGATCCCGCCACCGACGCGTTCCCGCTCGCCTTGATCTCGCCGGCCAGCGAGAAAACCGTGTCGTCCACGCTTGGCGAGCTCCGAAAACGCCCCGCGGTCCTGCAGATGCATCCGTCCGACGCGAGTGCCCGCGGCCTCGCGGCTGACGATCCGGTCCGCGTCTTCAACGATCTCGGCGAGGTGCAGTGCCCCGTGGCGCTGAACCCGGACATCCGGCCCGGCACCGTCTCGCTCGCGAAGGGGCTCTGGCGCAAGAGCACCTACAACGGGTCGACGTCCAACGCGCTCGTGCCGGACACGCTCACGGATCTCGGCGACGGCGCGTGCTTCAACGACGCGCGGGTGCAGGTGGGGCTGCTAGGGAGACACTAGGACTAGGGAGACACCAAGTCGGTTCCGGGTTCCAGGGTTCCGGGTTCCACGTTCAGGTTCCGGGTTCAAAGTTCATGAACGCCTGAACGCGAAACCGGAACCCGGAGTCTGAATCCGGAACGTGAACCTGGAACGTGGAACCTGAACCCGGAACGCGGAACCCGGAACCCGGAACCGACTCAGTAACTAAAGAAGAAGATCAGATCGATCCCCGCGCGCTCGACGCGGCGCTGGTTGACGCGGTTGGCGGCGCCGATGGTCTGTGGCGACGCCGTGGCCTGCAGCCGCAGGAAATCCGCCAGCTGATACTCAATCAGGAACTCGGTCACGGTGAACTCGCCGAACTGCTGGCGGAACTTGACGAACGCCCGGTTGCCGATCTGCTGGCCGAGCGTCACCCCCGCGCCGAGGTCTCCCGTCTCCGTCGTCGTCGTGATCTCGAAGATATCGAGGTCGAGCGCCTTGCCGATCGACTCGCCGAGCGGTGCGGCGATGAACCCGCTCGCGATGCCGCCGGCGGTCGCGGCAAGCGATGACCGCTCCCCCGTGCCCAGCTCGTTGACGGGACGGTTGAAGACGATCAGCGCGAGGATGTCGCTTTCCTCGAGTGGCGGGTTGCTCGAGAGCGTCAGCTCCGGCGCCTGGACCATCCCCGTGATTCGCACGCGCGCTTCGACGCCGATGTTCGGGATCTTCCGCGTGGCGGAGATGTCGATCTGCGGATTAATCATCGACAGCCCGTCGAACCGGACGGTTCCGCCGCGCTCCAGATCGAACCGCCGCCCCTGGAACTCGTACGTGCCGCGCACCGTGTTGACGGTGCCGACGGCCGTCACCGGGCCCCCCGGCTCCTTGCGGACTCGCAGATCTCCGCCGACGGTGAGGTTGACGTTGCCGAGCGCCGTTCCGGTGGGGCCGCTCGGCCGCAGATTCTTGCCGCGCAGCACGAGGTTGTCGGGGGCGATCAGGTGGATATCCAGCGCGACCGTATCGAACACGCCGCCCGTCAGGACGACGTCCGCCTGGGGTTGCTCCTCGGCGCGCCGCGCGTCCACGCCCGGCGCGGCGGCCGACTGCTGCGCCTTGGCGAGCGCTGCCCTGGTCGCTTCCTCCGCGCTGC
>CAYZBZ010000017.1:0-30736 GCA_964476725.1 uncultured Vicinamibacterales bacterium
CGACGCGATGGTCAAGGCCGCCAACGTGGTGTTCGTGGGATGGCAGAAGGTCGACGCCGGTCTTGTGACCGCCATCGTGCGGGGGGATGTCGCCTCCGTCAAGGCGGCGACCGATGCCGGCGCCGCGGCGGCGCGCCGCGTCGGAGAGCTCGTGGGCGTGCACGTGATTGCCCGCCCCGCCGACGGCCTCGACAAGGTTTTTCCGATCGGCTGATCACTTCAGGTTTCGAACTTCAGCCTTCAGCCTTCAGACTTTCTTCCGTCTCTTCTTCGTGTTGGCCGTCAGCTCACGCATTGGCAGATCGCTGCCAATCACGAGGAGCGGCTGATCCGGCGCGCGGAGCAGATTGATGAAGTCCCCGTCAGCCGTTCGGGCGTAGATCTCCTGTCCGTCGGTCAGGAGCGTGAGCGATCCGGCCCCGCCGATCGCATCGAAGAGCCTGATCCCGAACCGATTCCGCAGCGTCTCGAGCAGCAGGCGAATGCGCCCCACCGACAGCCCCTGCCGGCGGAGATCCGCCAGCACCAGCAGCTCCAGCAGGTCCACCGGCGTGTAGCGGCGTTCGGTGAATCCCCCGGCGGCCGTCCGTTTCGGCGCGACCGCGGACGCAAACAGCCGCCTCGCATCCCACCACTGGAGCTGCCGCGCCGTGAGCCCGGTCAGCGACGCCACTTCCCGCGAGCTGTAGGTGTTCTTGAGTTGCACGGTGGCGTTGATTTCTCTCTTTGCCTTTTGCCTCTACGTAAGCATTCGAACTTCAGCCTTCAGCCTTTCTTCTTAACCCCCATCGCCTCTGCGATCGTCGTCGCGGCGGCCGCACCTTCGAAGTCCTTGTCCGTCAATCCGCCGGCGCTGTGGGTGCTGTAGGTCACCGTCACGCGCTTGTAGTTGACCAGCAGATCGGGGTGGTGATCGGCCGCCTCGGCGACGAACCCGAGTCGCACGATGAAGGCGACGGCATCGGGAAAGCCCGCGAAAGTGAACTGTCGCCGAATCGCCTCTCGCTCGAGTTGCCAGCCCGGCAGTTTCTGCAGTCTTTGACGTGCCGCGTCCGGCGCAATTTTCGCCATGGGGCAGGATACCGCGGGACTCTGGTTTCCGCGCCGGGAACCGGGGGACTTGATTCTACGTCTAACGGTGTTAGGCCAGTGAACAGTGTTCAGCTAGTCTGGTTACTGGTAACTGGCGACTGGTTACTGGCCGCTGGCATTCGGAGGAATCCATTGGGCGTCAAGGAACGGCAGGAACGAGACCGGGAGGCTGTCGCAAGGGCTATTCTCGATGCCGCGCGCGAGCTGTTCGTCGCCGAGGGCTACCACAACGTCTCGATCCGCAAGATCGCCGAAAAAATCGAATACAGCCCGGCGGCCATCTACGGGTACTTCCCGAGCAAGGACGACATCTTCCTGGCGCTTGCCGAGGAGGGCTTCCGCCTGCTGTTTGCGTGCGGCGAGGAAGCCCTGGCGGTTGGCTCCGTGGACTCAATCCGCGCGGGCTTCTGGCGCCTCTACGAGTTCAGCAAGACCCACCCGGAATACTTCGCGCTGATGTTCGTCGACCGCTCGGTGCCGCGGATCAGCCGCGACTGGCAGCGGTTCGGCTTCGTGCGCGAGATGCGGAAGAGCATGGCGCAGCAGATTCAAGCCGTGATCGACGCCGGCGAATTCCCTCCAGGCACGAACGGCGACGCGGTGTTCCGCATCCTGGCGGCATCCATCCACGGCGTCGCGGTCCTGCGGCTCTGCGAACGGCTCGCACCGGGAGAAGACGCCGACGCGCTGGCGCGCGACACACTCGAAGCGGCCCTGACAGGACTCCGGGCAGGCATTCCTCATACTTTTCATTCCGTAGCATGCAATGAGGTCGGCACTGATGACATCTCAGCCGCGTAACGTTCTCGCAAGCCTCGCGGTCGCGGCGCTCTCCGCCGTCGCCGCGGCTTGTGGCTCACAAAACAACACAGTGAGCGCGGCCCCGAAGGCGGAGCCGCTCGCCATCGCCACGGCTGCGGTTCAAAGCCAGCCAATCGACCGGTACCTTCGCGTGACGGGGTCGCTGTTGGCTGACGAGCAGGCGGAAGTCAGTGCGGAAGCGGCAGGCCGCGTCGTGGAGACTCCCGTCGAGCGCGGCGCCCGTGTGCGGCAGGGAGCGCTCCTCGCGCGGATCTCCGCGGTTGAGACGGTGGCGCAGCTCCAGGAAGCCGACGCGAACGCCGGGCAGATCGAAGCGCGGCTGGGCCTCTCCGCGGGGCAGGCTTTCGACTCCAGGCGGGTGCCGGACGTGATGAACGCCAAGGCGTCCCTCGAATGGGCGGAAGCGGAATTCGGGCGCATAGGCTCGCTGCTCGAGCAGAAGGTCGTCTCCCAGAGCGAATACGATCAGCGCAGGACCCAGGTCGAGGCGGCGCGCCAGCAGTATCAGATGGCGCAGAACGTCGCCGAGCAGTCGTACCGCTCGCTGGAGGCCGCGCGCGCCCGGGTGACGCTCGCCCGCAAGGCGCTCTCCGACACGTCAATTCGCGCGCCGTTCTCCGGGCTGGTGGCTGAGCGCGTCGTCAGCATCGGCGATTACGTCACGCGCGGTGCGCGAGTCGCGACGGTTGTCCGCGTCGATCCGATGCGCATCGAGCTGACGGTGCCTGAACAGTCCGTCTCGCTCGTCAAGGTCGGCCAGCCCGTCCGGGTGACGGTGGACGCCTACCCCGGCGAAGAGTTCACCGCGAAGATCCGTTACGTGTCCCCATCCCTCCGCGCCGATCAACGCGCACTGACGGTGGAAGCGATCGCGGCAAACGGCGACGGGCGGCTGAAGCCGGGCCTGTTCGCCACCGCGTCCATCCTGCAGCCCCGGTCCGCTCCCGCGCTGCTCGTCCCGGCGACCGCGGTCGAGACGGTATCCGGCACCAGCCGGGTCTACGTCGTCAAAGGCGACAAGGTCGAGGAACGGATCGTGACGCTCGGCGAGGTCGTCGGACCGCAGGTCGAAATCACGAGCGGGGTGGCCAAGGGCGACGTCGTCGCCGCCGAGCCGAAGGGACGTCTGGTCGACGGCCTGGCCGTTCGCACGCGCTGACCCACATCGGCAATCAGCAATCAGCTATTCAGGAATCTTCCAATGCAGTGGCTGGCATCGATATCTGTCAAGCGTCCCGTGTTCGCAAGCGTGCTCATCCTGTCGCTGACGGTCGTTGGGGCATTCGCGTTCACTCAGCTCGGGCTCGACCGCTTTCCAAAGGTCGACTTCCCCACGGTCGTCGTGACCACGCGGCTGCCTGGCGCGGCCCCCGAGGAAGTCGAAACGGAGATCACCGACAAGATCGAGGAGGCCGTCAACACCATCAGCGCGATCGACGAGCTCCGCTCGAACTCGTCGGAGGGTGTGTCGCAGGTCATCGTCTCGTTCCTGCTCGAGAAGGACGCCGACATCGCGGCTCAGGAAGTCCGGGATCGAGTGAACCGCGTCCTGCCGCTGCTGCCGAAGACGATTCAGCAGCCGACGGTCGAGAAGTTCGATCCTGACGCCGCGCCGGTCCTCACGCTCGCGGTCTCGGCCAACAAGCCAGTCCGCGACATCACCGAGTACGCCGACAAGACACTGCGCCGGCAGCTCGAGAGCGTCAACGGCGTCGGCCAGGTGGTGGTCACCGGAGGGCGTTCGCGGCAGATCAACATCTCGCTCGACGCCGCACGACTGCGCTCGCACAATCTCACGGTCACGAACGTCTCGCGCGCGCTGCAGTCGCAGAACGCCGAGATTCCGGGGGGCCGGGTCGAGCAGGGCTCGACCTCGATGACGTTGCGGACGCGCGGCCGGGTGCAGTCGGTCAGGGAATTCGGCGACATCGTCGTCAGCCAGCGCGATGGGCACTCGGTCCTGCTGCGCGACGTCGGCGTCGTCGAGGACGGCATGGCGGAAGCGGAAACGAAGGCCAGCCTGAACGGCGAGCCGACGGTGCTGGTGACCGTCCGGCGTCAGTCGGGCACGAACACCGTGCAGGTCGTGGAGGCCGTCAACGAGCGCCTCGCCGATCTCGCTCCGCTCGTGCCGCCGGGCTACAACATCCGCGTCGTGCGCGATCTGTCCGAGTTCATCAAGGCGTCGATTGACAGCGTCGAAGAGCACCTGATCTTCGGGTCCATCCTCGCGGCAGCGGTGGTGCTCGTGTTCCTGTGGAACTGGCGCACGACGATTATCGCGGCGATTGCCATTCCGACGTCGATCATTGCCACCTTCGGCCTGATCTGGTACCAGGGTTTCACGCTCAACTCGATGACCATGCTCGCGCTGACCCTCTCGGTCGGCATCGTCATCGACGACGCGATCGTGGTGCTGGAGAACATCTACCGGTTCGTCGAAGAGAAGGGGCGGCCGCCCATGCAGGCGGCGGTCGAGGCGACGCGGGAGATCGGCCTCGCGGTGCTCGCGACGACGTTTTCGCTCATCGCCATCTTCGTGCCCGTCGGCTTCATGGGCGGCATCGTCGGACGCTTCATGACGAGCTTCGGCTTCACCATGTCGTTCGCGATTCTCGTATCGCTGCTCGTCAGCTTTACGCTGACGCCGATGCTCGCTGCGCGCTGGATCAAGATGAAGCCGAGGCGCGAGGACGCCACGGGACATGAAATTCACGACCTCGGGTCGAAGGAGTCGCGCTTCTTCCGCCCGCTCGACCAGGGCTACACGGCGATCCTGAAGTGGTCGCTTGGCCATCGGGCGATAATTGCCGGGATCGCGGGGCTGGTGCTGCTGAGCAGCGTGCCGCTCTTCCTGCTGGCGAACAAGAATTTTCTCCCGACCGACGATCAGTCGGAGTTCGAGGTCGGGCTCCGTGCACCCGAAGGAACGAGCCTCGGGGCGACGGACATCGTCGCGAACCGGCTGGCCACCCGGATCCGGCAGCTCCCCGAGGTGGCTTACACGCTCGTGTCCGTCGGCGACGATCCGGCGCGCACGCAGAACCTCGGGACGGTGTACGTGCGGCTGAAGGCGCTCACCGAGCGGACGCGCAATCAGTTCGAGGTCATGAACGACGTCCGCGACACCGTGCTCCCGCAGCTCGCTTCGGCGAATCTGCGGACCGGCGTGCGACCGGTCGCGACGATTGGCGGCGGCGGCAACCAGAACGCCGAGATCCAGTTCACAATCAACGGACCGGATCTCAAGGCGCTCGAGCGGTACGCGAACGCGGTCGCCGCGGCTGCGAAGAGCGAGCCGGGAGTGGTCGACGTGGACACGTCGCTCAACGTCGGCAAGCCGGAGCTGTCGGTGAATCTCGACCGTTTGAAGGCGGCGGATCTCGGCGTCCAGATCTCGGACGCGGCAGAAGCGCTGCGACTGCTGGTAGGAGGAGATCAGGTGACCACGTATAACGAAGCGGGCGAGCAGTACGAAGTGCACGTTCGCGCGGCGCAGGGCGACCGTCAGACGATGGAGGCGATCGGCCAGATGACCGTGCCGTCGAGCCGCGTCGGCAGCGTCCCACTGGAAAACCTGGCGCGGTTCACGCCCGGGTCGGCGCCGTCGGAGATCAACCGCCTCAACCGTCAGCGCCAGGTGACGGTCTTTGCCGGCCTGCTGGCCGGCGTCTCTCAAACTCCCGCCATGTCCGCCATGACGCGAGCGGCTGAGTCGCTCGAGATGGGCCCGGGGTACAGCACCCGGTTCGCGGGACGGTCGCGCGAGCTCGCGCGCGCGGCGCAGAATTTCCTGCTCGCCTTCGGGCTGTCGCTCGTCTTCATGTATCTGATCCTCGCGGCGCAGTTCGAGTCCTGGCTGCACCCGATCACGATTCTCCTGTCGCTGCCGTTGACGCTGCCGTTCGCGCTGCTCTCGATCATCATCACGCGGCAGTCGCTCAACATCTTCTCCGCCCTCGGCCTGCTCGTGCTGTTCGGGGTCGTCAAGAAGAACTCGATCCTGCAGATCGACCACGCGATCCAGCTTCGGGAACGCGGCATGGAGCGCGACGCGGCGATCCTGCAGGCCAGCCGCGACCGGCTGCGGCCGATCCTGATGACCACGTTCGCCTTCGTCGCCGGAATGATCCCGCTGGTGTTGTCGAGCGGGGTGGGATCCGCGACGAACCGCGCCATCGGGTTCGTCATCATCGGCGGGCAGTCGCTCGTGCTGGTCCTCACGCTCGTGGCGACCCCGGTCGCGTACTCGATGTTCGACGATGCGGCGAAGATCAGGCTGTGGCGGTGGAGGCGGACGGGACGCGCAGCCGCGGCCACGGCGACGCTGCTCCTGGCCGCGCTGATGCTGCCCTCGACCGCTGGGGCGCAGAGCGCTGCGCCGGCGACGCAGGTGCCGGCCGGCGAGGTCCTGCGCCTGACACGGGACGAGGTGGCGCGGCTCGCGCTCGAGAACAACGCCGACCTTGCCGCCGATCGGTTCGACCCGGCGATTAGCGCGGAGCGCGTCGCGGCCGCACGGAGCGCGTTCGTCCCGACGCTCTCGAGCGCGCTTCAGCGCAACAGCGCGAAGTCCCCGTCGACGAATCTCTTTTCGGGCGATTCGTCCCTCGAGACCGGCTTCTGGTCGGGCTCGGCCGGCATCGCGCAGCTGCTGCCCCGCGGCGGAGGAACGTACGACGTGTCGTTCGACTCCGCGCGGACGACCACGACGAATCCGCTCTCCACGTTCACGCCGTCGATAACGTCGTCGATCCAGGCCGTGTTCTCGCAGCCGCTGCTGCGGAACTTCAGGATTGATGCGGCGCGGGCGCAGGTCGACATCTCGCAGCGCAACCGTGAGATCGCCGACCTCCGGCTGCAGGAGCGGATCGCACGCACGACGGCCGATGCGGAGAGCGCGTACTGGTCGCTGGTCTCCGCGCGGGCGG
Source organism: uncultured Vicinamibacterales bacterium (assembly GCA_964476725.1). Classification (GTDB taxonomy): domain Bacteria; phylum Acidobacteriota; class Vicinamibacteria; order Vicinamibacterales; family 2-12-FULL-66-21; genus JALZOC01. Next base: position 6,846 of record CAYZBZ010000017.1, read on the forward strand.
GGGTCGATGTGGCGCAGCGGTCGCTCGACCTGGCCCTGGAGCTCGAGCGCACCAACCGCGCGCGCGTGGACGTCGGACAGTCGCCGCCGCTCGATCTCGTCACCGCGCGCGCAGAGGTCGCGCAGCGGCGCGAGAATCTGATCGTCGCGCGCACGACCGCGCTGCAGGCGGAGGACGTGCTCAGGACCCGCGTGTTCGCTCCCAATCGCGCGGACTTCTGGACGGCACGTCTGGAGCCCGCGGACGTCGTGCCGCCGGCGGAGGGGCCGCCGGACGTCGACGCCGCCGTCCGTCGCGCGCTCAGCGAGCGGCCGGACATCGCCGAAGCGCGTAAGCAGATCCAGATCGGCGAGACGAACGTCGTGCTGTCGAAGAACCAGACGCTGCCTGACGTGCGCGTGCAGGCAACCTACCTGACCAGCGGCCTCGCCGGAACCCGGATTCTGCGCACGGGAGGTTTCCCCGGCACGATCGTGGGGAGCGAGAGCACGCCGCTCGGCTCCGCCCTCGCCCAGATCTTCAAGGCGGACTTCCCCACGTGGACGCTGCGCCTGACGGTGGCGTATCCGCTCGGCAGGAGCGTCGAGGAAGCCAACCTCGCGCGCGCGCGGATCGAACGGGATCAGGCCACCGCGCGGCTGCGCAGCACGGAGCTGACGGCGGTCCGTGAGCTGCGGGACGCGGCGCTGCGGCTCGAGCAGAACCGTCAGCGCATCGAGACCGCGAAGCTCGGACGGGAGCTGGCCGAGCAGCGGCTCGAAGCCGAGCAGCGGCGCTTCGAGGTCGGGATGTCCACCAGCTTTCTCGTGATCCAGGCGCAGCGCGACCTCGCCGTCGCGCGCAACAACGAGCTGCAGGCGAACCTCGCCTACCAGCTCGCCGTCATCGCGTTCCAAGCGGCCCAGCAGACGGGCACCGCGCGCTAGAGTCAATCACTGGGCTTGGGGCTCTCGGCTCTGGCAAGAGCCTAAAACCCAAAGCCTAGTGCCTAGTGATTCGTAATTAGCGCGACGGCGCGGTGAGCCCGAGCGCGGAGTCGGCGCGGCCGTCGACGACGAGGTCGCCGACGAGAAGCGCTGTGAGAGGGGTCAGCAGGATCCCGTTGCGATAGTGGCCGGTGGCGTACACGAGAGCCGGGTGTTCGGGGGAACGTCCGATGATGGGCAGGCCGTCCGCCGTGGCCGGACGCAGGCCCGCGCGGGCCTCGATGAACGTGGCATCGCCCGCCCCCGACAGGAGGCTGCACGACGCCGCCAGCAGACCGCGGACGCCTTCCACCGTCGTCCGCTCGTCGAAGCCGACGTCCTCGACGGTGGCCCCCACGAGCAGGGTCTTGTCCTCCCACGGCACCACATAGCAGCGCTCGCCCCATAGCACGCGCGTGATGGGCGGACCCGTCCAGGAAAGCCGCAGCAGCTGGCCGCGGATCGGCTTCACCCGCGGGCCGTCCGGCGCGATGCGCCCGGACCAGCTTCCCGCCGCAATCACGACCGTTGCCGCCTGATGGGTTTCACCCCCCACCGTGACGCGGACCCCTGCGCCGTCGTACGCGATCTTCTCGACAGCCTGCCCGGGGAAGAACTCCGCGCCGCGCCGCGCGGCTGCCTCGAGGAGTGCCGCGGTGAGCTGTGCCGCGCAAACGTAGCCGTGCGTCGGCACCAGCAGCGCGCCTTCAGAGGCGCCAAGCGCGGGCTCCAGGCGTGACGCGTCCTCGCCCCGCAGCCAGCGGGCCTCGACGCCGGCCGAACGGGTCCATCCCGCGAGCGCCTCGAGCCGCGCGGCCGCCCGAGCATCGGCTGCCACTTCGAGCGTGCCGCACCGGCGGTACTCGACCCTTGACCGGATGTCGTGCTCGAGCTCCGAGATGAACCTGTCATACAGCCCGAGACTGCGCACCGTCAGCTCGTGCAGGGGCCCGCCGTCCGGCGCCTCGATGTAGGGTGCGAGCACTCCGGCGGATGCCTGAGTCGCGCCGCCGCCCGCCCTGCGCGACTCCAGAATCGCCGTACGCGCTCCCCGGCGCGCCAGTTCCCGCCCCACCGCGCAGCCGATGATTCCCGCCCCAACGACGATCGCATCCCACTCGCGTCCCATCTCCTGAATGATAAGCGTTCGAACTTCAGCCTACTTCGGCTTCCACGCGTCCGGGCGCAGCTTGCCTCCCCAGCCCCAGTACACAGGCTCGGCCGGCTTTGCCGGCTTGTCCGCCGCCGTGGAATGCCGACGCGGGCCCTGCGTATCGTCGACGTCGTGCGACCGGCGAACGACCGGAATGTAAACCGGCACCGCCACGGGGACTTCCCTGATTTGCGGCGGCCCCTGGTGCTCAATCACGATGACCTGCGGTTCCTGTCGCCGCGGCGGCGTGTCGGTCTCGATTGCGGGCTCGGCCAGGGCAGGCGGCGGAGTCCGCGCGCTGCGCACCATCGCCACGATGACGCGCTCGCTGACCCCTGCCTCTTTCAGCGATTTCAACGTCGCCGTGTCGATCGGGAACACCGATCGGTCGACATCAATGAGGGCGAGGAGAACCTCCTCTCCCAGCCCAGCGCGCGAGAGCTCGAGGATGTCGCGAACCGTCAACGCGTCAGCGCGGACGGTCGAAAGGGCCAGGGCAGCGACGAACAGCAACACACTGCGGCGCATCAGCTCCTCCGATCGGGTAACCTGATCGGCGGTGCAACCCCGATACCAGATAAACGCCGCACGAACACGGGCGCCGTGCGGGCGGTCCGGCCCCTGGGTCCGTTCCGGAGGACAAGCAGTGTCCCCGCTCGGGTCCCGTCCGGGCCGGCCGGGACGAAGAATCGGCTGTTTCGGCTGAATTAGTCGAGTTTTCGACCAGATGCCCGGGGCACAGCAATTGCTCGTTTGCCCGTGTCCAGGAGCACGTCATGATTTCCAGAGTTCTCGCGGGTTTACTTGTGGCCGGCTGTGTGACGGCCGCTGCCGGGGGGGCCTACCTCGCCATGAGGCAGAACGGCGCGGCTCAGCCTGCACCGGTCAGCCCGGCGGCCGCTGCTCAGGCCCAGCCTGCCCAGCCCGTGTCCGAGACCGAGGCGGTCGTTGACGGGACGTCTCCCGCGACCCTCGAAAGGCCGGCCCCGGCCCCCTACCCGGCAAAGTCCGCGAGGCCCGACCCCGTGCGCCCCGAGGAACCCCGGGCCAGCGGGGCGGTGACGCGATCGGCACCCGTGCGCGACACCATCGTGACTCGCCGCCCGTCTGCCCAGACGGCCAATAGCCAGCCGCGCCCAGCCGCGCCTCAGGTGCCCGCCGCTGTCGCTCCCCCGGTTGACCGGGGCGGTCCGGAGACGCCAAATCCCGCGCCCCCGAATGAGCCGGCGCAGGAGCCCGTGCGCGTGCCCGAGCCGCCGCCACAGGCGCAATTCGAGGAGGCCGTTCTTCCCGCGTCGTCGGTCGTGGGCCTGCAGGTCGACACGTCGCTCTCAACGGAGCGTGCGCGCCTCGAAGATCGCGTCGACGCTCGCGTGAGTCGCGACGTGACCGCGGCCGGACGCCTCGCGATTCCGGCGGGATCGCGCGTCATCGGATCGGTCACGCTTGTCGAACGCGGGGGCAAGATGAAGGAGCGCGCGCGCCTCGGCGTCCGGTTCCACACCCTCGTGCTCGCGGACGGCCGCGAGATCCCGCTCCGGACCGAAGCGATCTTCCGCGAAGGAGACTCCCCGGCGAACGACAGTGCGCGAAAGATCGGCGGAGCGGCCATCGGCGGCGCGATTCTCGGCGCGATCATCGGTGGCGGCAAGGGAGCCGTGATGGGTGGGGCGGCCGGCGCGGCTGGCGGGTCCGCGGCCGTCATGGCTGGCGACCGCAACGCCGCCACGTTGCCTGCGGGCACTATTGTCACGGTTCGGCTCACCGCTCCCGCGACGATCGAGATCGAAAAGGAACAGTAGCGGTCAACCCACCACGGCAGCCCCGCGCTAAGCTCTGGCGTGGGCTCGGCGTCCCCAAAGGCACATGGCTTGCATCCTTCCGCGCTGGATACGCGTCTACGGACGAGTCGTGTCACGCCTACAGCGGGGCGCACCCGCAGAATCAGGACGAGGAGTCACATGTCACTGCGTAAGTTGTTCGTCACGGCCTCATTGGTACTCATCGCGTCTACAGCGGTCCCCGGAAAAGCCTCCGCCGACTGGCTGTTTACGCCGTTCATCGGCTCAACCTTCGGTGGGAGCGCCAACATCGGCGCCGACGAAGACAGCTTCAAGAGCGAGTTCGAACGCAAGCTGAACTACGGCGCCTCGCTCGCGTGGGTTGGTTCTGGTGCCGTGGGCTTCGAGCTCGATTTCGGCTACTCGCCGAACTTCTTCCGTACCGACCCGGGTGATAGCGGCATCGACTTCGTTGGCGACGGCAACGTCACGACCGCCATGGCGAACATCGTCGTGGGCGCCCCGCATGGCGGCGTCCGTCCTTACGTGTCCGGCGGCGTGGGCCTCATCAAGTCCAAAGTCGATGACGTCGGTCAGTTTTTCGGCAGCATCGACAGCACGGATTTCGGCTTCAACGCAGGAGCCGGCGTGGGGGGGTTCTTCACCGACAACGTGGGTTTGCGCGGGGACATCCGCTTTTTCCGCTCGATGCGCAACACCAGCGACGACGGGATCGACATCGAGCTCGGCCAGTTCAAGTTCTGGCGCGGCACGGTAGGGCTTACCTTCAAATTCTGATCGCCGAGTTACGGAGATCTCCGCCCCCACCGTTGACTCGCTCCAGCCATGCCCGCAGCTCGGCGAGCGCGCGCGCTACCGCGTCGGGGTGCGTGGATTGCGGCGTGCGCTTTCGAGCCACTGAGGCCGCGGGCGTAATGGCGGACCGGACGTCCGAATCAAACAGCGGGGAGTGCGCGCGCCATTCCTCGAGCGTCAGGGCCTCGAACGAGCGGCGCTCTTCGACGAGCCGGCGGACGAGCGCGCCGACCACCTCGTGCGCGTCCCGGAACGGCAGGCCCTTGGCCACCAGGTAGTCCGCGACGTCGGTGGCGAGCAGCAGGCCTGAGGCCGCGGCTTCCGTCGTCGCGCGGTTGATCGAGAGCCCTGCGATGACGGCAGCGGCGGCGGCAAGCGAGGCGCGCAGGGTGTCCTCTGCCTCGAACACTCCTTCCTTGTCTTCCTGCAAATCCTTGCTGTAGCCGATCGGCAACCCCTTCATCGTCGCCAGCCATCCGGCCAGGCGTCCGATGATGCGTCCCGCCTTTCCACGCACCAGCTCCAGGGGGTCAGGGTTCTTCTTCTGCGGCATCAGGCTGCTGCCGGTTGCCGCGGTGTCCGCCAGCTCGAAGAACGCGAACTCTTCGGATGTGAAGAGAATCAGATCCTCCGCCAGACGGCTCAGATGCACCATCGCCAGCGCGGACGCGTGAAGGAACGACGCGACGAAGTCCCGATCGCCAGTGGCATCGATGCTGTTCGCGACGACGCGGGAGAAGCCGAGACGATGGGCGAGCCCCTGCACGTCGATCGCGTAGCTGGTTCCCGCGATGGCGCCCGATCCGAGCGGCAGCTCGTCGGCTTCGACGATCACCGACGCGAAGCGGCCGTGGTCGCGGCGCAGGGCCGCGGCATGCGCGAGGAAGAAGTGGGCCGCGAGGATCGGCTGCGCGCGGCGCATGTGGGTGTACGACGGCATCAACGCGTCGCCTGCCGCCTGTGCCTGGTCCGCGAGCACGCCGGCGAGCGCCGCGATGCTGTGCTGCAGCGGGGGAACGCGCCGCCTCAGGTAGAGCCGGAGATCGAGCGACACCTGCTCGTTTCGCGATCGGCCTGTGTGCAGGCGGCGGCCGGCGTCGCCGACGCGCGACACCAGCTCGCGCTCGACGAAGGAATGGACGTCTTCGTCGTCGCGGGCCGCCTCGGAGGTGAAGAACGCGGGATCCGCCCCTCTCGACGCGATGTCCTCGAGCGCCGTGCGGATGACCGACGCGTCCGCCTGCGTGAGCACGCCGGCGCGTTCGAGCCCTTCCGCCCACGCGAGGCTGCCGGTGACGTCGTCCTCGAACAGGCGACGGTCGAACTTGAACGAGGCGCCGAACTCGAAGAGCGCCCGGTCGGGATCCCCCGCGAAACGTCCGGACCAGAGGTGCGCCATGCCTTAGCGCCCCACCGATGCGGGCCTGGGGGCGGCGGCCGCTTTGCGCGCCGCGGTCTCGATAGGCAGCCCCCAGATCTTGATGAAGCCTTCGGCGGCGCTGTGATCGTAAAGATCGCCGGCGTCGTAAGTGGCCAGGCCGCGGTCGTAGAGCGCATGCGGCGATTTGCGGCCGACGACGCGGCAGTCGCCTTTGAACAGCTTCAGACGCACCGAACCGGTGACGCGGGGTTGAATCGCCTTCACGAAGGCGTCGATAGCCTCACGCGCGTGCGAGAACCAGAGTCCGTTGTACACGAGGTCGGCGTAGGCACGCGCCATGTCGTGGGCGATCCGCTCCAGATCGCGCGCGATGACGATCCGCTGAAGCTCGCCGTGCGCCGCGTGCAGGACGACCGCGGCCGGAGCTTCGTAGATCTCGCGCGACTTGATGCCGACGAGCCGGTTCTCGACCATGTCGATTCGCCCGACACCGTGCGCACCCGCGATCGTCTCGAGGCTCTCGATCAGTTCGAGGAGCGGCATCTCGATGCCGTTGGTCCGCACCGGGACGCCCCCCTCGAAGTCGATTTCGATATACGCGGGTTCGTCCGGGCAGTCCTTCGCCGATCGCGTCAGCGTGTAGATCCCGTCAGGAGGCTCGGCCCACGGATCCTCGAGGACGCCGCATTCGATGGAGCGGCCCCACAGGTTGGAGTCGATGCTGTACGGGCTTGCAATCGTGACGGGCACGGGAATGTTGCGGGCGCGCGCGTATTCGATTTCGTCGGTACGCGTCATGCCCCAGGCGCGCGCCGGCGCGATGACCTTGATGGAGGGATCGAGCGCGCGCGACGACACGTCAAGGCCCACCTGATCGTTGTCCTTTCCCGTGCAGCCGTGCGCGATGGCCGTCGCCCCTTCCATCCGCGCAATCTCGACGACGTGCCTGGCGATGAGCGGCCGGCCGAGCGCCGTCGCCAGCGGGTAGCGGTCTTCGTAGATTGCGCCCGCCTGCAGCGCAGGCAGGATGTAGTCGCGGGCGAACTCTTCCCGGGCGTCGATGACATGGGCCCGCAGCGCGCCGACCGCGAGCGCGCGCTCGCGCACGTCGGACAGCTCACGACCCTGCCCGAGATCCAGCGTCACCGCGATGATCTCGGCGCCGTACTTCTCCGCGAGCCAGGGGATCGCCACCGAGGTGTCCAGCCCCCCCGAGTATGCCAGGACGATGCGTTCCATGGATGACTCCAACCTTCACACGTTCACCGAGCTGTTGTCGCGGCGCTTGCCGCGTGTAACCCGGGTGGGTTTCTACCACAGAGCCAACGGAGAGAACGGAGTGGATCAATGATGTTCTCTGTTTGCTCCGTTGTCTCTGTGGTGATTCGAGAAGTCGTTCACCAGCCATTGCCAAAGCGCAACGCGCAGCCGTCTCAGGCGTTCCTCCACTCGTCGAGCCGTTTCGACAGCACGGCGGCGTCCGGTGCGCTGCGGCAGATGACCAGGATCGTGTCGTCTCCGGCAATCGTGCCGACAATCTCCGCGAGACCCGCTCGATCGATCGCGACCGCCAGGGGCTGGGCCTGGCCGGCATCCGTCCTCAGCACGAGCAGTTGCTCCACTGCCTGGTGCCGGCGCAGGTATTCGTCCACCGCCGTCCGGAGGAGGTCGCCCGGGTCGGGCGCGGGATCGACGTCAGCACCGGCACGCCGGTACGCGCCGTCGGCCGCCCGCTTGATCAGCCCGAGGGCGTGGATGTCCCGGGACAGCGTCGCCTGCGTCGCGTCAATCCCCAGCCCGTGTAGCCGGGCCCGCAGCTGTTCCTGGCTCGTGATCGCCTCGCGGTCGATGATCTCGAGAATGGCGGACTGGCGGCCTGATTTCATAAGTATGCACGAAACGAACGATCATTATACAGCAGCACGGCCTGTCAGATCGTTCATTTACAACAATTTATCTTGACCGCTCAAATAATAGCCTGTATAACTGAACGTTCTGATGAATAAGTATTCCTCAGTCAGGGTCGGGGTTGCGGGCGTGACCGGCTATGCCGGGATCGAGCTGCTCCGCCGGCTCATCCGTCACCCGCATGCGGACGTGCGCTATGCGATGGCGTCGGGCGCTTCCGAGGCAAAGCGGTTGCCCGCGCTTGCCCGTATCTGGGACGCGCCGGTTGCGCCGCTCGACGTCGAGCAGCTCGCGACCGGAACCGACGCCGTGTTCCTGGCGGTGCCCGACACGCTTGCGGCTGAGCTTGGTCCGGCGCTGGCCGACCGCGGCACTCGCGTGTTCGATCTTTCCGGCGCGTTCCGTCTGAGGGACTCAGCGCTGCGACAGCGGTGGTACCCGCATTCGCCGTCCGCCGTGTCGGGCGTCGCGTACGGGCTGACGGAGCAGCACCGGCTCGAGCTGGCGAGCGCGACGCTCGTGGCGTGTCCTGGCTGTTATCCGACGGCCGCCGTGCTCGCGCTGCAGCCGCTCGTGGCCGCGTCGCTGCTCGAACCGAGCATCATCATCGACGCGAAGTCCGGCATCTCGGGCGCCGGGAAGACGCCGACCGCGCGCACGCATTTCTCCGAGTGTCACGACAACGTCGCGGCGTATGGCGTGTTCGCGCACCGCCATGCCGCCGAGATCGAACAGGAGCTCGGCGTGCCCGTGACGTTCGTGCCGCACCTGGTCCCGCTCGACCGCGGCATCTTCGAGACGATTTACGCGCGGCTCAGGCCTGGCGTGGATGCCGTCGCGATCGAAGCGGCGCTGACCCGCGCCTACGCGCAGTCCCCATTCGTGCGGCTGACCGGGGCGGACTTGCCGGAGATCAAGCACGTGGCGCACACGAATTTCTGCGACATCGGCTGGCGGGTCAAGGACGCCCAGCTGGTGATGGCCGTCTGCATCGACAACCTGGTGAAGGGGGCGGCCGGGCAGGCCATTCAGAACTTCAACGTCGTTTTCGGCTTCGACGAGACAACGGGGCTCAACTGAAAGTCTGAAGTGAGAAGTTGGAAGGCTGGTTAGAAGGCTGGTTAGAAGGCTGAAGTGATCAAGTGACGGAAGTGACGGAAGCGACGGAAAGGACGACGGCCACGGTTCTCAAGCTCGGAGGGGAACTGCTCGAAGATGCCGCGGCGATGGCGATCGCCGCCGCGGCGATCGCGAGGCTGGCGGCGAGCGGTCCGCTGGTGGTCGTCCACGGCGGCGGGCGGGCGATCGACGCGGAACTGCGCGCGCGCGGCGAAGCGCCGCGCTTCGTAGACGGGTTGCGCGTGACCGATGCCCCGGCGCTCGACGCCGCGGTCTGCGTCCTTGCGGGGCGAACGAATACGGCGCTCGTCGCCGCGATCGGCGCAGCCGGCCCCCGCGCTGTGGGTCTGACCGGCGCCGACGGGCTCATCGGCCGTTCCGCACCTGCCGGCACCATGCAGACGGTCGCTGGCGAACGGGTCGACCTGGGGCTTGTTGGACAGCCCGATGGCACGGACATGTCGCTCCTGCACGACCTGCTGCAGCTCGGGTACGTCCCCGTCGTGGCAAGCGTGGGGGTCAGCGGGTCAGGGGCGTTGCTGAACGTCAACGCCGACGTGCTGGCCGGCCATCTTGCCGCCGCACTGGGAGCCCGGAGGCTGATCGTCGCAGGGGCGACGGCTGGCGTGCTCGACGCGGGCGGCGCGACGATTGCCCGGCTGACGCCGGAGGCGATCGACGCCATGACCGCATCGGGCGCCGCACATTCGGGCATGATCGCGAAGCTCGCGGCCTGCCGCCGCGCGCTCGACGGCGGCGTGAACGAGATCTCCATCGTGTCGGGCCGCGGCGTGACGGACTATTCGGCAGCAGCCGGCACGCGAATCGACGCGGCGACCGCCCGGGCGGGGACGCGTTCGTAGCGCGGGACAGAACGGAACAGACATGACGACAGCCACTGACGTAATCGCGATCGAAAGAGAACACGTGCTGCAGGTCTACCGGCGCGGCACCGTGGTGTTCCAGCGCGGGCGCGGATGCCGCCTGTTCGACGCGGACGGCCGCAGCTACCTCGACCTGATCTCCGGCGTGGGCGTCGCGGCGCTCGGTCACGCGCATCCGCGCCTCGCGGCAGCGCTCGCCGAGCAGGCACGGCAGCTGTTGCACACGTCGAACCTGTTTTTCCACCCGTTGCAAGGGGAAGTTGCGACCCGGCTGTCGAGCTTGTCAGGGCTGCCGCGTGCGTTCTTCTGCAACAGCGGCACCGAAGCCGTGGAGGCGACCCTGAAGTTCGCGCGGCGGTACTGGCACGCACAGGGGCACGCCCGCCCCGGGTTCGTCGCGCTCGAACACTCCTTTCACGGGCGCACCATGGGCTCGCTGTCGGTCACCTGGGACGATCACTACCGCGCCCCGTTCGCGCCGCTCGTGCCGGAAGTGACGTTCGTTCCCGCGGACGACGCGGCGGCGCTGAAGGCGGCTGTTACCGATCGTACGGCCGCGGTCATCGTCGAGCCGATACAAGGGGAAGGGGGCGTGCGGCCGCTGAGCGCGTCCATGGCGGCGGCAATCACCGAGGCGTGCAAGCGGACGGGCGCGCTGCTCATCGCGGACGAGGTCCAGTGCGGTCTCGGACGGACGGGACGTCCGTTCTACTCCGCCGCGATCGGCCTGCAGCCGGATCTGATGGCGGTCGGCAAGTCGCTTGGCGCCGGCGTCCCGATCGCCGCGGCGCTCTTCAGCGAGCGCGTCGCCAGCGCGGCCGTATTCGGCGATCACGGCAGCACGTGCGGGGGCAACCTGCTGGCCTGCCGGGCCGCACTCGTGTTCCTCGAGGAGCTGGTGGACAACGGGCTCATGTCGCATGTCGCGCGCGTCGGCGCGCACACCGAGGCCAGGCTGCACGCGCTCGCGGCCCGCCATCCTGTCATTCGCACGATCCGCGGCGCCGGCCTGATGTGGGGGCTGGAGCTCGATCGTTCCGCGGCGCCGATCGTCGACGCCGCGATTCAGCAGGGGCTGCTCGTGAACCGCACGGCCGAGACGGTCATCCGCCTTCTTCCGCCGTACATCGTCACCGCCGCCGAGATCGACGAGGCCATCGGACTGCTCGACGCCGCATTGACCGCGGCATTCGGGGGACCACGGCAATGACCACGGTGACCTTCAGACAGGCCGTCCCGCAGGACGCAGCCGCGGTACACCGGCTCATCTCGGAAAACCTCGAGCTCGGGCACCTGCTTCCCCGCACGCTCGACGACATCGTCGCGAACGCCTCGAGGTTCCTCGTGGCGGAGGGCGACGAGGCCGTCGTCGGCTGCGCGGAGCTTGCGCCGCTCAGCAAGAGCGTCGCCGAGGTGCGCTCGCTCGTGGTCGACCAGCACGCTCGCGGGCGGCATATCGGGCCCCGGCTCGTCACCGAGCTGGCGGCCGGCGCGGCGTCACGCGGGTTCGCCACACTGTGCGCCTTCACGCACCAGCCGTCGCACTTCGTGAAGATGGGCTTCACGATCGTGCCCCATGTGTGGGTGCCCGAGAAGATCGCGCACGACTGCACGACGTGTCCGCTGTTCCGCCGCTGCGGGCAGTACGCGGTCACGCTGCCGCTTCGTGACGGCGTGCAGGTCAGGCCCGAACAGCCGGCTGCGGTGATCTATGCCGGCCGGACGGTCGGCGCGCGCCGGCCCAACGTCGAGCGGCTGCAGCTCGACCCGCCAGGCGCATTCGGCGCCGCCGACAGGAACCCGCCGCACGCGGTGCCCGCGTGAGCGACGTCTGGGCGGGGTCGGGCGTGACCGCGCCGCTGGGCTTTCGAGCGGCGGGGGTCTCCTGCGGCATCAAGGCGCGGGGCCTCGACCTCGCGTTGATCGTCTCCGACACGGCGGCAAGCGCCGCCGGCGTGTTCACCACCAACCGGGCGCAGGCGGCGCCAATCCTGGTCTCGCGCCGTCAGCTTGCCGTCTCAGGGGGGCGCGCGTCCGCGATTGTCGTCAACAGCGGGTGTGCAAACGCATGCACCGGCGCGGACGGCATGGAGCACGCTCAGGCGATGGCGCGGCAGACGGCAACGGCGCTCGGCTGCGACGCCTCGGCCGTGCTCGTGGCGTCGACCGGTGTGATCGGGGTCAAGCTGGACATGGCGAAGGTCGGCCGCGGCATCGCGAGCGCTTCCGCCGCCCTTGCGCCGAGCGGCGGCGCCGACGCCGCGCGCGCGATCATGACGACCGATCCGTTTCCGAAGGAAGCGTCCGTCGAAGTCGCGGGCCCGGCAGGCACCTTCCGCGTCGGCGGCATCGCGAAGGGATCCGGCATGATCGAGCCCAACATGGCCACGATGCTCGGCTTCGTGACGACCGATGCCGCCGTCCATCCGGCGCTGCTTCAGCGCGCGCTGAAGGCCGCCGTGGACGACACGTTCAACGCGATCACCGTCGACGGGGAATGTTCGACGAACGACTGCGTGTTCGCGCTTGCAAACGGCGCGAGCGCGATCAGCCTGTCCGACGACGATTTTCCTCTGCTCGTCGATGCGCTTCGACGCGTGTGCGAGCCGCTGGCGATCGGCATCGTTCGCGGGGGCGAGGGGGCGACCAAGCTGGTGACGGTCCACGTCACCGGGGCCGTGTCGAACGACGAGGCGCGGCGCGCGGCGCGCGCCATCGCGAACTCGCCGCTGGTGAAAACCGCGATTCACGGCGGTGATCCGAACTGGGGGCGGCTCGTCGCGGTGGCGGGACGCTCGGGTTCGGCGTTCGTGACCGATGCCGCGGCCGTCCGAATCGGGCCTGTCGAGCTCTTCAGCGCCGGCGCGCCTCACGACGAGCGCGCACCCGAGGCGGCCGAGTATCTGAAGGGGACCGAGATCGTCGTCGAGGTCGACCTCGGAACCGGTGGCCCGGGGCGCTCGCAGATGTGGACCTGCGATTTGAGCGCTGAGTACGTGCGGATCAACGCGGAGTACCGCACGTGACGGGACAGACATTGACCCAAGGCACAAGGCACAAGGGAAAAGGCAAGTTCCTCTCGATCCTCGATTACGATCACGAGGCGCTGACGGCGTGCCTCGATCTGGCCGGGCAGCTCAAGGCCGCGCGCGCGGCCGGCGTGCCGCACGAACGTCCTCTCGAAGGACGGCACGTGGCGCTCCTCTTCGAGAAGCCGTCGCTCCGAACACGGTCAACGTTCCAGATCGCGGTTCGAGAGCTTGGCGGGGACGTGATCGAGCCGCCGCAGGACGTGGCGCTCGGAGGACGCGAGACGATTGCGGACGTCGCACGCAATCTCGAGCGCTGGGTCTCGGCCGCGGTCGTCCGCACGTACGCGCAGGCGCGCCTGGCGGAGTTCGCGGCCGCCGCGCCTCGCCTCCGCGTCGTCAACGCGCTGACCAACGAGGAGCATCCCTGCCAGGCGCTCGCGGATTGCCTCACGCTGGCGGAAACGTGGGGCAGCCTCCGCGGACGAACGATCGCGTTCGTCGGCGACGGCAACAACGTCGCGACCTCTCTCGCACAGGCCGCCGCGATGCTCGGAGCGCACGTTCGCGTGGCAACCCCGCCGGGGTTCGAGCTGCCGGAGCGGACCTGTGACGGCGTCGCGCGCATCGCGCAGTTCGGCGGATCGCTCGAGGTGACGCTGGACCCCGTGACTGGCGTTCGCGACGCGGATGCCGTCTACACCGACGTGTGGACGTCGATGGGCCAGGAGCAGGAGGCCGCCGACCGGCGCGCCATCTTCGCCCCGTATCAGGTGAATGCGGCCCTCATGTCGCACGCCGCCCCTGGCGCGCTCTTCATGCACTGCCTGCCGGCCCACCGCGGCGACGAGGTCACCGACGACGTGATCGACTCGCCGGCTTCCGTCGTCTTCGACCAGGCTGAAAACAGGCTCCACGTTCAGAAGGCGCTGCTGGCCATCCTCGCTCGGGCCTGACGGCCGATGACGGGCAGGCTGTGGTAGGCTCCAGCCTTCACGACAGCTGCCGATGCGCCAGATCGTCATCCCCAGATTCGGCGCGCCCGACGTGTTCGAGACACGCGAGCTCCCAGATCCGTCGCCGGGCGATGGAGAAATCAGGATTCGTGTGCGCGCGGCCGGCGTCAATTTCGCCGACATCCTCGCGCGGCTTGGTCTCTACCCTGACGCGCCGCGGCCGCCGATGGTCGTCGGGTACGAGGTCGCCGGTTTCATAGACGCCGTGGGTCGATCGGTCGTCGGCCTCGCCCCCGGTGACCGGGTCGTCGCGCTGACCCGCTTCGGCGGCTACGCCGATACGGTCATCGTCCCGGCGGCGCAGGCCTTTCATTTCCCAGACGAGCTGAGCGATTCCGAAGCGGCCGCGGTCCCGGTCAACTACCTGACCGCGGCGATGGCGCTGTATCGCATGGCCGCGCTCGCGCCCGGCGAAACGGTGCTGGTGCACAATGCCGGCGGCGGCGTCGGCATTGCCGCCACACAGCTCGCCAGGCTGCGCCGCGCGACGGTGATCGGCACTGCGTCGGCGTTCAAGCACGACGCCCTCCGGAGCTTCGGCGTGGATCACGCGATCGACTACCGCCATGCGAACGTCGCGGAAGAAGTGATGAAGCTGACCCGCGGACGCGGGGTTGACGTCATTCTCGATCCGATCGGCGGGCGCAGCTTCACCTCGAGCTATCGGATGCTCGCGCCGCTCGGCCGGCTCATCATCTTCGGGCTGTCCGCGGCCGCCCCCGGCGAGCGGCGGAATCTCTGGCACGTCTTCCGGGCGTGGGCCTCGACGCCGCGGTTCGATCCGATGTCGCTGATCAACCGCAACCGCGGGGTGTTCGGCCTTCACATCGGCCACTTGTGGGATGAACGGCGCCAGCTCGCGCCGTTGATGGAGATGCTGATGAGCGAGCTGCGCGCGGAGCGCCTGAAGCCGGTCGTCGCGCGGACCTTCCCGCTGGAGCACGCGGCCGACGCGCACCGCTTCATTCAGAGCCGTCAGAACATCGGCAAGGTCGTGTTGACGACGTAGTGGCCACTAGCGCCGCAGCTTCGGCTCCGCGCCGGCGTGGCGTCAGTATCGAGGCCTTCTTTTCATCGACCGCCGGAAAAGGCGAGGTCACCATCCGGCGAGGGCAATCTGGACACCAGCAGGCGCTTTCCATCCACGGCAATGTTCGTGTGCTTCACCTTCCTCCTGACCTTGCTGACGGCCGCCGCGGCGCAGTCGCAGTCCGAGGGAGCGGCGCGGAATGACGCGTTGCGCGTATTCCTCGACTGCAACAATTGTGACTTCGACTACCTGCGGCGAGAGATCCCGTTCGTGGACTACGTACGCGATCGGAAGGCCGCCGAGCTGCATATCCTGGTGACGACGCAGCCGACCGGAGGCGGCGGCGTGGAGTACGACTTCCAGTTCATCGGTCTCGACCGGTTCGAAGGCGTGGACGACGACCTGAAATACGTGGCGACGCAGACGCAGACCGGCGATGAACGGCGGGAGGGGTACACGAATCTCCTGAAACTGGGCCTCGTGCGGTATGTGACCTCGACGGCCGCCGCGGACCGCCTGCGGCTCATGTATCGCTCCGGTCAGACCGCTCAGGCGGCTGCAGACCCGGCACTGGATCCGTGGAACTACTGGTCGTTCCGTCTTCGCGGAACCGGGTCGATCAACGGCGAGGAGAGCAACAAGTCGCGCAATCTCTCGACGTCCATCTCCGCGAACCGGACCACCGACGAGTGGAAGATCAACCTCTCCGGGAACCTGAATGTTCACGAGAACCGGTTCACGCTGAGCGACGGCGAAATGCTCACCGACGCGTCGCACGATCACAACGTCAACGGGCTCGTCGTGAAGAGCCTGGGGGACCACTGGGCGGTCGCCGGGCGCGGTCGCATCTCGTCCACCACGTTCTTGAATCAGGATCGCGTGTCGCGTGTCGCGGCGGGCATCGAGTACAACGTCTTTCCGTACGCCGAGTCGTCACGGCGCGAGCTGACGGTGCAGTTCACGACGGGGCTCACACGCTTCAAATACCTCCAGACGACCATTTACGGAAAGGACGACGAGACCGTCGCGGACGGCGTGCTGCTGTCGTCCTTCGATGTGCGGCAGCCGTGGGGGTCGAGCGGACTGTCCCTGGAGGCGGCGACCTATTTTCACGACCCGAGCCGTCACAGGCTGGTGGCGAGCGGCGATATCGACGTGCGGCTCTTCAAAGGTTTTTCCGTCAATCGGACGAAGAGATCCTTCTCCGCCGCCGCCAGCTCGCGACCTCGTACCGGTATCGTTTCTCCGCCGGCCTCAGCTACACGTTCGGATCCATCTTCAACAACTTCGTGAATACGCGGTTTTAGGCCTGGAATTGCACCAGAATGGACCAACCAACCCGCGCGGCTGCACGTCTAAAGCCCGTATGATCCGAGCCTTGCGCCGCGTCGTCCTCTGCGTGCTGCTGGCACACGCCGGGAGCGCCGCCGCGCAGGACGCGCCGGCCTCCGAAGCCGCCCGCACCGGCGCCGTCCGTGTCTTTCTCGACTGCAGCTTCTTCTGCGACGAGAACTATCTCCGCCAGGAGATCACGGTGATCGACTACATGCGGGATCGGAAGGACGCCGACGTCCACGTCCTGGTTACGACGCAGAGCACAGGGGGCGGGGGCACCGAATACACGATCAAGTTCATCGGCCTCGGGCGGTTTGCCGGGGTCGAGCAGACATTGAAGTACGTCGCGCCGCAGACCGCCACCTCGGACGAGAACCGGAAGGGGATCGCCGAAGTGCTCAAGCGCGGTCTCGTCCGGTACGTGTCGGAAACGCCGCTCGCCCCGAAGATCAAGGTCACGTTCACGCCTGACGACACCGCGGCCGCGAAGTTGGACCCCAAGAAAGATCCCTGGAACCTCTGGGTGTTCCGCGCGAACGTCGGCGGGAGCTTCAACGGGGAGCAATCGAACAAGAGCCGGTCGCTTCGAGGATCCGCGTCGGCAAACCGGACCACCGACGACTGGAGGCTGAGCTTCTCGACGAGCATGAACTACGAGCAGAGCTCATTCCAGCTCGAGACGGAGCTCTTCAAGTCGGTCAGCAGGAACTTCGACACGAACGCGCTGGTCGTCAAGAGCCTGACGCAGCACTGGTCGGCCGGGCTCGTCGGCAACATCGGGGCGTCCACGTTTCTCAACTACGACATGCGCATGCGGATCGCGCCGGGCCTCGAGTACAACTTCTTTCCGTACTCACAGTCGACGCGGCGGATGCTGACCGTGCAGTACACGGTCGGTGCCAACTCGCTCGACTACAAGGAAGAGACCGTGTACGGGAGGATCAAGGAGAAGCTGCTGGATCACAAGCTGGAAACGTCGCTGAGCCTGCGGCAGCCGTGGGGAACCGCGTCCGGCTCGGTGGAGTTCTCGCAGTATCTGACGGCCCCGAGCAAGTACAGCGTTTCCGGGTTCGGAGCGGTCAACGTCCGGTTGTTCAAGGGATTCTCCTTCAACGTCTTCACGAACCTGTCGCGGACGCGGGACCAGATCTTCCTGCCGCTCGGCGAAGCATCGACCGAGGAGATCCTGGTCCGCCAGCGGCAGCTGGCGACCGGTTATCGGTACTTCGTGAACTTCGGGATCTCGTACTCCTTCGGATCGATCTTCAACAACATCGTGAACCCGCGCTTCGGCGGGGGGGGCGGGAACTTCTTCTTCTTCGATTGACGGGCACGGGACTGATGGGCACGGAGTCGCCACACTTCGGCCGGTCGTTCCGGCCCGAAGCGTGGCGAGCCTCTCGCTCGCGTGCGCAAGGTCGTTGCGCGCGCTCGAAGTCGCGGACTACGTGAGGTGCCTGCCCACCAGCTTGGTCATCTCGAACATGTTGACCGACGCCTTGCCGCCGAAGACCGCCTTCAGCGCGGCGTCAGCGTTGATCATGCGCCGGTTCTTGGCGTCCTGCAGTCCGTTCTTCTTGATGTAGGCCCACAGCTTCTTGGTGACCTCGGTCCGCGGAACCGGCTTGGAGCCGATGACCTCCGCCAGCGCCGGGCTGGGCGTCACGGGCCTCATGAACGCGGCGTTCGGTTTCCGGGCGGCCTTCTTCTTCGTCGCGGTCTTCTTCTTCGTCGCAGTCTTCTTCTTGGCGGTCTTGGCCATCTGATCTCCTTCGAAAGACGCTCGCAGGCGTCGGCACACAGCATCCCACGAAATGCGCCGGAATGATCCCTCTTTTCCCTCTTTCCCGCGGTGTCCGCAAATTTTTTGCCGCCGATCAGCGCCCTGCGTCAGGGGCTGTCGTGATCCTCTTCGGCTTCGGGGCGGCCTTGCGCTGCTCCAAGTGCTCGTCCATTTGCAGCCGCGGGACGCCGTTCGTCATCCAGTCCGGCGCGGGGGCTCCCATGAGGTAGCGGTCGAAGTACTCCTTCATGCGGGTGATCAGAAAGGCCGTCCGGTAGCCGCCCCACGAGTGGCCGGTGATCCTTATCTTCTTCGGGTCGACAACGCCGGCGGCCATCGCGGCCTTGACCGCCGGAACCATGCACCAGACCGCGGACATGCCCGGGTCGTTGACGCGGTCAGCCTGATGAATCTCTGCGGCTGCACGCGGTATTCGGCGAGGTAGCTGAGCCGCGGTCGCGCGGCTCCTGCACTTCCTGCTGGGTCTGGAGGCGCGGATCCTTCCAGTGCCAGAGCACCAGATCGACTGTCTCGTCGGCACCCCGAGAGGCGGCTATCGTGGCAGAGATGGCAGGGGCTCGAAAGCAACCGCCGGTGTCTTGTGGCCTCAGTGGCTCAAGGTGCTTTCGGGCCGGCCGGACCGGACAACGCGGCCTTCCTCCAGGACCACCACGTGATCGGCAAGCTGCCTCACTTCCGACGCGTCATGCGTGACGTAGAGGATCGGCATGCTGAGCTCGTCGCGCACGCGTTCGAGATACGGCAGGATCCGCCGCCGGCGCTCGATGTCGACGGCGGCAAGCGGTTCGTCGAGGAGCAGCAGCTCCGGCGCCGACATCAGCGCGCGTGCGAGCGCCACGCGCTGGCGCTCCCCTCCCGAGAGCTGCGGCACGCGACGATCGAGCAGCGCCTCGATTTCCAGCATCCGCGCGACGGTCGCCAGCGGCAGCTTCTGGCCGGCGCGCCGGCCGTACAGCACGTTGCGGCGCACGCTCATGTGGGGAAACAGCGCGACGTCCTGCGCGACGTACCCCATGTGCCGCTGATGCGGGGGCAGGTTCACGCGGCCGGCGGCGTCAAACAGCACCCGGGGGCCCACCGCGATCGATCCGGATTCCGGAGTGCGCAATCCCGCGATCGTGTCCAGGATGGTGGTCTTGCCGGCTCCCGACGGGCCGAAGAGCGCGGTGACGCGCCCGTCGAGGCGCTCGCAGACCTGCAGCGTGAAGTCCCCCTGCCGCAGCGTAAGGTCAAGCACGATCACGCGCGTATGCCCGCCCGTGACGACAGCCAGTTTGACAGCCACAACGCGAGGAAGGCGATCGTCGCGGAAATGGCGACGAGAAGCGCCGCCTCTTCATCGCGACCGGTTTCCGCAAAGGAGTAGATCGCCACCGCCAGGGTCCTCGTGGCGCCCGGAATGCTGCCCGCGATCATGATGGTCGCGCCGAACTCGCCGAGCGCCCGCGCGAAGCCGATGACGGCGCCGGCGACGACGGCGGGGCGCGCGAGCGGGAGGGTCACGGTGAAAAACACGCGAATTGGTGAGGCCCCGAGGGTCGATGCGGCCGCCTCGTAGCGCCCATCCACCTGTTCGAAGCCGACTCGGGCGGTCCGCACGAGAAGCGGCAACCCCATCACCGCCATCGCGAGCACGACCGCCTTCCAGGTGAACACGACCTCGACGCCCGCGCCCGCGAGCAGACGTCCCAGGGGACCCCGCGGTGCGACGAGCATCAGCAGCACGAGCCCTGTCGCGACAGGAGGCATCACCAGCGGCAGCGACACGATCGTCTCGAGCAGCACCCGGCCCCGGAACCGTCCGCGGGCGAGCAGCCACGCGAGCAGCAGCCCGGGGGGCAGCATCAGCAGCGTCGCGAAGGACGCCGTCAGGAGCGTGAACCAGGTGATGCGCCAGGCGTCCATGATGTCAGGGGCGCGGCGCAAGCGGGACGAACTTGTGCTGCCTGAAAATCGCGGTGGCCTCCGGACCACTCAGGAAGGCAAGGAAGCGCTCGGCCCCCGCGCGGTTGGGGGACGCCGAGACAATCGCGGCGGGATACACGATGCGCGGGGCGGCGGCCCCGGATATGACAAGCGCCGCTCTCGCGGTCTTCATGCCGGAGACGTCGGTCTCGTACGCGATCGCCGCCTCGGCGCTGCCGTTCTCCACCGCCGCCACTGCGGCCCTGACATTGGATACCGGCACGAGTTTGGGCTGTACCGCGGCCCAGAGACCCACCGCCTCGAGGAACTTCCGGGCGTAAACGCCGGCGGGAACGGCGGCCGGGTCGCCGATGGCGATGCGGCGGAACGCGGACCCGGACAAGGCGGCCGGATCCCGGACCTCCCGGCCGGGCAGCGTGAAGATCGCCAGACGGTTGCCGAGCAGGTCCACGCGCGTGCTGACGTCGATGGCTCCGGCCCGCGCCGCGACGTCCATCTGCAGCTCGTCCGCGCTGATGAAGAGATCGACCGGAGCGCCGCTGACGATCTGGCGCGCCAGCACGTTCGAGCCGGCAAAATTCAGGCGGACCGTCCCGCCGCCGGCGGCCTGGTACGCGCGCGCCACCGCCTCCAGCGCTTCGGTCAGGCTGACGGCGGCCGACACGGTGATCGTGTTCCGGGCTGGCTGTTCGGCCAGCGCCAGCGCCGCGGCCAGCACGGCGTTGCCAAGAATCATTTCCGCAGTTTAATACGGTTTGATGTTGATTTAGATCCGACTTAATACGATTCTTGCCGGTATGGATCTCGTCACGCCCAGGGAGGCGGCCCGTCGTCTCGGCGTCAGCTACCCCACGGTCAAGCAGTGGATCTATCGCGGCTCCATGCGCACGCGGCGCACGGCTGGCGGGCACCACCGCGTGCCCGAAACCGAGATCGATCGACTGCTGGCCACGGCCGGCGCGCCCCTGCCGCGGCCGCGCGGCGCGGGGGGAGCGATCGTGACACTCAGCGGGCGCAATCAGCTCCGCGGGATCATCGAGGAAGTGCGCGTCGACGGGCTGCTCGCCCAGGTGCGGCTGCGCGTCGGCGATCAGGCGCTGACGGCGATCATCACGCGTGACGCAGTCGACGAGCTGAAGCTGAAACGTGGGGACGAGGCGCTTGCGGTCATCAAGGCGACCGAGGTCATGATCGGGCGCCCCGCAGACGCCGAGCGAAAAAGGCGCCGGCGGTCGGCGCGTTAGCGCCAGCGCGGCTCCTGACATTCACCAGCGTGTCCCGCGCGCGGCTCCGCATGCTCCAGCCGGGAAGGTCAATTCCCATGCCGCTCATCGGGGTGTAAGCTTCGAAAATCGATCTGTTCGCCTGTTGAGGTGCCGCGTGCGCTGCTGCCTGCTGCTATCTGTTGCCCTTGTCATCCTGGCTCTTGCCCCGGCCGTGCCCCGCACGGCCGAGGACATGGGCGTCCCCGGGAAGGATGGCGTTGTCGTCTGCACGTCCTCGCCTGCGTGCGACGCCGGAGCGTCGGTGCTCGCGCGTGGCGGCAACGCGGTCGACGCGGCCGTCGCCACGGCGTTCGCCCTGGCGGTCACGCATCCGAGCGCGGGCAACATCGGAGGGGGCGGCTTCATGATCGTCCGGGCGCCCGACGGCCGGGCGACCGCGATCGACTATCGGGAGAAGGCGCCGCTGAAGTCGACGCGAACGATGTATCTGGGCGCCGACGGGCAGATCGCCCGGGAGTTGACCGACACGGGGTATCTCGCGCCGGGCGTGCCGGGGACCGTGCGCGGCCTGGAGCTCGCGCACAAGCGGTTCGGCACGCTGGCGTGGAAGGACGTCGTGATGCCGGCGGTCGCGCTTGCCGAGCAGGGGTTCGTGATGTCGGCCGGCCTCGCGCGCGGACTGAACGCGCAGGTCGGCGGCCCGATGAAACGATTCCCGGCGTCAGTGGCCGCGTACGGAAAGCCGGGCGGCGGCCAGTGGGCCGCCGGCGATCGACTGGTGCTGCCGGAGCTCGGAAAGACGCTTCGCGCAATCGCGACCGACGGCCCGGACGTCTTCTACAAGGGCTGGATCGCCGACCGCATCGTGGAAGACATGAAGGCGAACGGCGGCCTGATCGCCAGGGACGATCTCGCCGCTTACGAAGCGAAGGTGCGCACGCCCGTGCGCGGAACCTATCGCGGATACGAGATCATCTCGATGCCGCCTCCGAGCTCCGGAGGCGTCGCGCTCGTGGAAATGCTCAACATCCTCGAGCCGTACGACCTCAAATCGAAAGGGCTGCTGACCGCGCCCGCGCTGCACCTCCAGATCGAAGCGATGCGGCGCGCGTACCTGGATCGGGCGCGCCATCTGGGCGATCCGGATTTCGTCGACGTGCCGGTGGCGCTCCTCACCTCGAAGGACTACGCGAAGGGCGTCGCGGCGTCCATCGATCTCTCGAAAGCGTCCAGCAGCGTCGAGCTCGGACGCGACGTCGTGACGGCGCCGTCGGGGGAACCCGGCGAGACGACGCATTTCTCGGTCATGGATCGCAACGGCCTGGCGGTGTCCAGCACCTATACGCTGGAAGGAGGCTACGGCTCGCACGTCGTCGTCAAGGGCGCCGGGTTCCTGCTGAACAACGAGATGGGGGACTTCAACAGGAAGCCGGGAGAGACCAATGTGGGCGGCGATATCGGCACGCCCGCGAACGTGATCGATCCCGGCAAGCGCATGCTGAGCTCCATGACGCCCACGATCGTGACCAGGAACGGAAAGGTCGTGCTCCTCACCGGCTCGCCGGGCGGCCGGACGATCATCAACACGGTCTTCACCATCGTGCTCGGCGTCACCGAGTACGGGCTGACCGGGCGTCAGGCGGTCGATCTCGCGCGGATGCACCATCAGTGGCTGCCCGATACCGTCGTCATCGAGAAGAACGGCGGGCCGGCGGAGGACGCAAAAGCCAGTTTGAAGGCCATGGGACACAACATCCGGACGGGCGGCGCCCAGGGTGACGCCGAGTCTATCTGGGTCTCCGCCGACGGCACGCCGTACGGGGTCAACGACAAGCGGAGCGGCGACTCGAAGGCCTCCGCCGCGGCGCATTTGACAGCGCCGACGGGCGGACGTTAGGCTTACGGGCATGCTCCGCGCGCAGCACCATCATCGGCGCCACCATTTTTCCTGCTCCGGCGGGCCGGTCGAGCTGCACGCGAACTGAACGAACACGAGATCAATCAGCAGCCACCAGAGCCCCGCTGGAACATTCAGCGGGGCTTTTTTCATTTACGCCAATGGACTTTTCGAAACTGAACGGCCTGATCCCGGCGGTCATCCAGGACCTCGTCACCAACGAGGTCCTGATGGTCGGCTTCATGAACCAGGAGGCGCTCGACCGGACGATCGAGAGCGGCTTCGCCACGTTCTTCAGCCGCACGCGCGACAGGCTGTGGATGAAGGGAGAGACCTCCGGCAACCGGCTGAAGGTCGAGCGTGTCCTGGTGGATTGCGACGACGACACGCTGCTGGTGTTGGTGAGGAGGCTCGGCGACGGCAACGTCTGCCACACGGGCGAGCGTTCCTGTTTTTTTCGTGAGTACGGAGAAGTGGGCTCCAGGCTTTAGGCTTCGGGCTCTGGGAGAGGCTCAAGTCCAAAGCCCAGCGCCCAAGGCCAGACTTTGACACATCCATGACCAACACGATCAAGCTCGGAATTCCAAAGGGCTCGCTGCAGGACGCGACGATCCAGCTGTT
>CAYZBZ010000018.1:0-2046 GCA_964476725.1 uncultured Vicinamibacterales bacterium
TGGGCGTGTCGTGGCGGTGGGAGTGGATCGGGGGCGTGGCGTTCATCGGCCTTGCCGTTTTGTACGCGATGACGATGGCGAGGGGTCACCTCGATTGGATGCTCGTGATCTCAGGTCCGCTGGTGGTCGTGGGGGCGCTGTTCTTGTGGAGTTGGCGCCACCACAGCGAGTTGCACGCATCTTGAGCCCGGCGATCCTGACCACGGCGGAATATGGCCTGCTCGCCGGCCGCCGCGTCGTGGCCGGACGCGAGGATGAATCCCGCGGCATCGCCTGACCTGCGTGGCTGACCATACGGCGCGCAAGGTGCGACGCGCTCCAGGTGGTGGACGACTTGCGTTCGGAGACTGCTCATCGCATCAAACGACAGCCCTTCACGGCCGTCGGACTTACGCTGGCACTCGGGCTCGCCGTCGGCGTCGTGATCGGACGCCTGAGCGTAAAGCGCCAGCTCATCGCCGCACTTCGCGACGAATAGCCGAACGGCTCCAGGCACAGCCACTGCAAGAGCACGGTTGGAGGCGCAGGGTTCGCTGAGGACTCGGGAGACGGCCTGGTTGTGAATCGCCGCAGGGGGCTCCGATGATGTGCAGACTCTCAGCGCTGGTCGTTGCGCTCACGGTCGGTGTAAGTGTTCCTGACTTCGCTCCCGACGCGAGTCCGGACGCCGGATCGGACTCCCTGCTCGAGACGACATTGCTCGTGACCTGGTACGGCAATCCGCACAGCGGCGACATGGGCGTACTCGGACGGCAGACGGGATCGGCGCGTGCCGGCGCTCTGCGACGTCAGGCCGCCGCATACGCGTCGCTGACGGACAAGCGCGTGCTGCCCGCCTACCATCTCGTGGCCGTCGTCGCGCAACGCACGCCCGGCCGGGACGCGATGTGGAGACGGCGAGAGTCAGCGGACGTGATCCAGGCGCTGCTCGCGGAAGCCCGCGCGAATGGCTTCGCGCTGGTGCTGGATGTGCAGCCGGGCCGGTCCTTGGTCAAGGACGAAGTGGAGTCGCTGCGCACGTTCCTCGCGGAACCCGATGTGCACCTGGCCCTCGACCCCGAGTTCGACATGACCGAGAGCCAGGTGCCTGGGCGGGAGATCGGGCATATGCAGGCGGACGACATCAACGCGGCCCTCGACACGCTCGAGCGGCTCAGGGCTGAACGCCGCTTGCCGCCAAAGGTCCTGATCGTCCATCAGTTCACCCTCGCGATGCTGCCGGACAAGGACAAAATCCGCACCCGGCGGGGGATAGACCTCGTGCTCGACATGGACGGGTTCGGATCCCAGTCGCTGAAGCGCGCCAGCTATCGGACCATCTTTCGCCAGCGTGCGTTGCCGTTTGCGGGGATGAAACTCTTCTATCGCCAGGACGTCGGCGTGTTCGAGCCCGCGAAAGTCATGGGCCTCGCGCCCGTCCCTTCAGTCGTCATCTACCAATAGGCGGAGGCACACCCTTTGCTTTCTACGCGGTAAGGCGCCGAAACGCCGTGAGCTCGATCGCGCTGACACCGGAGGCGAAGGCGATGAGCCGGTTCCTCATCAGTGTGCGGGATCTGACGAAGACCTACACCGTCGGCGACGTCGCCGTGCGGGCGTTGCGCGGCGTCTCGCTCGACGTCGTGCCCGGCGAGTCCATCTCGCTCACAGGCCACGCGCAGAGCTCGGGCGGCGAAGTAATCGACACTGACGCCGCGCATCTCACGAGAATCGCCGCAGTGCTCACCTCGGAGGCCCGAGGGGCACGTCTCGCGCACGGCAACCCCGTTGCACGAGTGCGCGCAGAATCCGAAGGTCCCGGATCAGCGAGTCGTTGAGGACTTCGATCCGATGTCAGGACTACGGCGCGCAGCCCACACAGGTGACAGCGGTGGGAACCGCCGCCAGGCGCTCTGCGCTGATTGGCTGACCACAGCTGGAGCTGATGCCGTAGTGCCCACGCTCGATTCGCCTCAGCGCCTCGCGGATCTGCCGGACTTCCGCGAGGCTCATCTCGTCGAGTCCCTCCAGCACTTCGTCGTTCTCCAACTCGCTGGCGCGTTCCTG
>CAYZBZ010000018.1:2146-30503 GCA_964476725.1 uncultured Vicinamibacterales bacterium
GCGCCGTACTTCGGCATGTCTTCGCTCCTGAACCCGGTGTAATCTGGACGCCCTGCACGCGCTCGCTCGCCGCAGATCGGTCCAGGCCTGACGGCCTCCACGGCACACGGCGCAGAACGTGGGCCAGCCAGCTCGGCCGTGAGAGTTCGTCGATCTCGAGAAATCACAATCTTCCCCAACAGGCGTAGTCCGCAGGGACTTATTGCTCGCCGTTGAGAGAGCATCAGGTGTGCCGGCGACGGCAGGCGTGTGGGAGTTTTTCCCCCGATGCGGTGTATTATTCCCCCGAATCCGCCGGGTGAGCGCGACGCATCTGCTCACGAATGACGGTTTCCCGCCGATCGGCAGCGGCGGACGGAGGGCTGCCGTGGATCGGCGCTTGCTCGTTTGCCGTCAGGTCCCACGAATATCTTCGACGCCGGCCTGTTCGAAGCGCGGTGGGGAACCTGAGGAGAGGACTCCGTGTCGCCGGATATCGACGCCCGCGAAACCACGACGACCGCTCGTCGTCAATTCCTCACCTCCCTTCCGCGCCGCCGCGGCGATCTCACGCCGGCAGACGAGGAGCGCGGCTACTGGATCCGGTTGCATCGCCGCGCCATGGCGTGCCGCTTCGAGATCACGCTGGCCGGGGAGGATGGCGCTTTTGTGCCGGCGGCGAGAATCGCGCTCGACGAGATCGACCGACTCGAAGACGAGCTGAGCGTGTTCCGCGAGACGAGCGCGATCTCCGAGTTGAATCGCCGCGCTGCCAGCCAGCCCGTTGTCGTCCCGCGCCACCTGATCGATCTGCTGGCGGACTGCCAGCGCCTTCATCACGAGACGGGCGGCGCCTTCGATATCACCTCGATGCCGCTCAGCCGCTGCTGGGGTTTCCTGCGGCGGGAGGGGCGCGTGCCCGACGCTGACGCGATTGAGGCCGCACGCACGTTGGTGGGGTTCGACGCCGTCCAACTCGACCGCGATGAAGGCTCCGTCCGCTTCACCCGCGAGGGTGCTGAACTGAACCTGGGCGCGATCGGCAAGGGCTACGCTCTCGATCGCGTGAGCTCCGGCCTGCGTGCTTCGGGCGTCGCGCACGCCCTGCTCTCCGCCGGTCGCAGCAGCCTCCTCGCCATCGGCGGCCGCGGCGACGGCTGGCGGATCGACCTCGTCTCGCCGCACGTGGCCGGTCGGGCGATCGCGGGGCTGTGGCTGCGGAACGCCGCGCTTGGCACGAGCGGCACCGGGGAGCAGTTCGTCATCGCCGACGGTCACCGCTACGGTCACGTCATCGATCCTCGGACCGGCTGGCCCGCGAACGGCGTCGTCAGCGCAAGTGTCGTGGCCTCGGATGCCGCAAGCGCGGATGCCCTCTCGACCGCGTTTCTCGTCGGCGGGATCGATCTTGCGAAGCGGTACTGCGCTGAGCACCGCGACGTGCTCGCGCTCATCACGCCGGATGGCGGCTCCGAACGTCCGGTCGTCATCGGCCGCCACCCCGGCGTGCGGCTGGCCGGGCACCGATCGACAACCAGCAGCGCTCAATGATGTCCACCATGCCTCTGCCGAGTATTCAGCACACAACGCTCGTGATCTTGCGCACGGTCATCGGCTGGCACTTCCTGTACGAGGGCTACACGAAGCTCCTCTATCCAGCCTGGGGTCAGAACGGCGTGCCGCTTCTGCACTGGTCGTCTGCCGCGTATCTGAAAGCGGCGACGGGACCGCTCGCGCCGCTCTTCCACTGGATGGGAAATGCGTCGTGGATCGGCTCTTTCGATCTCGTCGTGGCCATCGCGCTGATGGCCGTCGGGATCAGCCTCATGCTCGGATTGTTCACACAGCTCGGATGCGGTGGCGCGCTCGCGCTGCTGGCGATGTTCTATCTCTCGGCGATTCCAACGGGACGGCCCGAGCTGCGAGCCGAGGGCACGTATCTTCTCGTCAACAAAAACCTGATCGAGGCGTGCGCGGTCGTCGTGCTGTTCGCGTTCCGCACGGGATCCATCGCAGGGCTCGATCGGTTGTGGATGCGCTCGCAGCCGGCGAGGGCAAGCATGAAGGAGGCGGCCGCATGAATCTGACGCCCGAACAGATGGACCAGGGACGCCGCAACTTCCTCAAGGTGCTGGCGGGAACCCCGGCAATAGCCGCGCTCGGCGTGGCGGCGACGCTCCGGGGTCCAATGCCGGGCGGGCGCGTGCGCCTTGGGTTCATTGGCGTCGGCGCCCAGGGGCGCGCGCAGCTCGGAAACGTCGATCCGCAGTACTCCGACGTGCGTGCGCTCTGCGACATCAATCCGGCGCAGCTCAAGCTGGCCGACGCGGTGCTCGAGAAGAACGCGATGCCGCCCGCGCGGCACTACGAGGACTGGCGCGAGATGCTGCAGAAGGAAGACATCGAAGCGGTCGTCATGGCCCCGCCGCTGTGGGCACATGCGGATCTCGCCGTCGGCTGTCTGGAGGCTGGCAAGCACGTGCTCTGCGAGAAGATGATGGCCTGGGACGTCGACGGCTGCGAGCGGATGCGCGCGGCCGCGCAGAAGAACGACAGGGTCCTCGAAATCGGCTACCAGCGCAACTACAACCCGATGTATCAGGCGGCCTACGACGGGATCATCAAGACCGGCACGCTCGGGGACATCTACCACGTGCGCCTGGCCTGGCACAGAAACGGCAGCTGGCGCCGCAAGGGTCAGCCGCCGTCCCCCGACTACGACCCGTCGAAGTGGGGATACCCCACGTTCGATCACCTGTACAACTGGCGGATGTACTGGAAGTACTCGCAAGGGCTGATGGCGGAGCTAGCCAGCCATCAGGTCAACGCAGCCAACTGGTTCCTTGGGTCCGCGCCCGAGGCGGTGATTGCCTCCGGAGGCCTGTACCGTTTCCCCGAGAACCGTGAGGTCCATGATCACGTGTACGTCACGTTCGAATACCCGGGCGGCCGCACGGCGGTCTTCTCCTCGATCGAATCGAACGCCTTCGACGACTACTACGAAATGTATTTCGGCACGAAGGGCACGCTGATTCTGCTGCGCGAGCGCGACGCGCTGCTCTTCGAGGAGGGCGGCGGCGCCCGGCAGACGGCAATCGAGGTGACGCCCCGCGGGACGGATGCGGTGGCGCAGTCGTCCGAAACGATGACCGGCAACACGAACCAGGGGGTCGCCAGACCCGCCTCCGCAACCGCCGGCGGCGATACGACCGTTCGCCCGCAAGCCACGCGCATCCAGATGCGGCGGTTCTGCTCCGCGATTCGCGTCGGCACTCCGCTCGCGTGCGGCCCCGACAAGGCATTCGGCTCCGCCCGCGCGTGCATCCGAGCC
Source organism: uncultured Vicinamibacterales bacterium (assembly GCA_964476725.1). Classification (GTDB taxonomy): domain Bacteria; phylum Acidobacteriota; class Vicinamibacteria; order Vicinamibacterales; family 2-12-FULL-66-21; genus JALZOC01. The sequence continues at coordinate 5,457 of CAYZBZ010000018.1, forward strand.
AACGAGGCCATAAAGACGAAGGCCCGCGTGACGATATGACGCCTGGTTCCGCTCGCGAGGCGCCTCGCCGGCTGCTTCTACCAGCCTGACCGACGCAAACCGCTAGCTGCATCGAACTGAGTCAGCTACGACGCCCGACAGTTACCCGTCGTATGCGGGACATCCCCACATCCCGCCGAAAATCCGGCGGCGGCCGTCCCCCAGGGAAGCACAAACAGCTCAAATACAAGGTTTTACTGCGGGGCACGTCCTTTGCTGGACCGCAGGCGGCGCCCTCGGGAGCGCGCCGGGTCATCGTAATCGTCCGTTGCACGGGGCTGCGTCCCGAAGCCGTCCAAGGAGGAGACATGGGTCGCTTAACGCGAACCCCTGGCCCGCAAGTGACCATCGTTGGGGCACTTGTCATCTGGCTGGGTGTTGTGATCGCGGTCAGTGCCAGCACGTCACCGCGACAGGAGCGCCCGGCTGAGACGCCCAAGGCAGCCCCCACGGCGGCGAAAGCCGCAGCGCCGGCGTCCGGCGCGCCGGCGCAGGTCAGTCCCGGCGAGTACGTCGGCGAAGAGAAGTGTCTGGAGTGTCACGAGGATCAGGGGAAGGGGTACCACGGCTCGCCGCACGCGCGCGCGCAGAATCAGCGCACCCCGGCCGCGAAGAACACCTGCGAAACCTGTCATGGTCCCGGCAAGGCCCACGTCGACGCCGACGGTGAGGGGCACATCCAGGACATGAAGACGATGGCGCCGCGCCAGGTGGGCGAAATCTGCACCACCTGTCATGTCCGCACGGAGCACGACAACTGGGCCGGCAGCAAACACGACTCGCGCAACATGTCGTGCACGACCTGCCACAGCGTCCACGAGTCGAAATCCGCCGACGGAGCGCTCAAGAAAGCCAGCGTGTCGGAAACCTGCGTGCAGTGCCACCGGAAAGAAGTCAACAAGGTCCACAGGTCGTCGCACATGCCCGTTCGCGAGGGCAAGATGGAGTGCACGACCTGCCACAACCCGCACGGATCGCAGAACGTGAAGATGCTCAGGGAAGGCAACTCGATCAACGAGGCGTGCGCGACCTGCCACTCCGAGAAGCGCGGCCCGTTCCTGTGGGAGCACGCGGTCGGCCGCGAGAACTGTGTGACCTGTCACGACCCGCACGGCTCGAACAACGAACGGATGCTGACGTCGAAGGTCCCGATGCTCTGCCAGAAGTGCCACATCCATGCGAGGCACCCTGCCACCATCTACGACCAGAACCAGATCAACAACCGGAGCAACCGCGTCACCGGACGCGCCTGCGTGAACTGTCACCAGATGGTCCACGGGTCGAATCACCCGACATCCGGCAAGTACTTCCTGCGGTAACGCCTGAGGAGGATGCGATGCGCACCAGAACGATTCTGATTGGAGCGCTTCTGCTGGCTCCGGCAGGCCTTGCGCAGGCCCAGGACCAGCAGCAGCAGACGACGGCGGCGGCGCAGACCACGGCCACGCCGGCCTCGTCGTTCATACCGAAATACGGACAGGTGGACTTCGGGTACCGGGGCGACAGCATCTCCGGCGACGAAGCCCGCTACAACCGTTTCCGCGATCTCCGCAATGGTGCCTTCATCGGCCGTCTGCGGCTGGAGCGCGAAACGGAGACCAGGCTCTTCAGGGCCGAAGCGAACAACGTCGGCTACCGCGACCAGCGGTACTACGCCGAGTTCCAGGCCATCGGAAAGCTCAAGGCGAACGCTGAATGGAACCAGATTCCGCTGTTCATCAGCAACAGCACCGCGTCGCTGTATACCCACTCGGGCAACGGCGTGCTGGCGATCGACAATGCGGTCCAGCAGGCGATCCAGGACGCCACGCTGCTGGGGAACGCGCCGCGCGATCTGGCGATCAGCAACGCGCTGAGAACCCAGGCAAAGCAGTTCGACATGCGGAGCCGCCGCGACGTCGGCGCATTCAACCTGGTCTATTCGCTCAACCGCGACGTGGACTTCAAGTTCAACGTGAAGAACACGCACCGGACCGGGTTCAACCTGATGTCGTTCGGGTTCGGCACGTCACCGGGCCTGAACCCGGCGCTCGAGATGGGCGTGCCGATGGACGACCGCACGACGGACATCAAGGGCCAGATCGAGTTCGCGAATACCCGGGGGCTGTTGAGCCTCGGCTACAACGGATCGTGGTTCGACAACGGGATCCCGACGGTGCGGTTCGACAACCCGCTGCGCGCGACGGACATCATCAGCGGCGCGTCGGTCGGCCAGGCGGTCATGTGGCCCACGAACTCGTCGTTCTCGGTCAACGTCAATGGCAGCTACAAGCTGCCGGCGCGGACCCGCGCGGGCGCGGCGATCTCGGTCGGCCGCTGGAGCCAGGACGAGACGCTCGTCCCTCCGTCGGTGAACACCGCGCTGGTGTCGCCGCCGCTCCAACGGGCGACGGCGGAGACGCGCGCGGACATCGTGTCGATGGTCTACAGCCTGAACTCGCGTCCGGTGAAGAACGTGTGGCTGAACGCGAAGTACCGTTACTACGACTACGCCAACAAGACGCCGCGCTTCGGCGCCCTGCAGGCGGCGATCGGCGACTGGGCGGTCACCACGCAGAACCACGAGACGGAGCCGTCCAGCTTCAAGCGTCACACGCTGGACCTCGACGCGTCGTTCACGCCGCTCGACTACGTGGCGTTCGGCCTCGGCTACGGCCGGGAGGACGCGGACCGCACGTTCCGCATCTTCGAAAAGACCGCGGAAGATACGTTCCGCGTGACGATGGACAGCACCGGCAACGACTACGTCACCCTCCGCGCGAAGTACGAGTCCTCGAGCCGAAGCGGCTCGGGCTTCGAGCCGCAACTCCTCGAAGAGGTGGGTGAGCAGCCGTTGACACGGCACTTCGACATCGCGAACCGCGATCGCTATCGTGTGACGACGGTGCTGACGGTGACGCCGGTGCCGTTCCTGAACCTGAACGCGGCGGTCGGAACGGGCAAAGACGACTACACCGACTCGGGTTTCGGGCTGCGGGACAGCAAGACCCGCAACTGGTCGGCCGGCTTCGACGTGCTGCCCGTCGACACCGTGAACTTCGGGTTCAACTACGGGTACGAGAAGTTCACCGCGTTCCAGTATTCGCGGACGGCGAACCCGCTGCCGGACCCAACGTTCACCAATCCGGCCCGTGACTGGTGGATCGACTCGGACGACGTCGTGAAGACCGTCACGGCCAACCTCGACCTGCTGAAGGCGCTTCCGAAGACGGACATCCTTCTGTCCTACGACCTCAGCGACGGCAAGGCGGCCTACGTCTACGGGCTGAAGCCGGATCAGACGGTATTCACGACGACGCCGCTGCAGCAGCTCGCGCCGGTGAAGAACAGGCTGACGACGGGGCGGTGCGACGTGCAGCACTTCGTGCGGCCGAACGTCGCCCTGGGCGTGGTCTATCGGTACGAAGAGTACAAGGTGCAGGACTTCGCGCTCGGAAGTGACACCATCAACCGGCTGGATCCGGTGAGCGGCGCGACCGGCGTGTTCGCGTCGACCATCTACTCGGGGTACCTGTATCGTCCGTACACCGCCCACACGTGGTCGCTGCGGATGACGTATCTCTGGTAGATCGCCGTTTCGGTTCGTCCGGCGCTCCGCATCCTCCTTCCGGCGCGGCTGCTGTCCCGGCAGCCGCGTTCGGAGCGCCGGACGTTTTTCCTCAGTTGCCAGCGTCCAGCTCCCAGCCTCTACCTGCAACCTTCGACATGCTACTTTTCCAATTTTCGCGCTGCCGGAATTCCGGCAGATTGCCGGATATCCCTCGAAAACCACGTGAATTCTGCGGGCACTGAACTTGCCCCTGAGGGGGTATGCTTTGCGCTATGGCCTTCGGCGCCGCACTGTCGGCCCGCAACCCGACGGTGCTGCGGCTGCGGGCCCACCCCCTGAAAATTGCCCTCGTCGGTAACCCGAACGTCGGCAAGAGCGTGTTCTTCGGCCGCCTGACGGGCCGTTATGCGACGGTCTCCAACTATCCGGGCACGACGGTGACGATCACGAGCGGGCGCGCGCTCATCGGCGCGGAGGTCTGCGACGTCATCGACACGCCGGGCGTGAACGTGCTCGAAGGCGTGCTGAGTGAGGACGAACGGATCACCAGGCACCTGCTGGCACACGGCGGCGCGGAGCTCGTCGTGCAGGTGGCCGACGCGCGCAACCTGCGGCGGGCGCTCATGCTCACGTCGCAGCTTGCCGACGTCGGGCTGCCGATGATCCTCGTGCTGAACATGCTCGACGAGGCGCACGCGCGCGGTATCTCGATTGACGCCGAAGGCCTGTCGGATCACCTGGGCATCCCGGTGATCGAGGCCGTCGCCCCGGAAGGGCGCGGCATGGCCGAACTGCGGGCGGCGCTGCCGTCGGCGGCGAAGGCCCGCGCGGCGCGCCATGAGGGCGAGAGCCATATCGACTGGGCGGACACGAGTGCCGCCCGGTTCCGGACAATCAGCGCGATGTCGCTCGGACGGGTCCAGGAGTGGCTGGGACGCGCGGTGCGCGAGCCGCTGACGGGGCTTCCGATACTGGCGCTGGTTCTGTACGCGACGTACTGGTTCGTCGGCGTCTTCGGCGCGCAAACGCTCGTCGGCGCGCTCGAGCACGATCTCTTCAACGGTTACATCAACCCGGCTGCAACCGCCGCCGCGGCGTACATCCCGTTTGCCCTCGTCCGGGACTTCTTCGTCGGCGAGTACGGCCTCGTCACGATGGGCCTGACGTATGCGATCGCCATCGTGCTGCCGGTGGTCACGACGTTCTTCCTCGTCTTCGGCTTCCTCGAAGACAGCGGCTACATCCCGCGTCTCGCCATCTTCAGCGACCGGCTGTTCCGTTCGATGGGTCTCAACGGCAAGGCGGTGCTGCCCATGATTCTCGGACTCGGCTGCGACACGATGGCGACGATGACGACCCGCATCCTCGGAACGCCGAAGGAGCGACTGATCGCGATTACGCTGCTGGCGCTCGGCGTCCCGTGCTCCGCACAGCTCGCGACGATCATGGGGATTCTGGGCGGCATCTCCGTCTGGGCGCTGCTCACGCTCTTCGGGGTCGTCCTTTCCCAGATGATCATCGTGGGTTTCCTTGCCGCCCGGGTGCTGCCCGGGGATCGATCCGATTTCATCCTCGAGCTGCCGCCGATCCGCCTGCCCCGCCTCAGGAATCTTGCGACGAAAACGGCGCTCCGCGTGCGGTGGTATCTGGGTGAAGCGCTGCCGCTGTTTCTCATCGGCACGGCGCTCCTGTTCGTGCTCGATCGCATCGGCGCGCTCGGCGCGCTGTCGCAGGCCGCGCGTCCCGTGGTCACCGGCGCGCTCGGTCTGCCGGCGGAGTCGTCTGGCGTATTCGTCATGGGCTTCCTGCGGCGCGACTACGGCGCCGCGGGATTGTTCAAGATGGCGCAGAACGGCAGCCTCACGGGCGTGCAGGCCGTGGTGGCGCTGACGGTGATGACGCTGTTCGTGCCATGCGTCGCGAATCTCCTGATGATCATTCGCGAGCGCGGCCTTCGTGTGGGCCTCGCCATCCTGGCCGCGGTGACGGTGATCGCGCTCGGGACCGGCACCGTTCTCAACTTTGCGCTCGCGATACTGCACGTCACCTTCTAGCTGGTGCCCGGCGCCAGCCTGACGAGGCTTCATCGGCACCAAGGACTTGCGATGACCATTCAACCATCGACCTCGCTGGCGCATCTGGCCCCCGGAACACGGGGACGCGTGGCACGGATAGCGCGCGATCTGACCGGACGCGCGGAGCGCCTCGCGGCGCTGGGCGTCACACCGGGTGCGTCGATCCGCGTGCTTCAGACGTTTCCGGGCATCGTCTTCGAGTGCGACGAGACCGAGATGGCCGTCGAGCGCGCGGTTGCGCGGGCCATCCTCGTCGACGTCGAGTAACAGTGACGGGTTTCCGTCAACCGGGCAGCGCGTCGTGGCACGCGCGGAGCAATGTGGCGGACTGACCGGGTTATTCCCGCAGGTCTGGCGTTTGCACAACCAGTCGCAACCGGGAACCACCCGCGCCGGAGCAGTACCCGGTCCGGCTCAGGAGCAGATGCATGAACAGGTTCAAGGACGTCGAGCATCTCATCCGACTGGCCGCGCTTTTCGTCGCGGGACTTCTGCTCTTTGTCGTTGCCCGGGCCGCGCTCGTCCCGAAGGACTTCGGCAAGTACGGACACTACCGTGCCGGAGCGGTCGACGACGCCGCCGCGCGGCCGTTGTCCTACGCGGGACGCGCCCGCTGCACGGACTGTCACGACGACGTGGTGATTTCACAGGCGGCGGCCCGGCACAAGAACATCGGGTGCGAGACGTGCCACGGAGCGCTCCTGAAGCACGCCGACGATCCCGAGGTCGCGGTCGCCAAGGCAGAAGGCCAGGTGTTGTGCCTGCGCTGCCACGCCGCGAACACCGGGAAGCCCATCCACCAGCCGACGGTCGTCGCGAAAGACCATTCCGACGAAGACAGCTGCGTGAGCTGCCATAAACCGCACGATCCGCGCACGGATCAGGAGTAGCCATGGACACCACGAGGCGCGAGTTCCTGATGGTCGGCACGAAGCTGCTGGTGATGACGGCGGCGACGGCCTCGGCGCTCGAGCACGTGATGGCGGGAACGCCCGACGCCGTCACGACGTACAGCACGGCCGATCACTGGTGGGCGATGCTCATCGACATCGAGAAGTGCATCGGCGGCGGGCAGTGCGTCCGCGCCTGCAAGATCGAAAACGACGTCGTTGACGAGCCGATGTACTTCCGCACCTGGGTGGAGCGGTATCACATCAACATGAGCGATCCCGATCATCCGATCGTCGATTCGCCGGATGGCGGCATCAACGGCTTCACGGAGAAGTACGCCGACGGCGACGGAAAGACGTTCTTCGTGCCGAAGCTGTGCAACCACTGCGCGGACTCGCCCTGCACGCAGGTCTGCCCCGTCGGCGCCACGTTCATCACGAACGACGGCGTCGTGCTCGTGGACAAGGACTACTGCATCGGCTGCCGGTACTGCGTGCAGGCATGCCCATACGGGTGCCGGTACCTCGATCCGCGGACGCATACCGCGGACAAGTGCACGCTCTGCTATCACCGCCTCACGAAGGGGATGATCCCGGCGTGCTGCGAGGTGTGTCCGACGGGCGCGCGCCAGATCGCGGACCTGAAAGACCCGAAGGATCCGATTCATGAGTACCTGCGGACGCACAAGATCCAGATCCTGAAGCCGCAGATGGCCACGGGCGCGAAGGTGTACTACAACGGGCTCGACGGAGCGGTTCGCTGAAAATGCTGATTCGTGATTTCTGATTGCTGATTTAGTTTCGAAATCAACAATCGGCAATAAGTCGGCAATCAGCAATCGTCAATCAGCAATTTAGCGAGGTACGCAATGCCAGGCGTCGACGGATTCATGTACCCGAACGAGGTCGAGCTGCAGTGGAGCATCCTGATCGTCCTGTACCCGTTCATCACGGGGCTGGTCGCCGGGGCGTTCATCCTGGCATCGCTCGAGCGCGTGTTCAACGTGCAGGCGATCAAGCCGACGTACCGCCTCGCGCTGCTGACGGCGCTGGCGTTCCTGCTGGTGGCGCCGCTGCCGCTGCAGCTGCACCTTGGCCATCCCGAGCGTTCGTTCGAGATGATGACGACGCCGCACACGACCTCGGCGATGGCCATGTTCGGGTTCGTCTACCTCTGGTACCTGATGGTGGTCCTCCTCGTCGAGATCTGGCTGGAGTACCGGCGGGAGCTCGTGCTGGCGTGCCGCCGCAGCACGGGCCTGATGCGAATCGTCTACCGCATCCTGACGCTCGGGTCCGATAACATCAGCCCGGCGTCGCTTCGCATCGACGATCGCGTCGGGCGGATCGTGACGATCGTCGGCATCCCGTCCGCGTTCCTGCTGCACGGGTATGTGGGCTTCATCTTCGGGTCGATCAAAGCCAACCCGTGGTGGTCGACCCCGATGATGCCGATCGTCTTCCTGTTCTCGGCCATCGTCTCGGGCATCGCGCTCGTGCTGCTGCTGTACGTCGTCACGTCATGGATGCGACGGGTTGCCGTCGACATCGTGTGCGTGGACACGGTGGGGCGGTACTTGTTCTACGCGTTTGTCGTGGACTTCGCGCTCGAGATGATTGACCTGATTCACCGCATCTACGAGGCGGACGAGTCGTTCCGCGCGCTGGATTTCATGGTGAAGACGCGGCTCTTCACGTCCCAAATCGTCCTGCAGATCATCATCGGGACGCTCGTCCCGCTCGCGCTGCTCGCCGCGACCCAGCTCGCGCGCCTCTCCGATCGGACGCGGGTGCGCCTCTACATGACGGCCGCGGCGCTGACCCTGGTCGGCATCTTTGCGATGCGATGGAACGTGGTCATCGGCGGCCAGCTCTTCTCGAAGAGCTTCCTCGGGTACACCACCTACAAGATGGGATTCGCGACGCGCGAGGGGCTGCTGCCGGCTATTCTGCTCATGCTGCTGCCCTTTGGAATCCTCGCCGTGCTGGTGAAGCTGCTGCCGCCGTGGACGTCGGCGGAAACACCGTCGTGACGCGACCGGTGTTATTCGCCCGCGATGCTATCCAGTTCCGGCCGTGCGAGCACGACAAAGCCGTCCTTTTCCGTCCGGACGATGTGCTCCTTGCCCCAGCGGCTCATGATCCGGATGCACGTCTCAATCGTGGTCCCGGTCATGTCGGCGAGCTCCTGGCGCGAGAGGGGCAGCTGAATGAAGAGGCCGCCGCGCTCAGCGCGCCCCATTTCGTCAGCGAGCTTCATGAACAGCCGTGCGAAGCGCGGCTCGATACGTCCGCCGGTCAATTCGGCCAGGCGGTTGGTGAGCTCCACGAGCCGGGTCGTGAGCCCCAGGAGCAGGCCGCGCACCAGCGACGGATGCTGTTCGAGGAGGCGGAAGAAGTCGGCGCGGGGAATGACCACGCACGTCGTCTCTTCGATCGCGGCCGCGCTCGCCGGAAACGGGCGCCCCACGTAGGCGGCCACGGCGCCGAGTGGGTCGCCCGGTCCGAAGACCTCCAGGATCACATCCTTGCCGTTCGGCATCATCTTGAAAATCTTCACGCGCCCGCTGGTGATCGCGTAGAACGCGTCGGAGGCAGACTCCTGTTCGAAGATGGTCTCGCCGCGGCCGAACTCGCGGACCGTGGCGACCGCGGCAATCTTGCGGCGGTCGTCCGGCGACAATCGGCTGAAAATCGGTGTGGTCCTGAGCAGATCTTCGGCGGTTGGCATGTCCGGTCAGTGTATCCCGCCCATGACGGGCGTCATAGGGGGCCGTCCCGTGCGCGGGTAACCTTGCGCATGGAGGCTTACTGCACATGACTGCCACACTCGACATGACGATCCGCGACATCGTCGCGAACGATTTTCGCGCCGCGGCGGTATTCCAGCGCCACGGCATCGACTTCTGCTGCAAAGGTAACCGATCGGTCGAGGACGCGTGCCGCGACGGCGGCGTCGCGGCGGAAGACGTGCTCCGGGAGGTGGCCGATGCCACGGCACCGCCCGCCGCCGGCGGACCGCGGTTCAACTCCTGGGATCTGGGGATGCTGGCCGCCTACATCGTCGCCAACCATCACGGCTTCGTGCGCCAGGCGATTCCGGCGCTCCTGACCCATACACAGAAAATCGCCAGCGTGCACGGAGGCCCTCACTCTGAGCTGCACGAGGTCGCGGCCATCTTTGAAGGTGTCGCGGAGGAGATGACGTCTCACATGATGAAGGAGGAAGAGATCCTGTTCCCCTACATCACCGGGCTGGCCGCGGCGTCTCGCGGCGAAAGCGGGGCGCCTTCGGCGCCGTTCGGCACCGTTCGACATCCGATCCGGATGATGGAAGCGGAGCACGAGTCGGTTGGCGACGCGATGGCGCGCATTCGCGAGCTGACGGCCGGCTATCGCGTTCCGGAAGAGGCCTGCACGACGTACCGGGTGTGCCTGCAGGAGCTCGACGCGTTCGAGCGCGATCTGCACGAGCACGTCCATCTCGAAAACAACATCCTGTTTCCCAAGGCGACCCGCCTCGAGGCGGAGGTCAGGTAGCCGGGTCGCGCCTCGGAGTTTGCGCATCCGAGGTGACGCGCGGTCACGGCGGTGTCCACGAAGCCAGTTCGATGAGATGACGCGCCCGCCGGAATCCCGTCGTGATGCCGGCGCACCGCTGGACCCGGCGTGATGTGAAGCGAAAGACTACGAGTATTCCCTCTGCGAAACGGATCGCTTGTACCTCGGAGGTACATGCACCCGGCTGGCATCTCCATTGCGACGCCCCGCGGCAGCAGGAGCCAGCCATGATCGATCGTGAAAAAGTGCTCGCGGTGCTTGCGAAGCGGTTCCCTGATGCCACGCGCGAAAACGTCGCGGCGGCGGCCAATGCGATCGTCGGCCTTGACGATGAGTGGGAAGAGGTGACCGACCGCGACGACGAGCTGGGCTACCACGACTCCCCCCACTGCACCGACATCTGCTATCTTGCGCAGCAGGTGGAACGCGGTGACGCCTTCCGCCTGTTCCGGCGTCGGGACGCGTGGCGCCGGTAGCCGGGATTTCAGAGGCGCCGGTCGCCTTGCACACGTGACGTCGCACGCCACCGGCCGCACTGATCGCAGCTGTCCCGCGTAAGCGGGCAGCCGGCCGCGTCGGGATGTGCGCAGGTCCAGAACACAAAGCGTGGAGACAACGTGGGCCAGGAGGGCGGCACGGGCTCGCCGAAGCGGCCCGACAGGCATGTCCAGGGGACGTGACGCAGCGTTTCGACGGTTCTCATGACACGGTCCTTTCAGATCGGACGTACGCCGGGCTCGCAATCCCTGCGCCAGGCATTTCTGCCGGAAATCCGGCAGCTCGCGCAGGGTGCCCTGCGGCGACGTTGATTTTCGCCTGCAACATTGGGTGTGGCCGGGTCCGGCACCCGGCTTGCGATCACGGGTGGCATGAGCCCCATTGCCCGTGCTATCCACGATCGGTTCGACGAGGTCTGCCGTGCCGAGCTCGTCAGGCTCCGGCGCAAGACGGCGTCGCTGTCCGCTGCGGACCGGGCGGAGCTGGATGCCATCAGCATCGCCGTCGCGGGAGCGATTGCGGCCCGCCTCGGAGAAGCACTCGACGGCGAGACGGCGCCGGATATTGGTAAGATCGTCACGAGGCTGTTCGCCGTCGCGCCACGCGACACCTCAGCCGAAGCGGCTTCGGGGCGCCAGTCGTATGTAAGGACAGATCGACAGGGAGAGACATTATGAAACGGATCGTCATGACGGGGTTTGTCGCGATCGCCATGCTGGGCGGGACAGCATTCGCGCAGGACGCAAAGGTCCAGAAAGGCATGCAGGTCTACGTCGCGCAGAAGTGCTCGAAGTGCCACTCGATTGCCGGCAAGGGCAACGCGAAGGGAAAGATGGACGACGTCGGCAGCAACCTGACGGCGGCCGAGCTCAAGGAGTGGATCGTCGATCCGATTGGGATGGCCGCGAAGAACAAGAAGGATCGCAAGCCGGTGATGAAGAAGACGGCGATCGCAGCCGCTGATGTGGACGCGCTCGTGGCCTACATGTCTACGCTGAAAAAGAAGTAGCATCATCACGGCCGTCGAGTGCCGGGCTCGCCGACCGACAAAGGCGGTCATGCGCACTCGCGTCGTCGTCACGGCTCTCGCCATCGGGGCGCTCGCACTGAGTCTTTCGGTGCGGGCGCACCAGGCGCCCGCTGCAGCCGCCAGGTCCCGTACGCCGGTCACGAAGCCCGCCGTTCAAGCTCCCGCGAACGCGGACTGCCTCGAATGTCACGGCGACGACGGCATGGTCCGCGCCGACGGCCGTCCGGTCGCCGGCACATCTCCGGAGTTCGACGCGTCGATCCACGCCGAGACGGCCTGCGTGGACTGCCACCAGGATCTTGCGACGACGGCCGACTTTCCTCACCCCGAGAAGCTGGCGAAAGTGGATTGCGCGGAGTGTCACTCGGACCAGGTGGCGAAGTACTCCGTCGGCGTTCACGCGACGGCGCGCGGGCAGGGATCGCAATACGCGGCGAGCTGCATCGATTGCCATGGCATGCACGACATCAGACCGTCGAGCGACCCGCAATCGCCCACGCATCACCTGCAGCTTGCGTCCACCTGTGGAAAGTGCCACGGCAACGCGGAGATCATCGCAAAAGGCGGCATTCCCGAGGATGTGACGAAGAAGTTCGCCGACAGTATCCACGGTACCGCGCTCTCGCGGAGCGGTCTCATTGTCGCGCCAACGTGCAGCGGCTGTCACGGCGCGCACGACATCCTGAAGCCCGGCGATCCGAAGAGCAGCGTCGCGCCCGGCCACGTGCCGGCGACGTGCGGCACGTGCCACGAGGGCATCGCGCGGCAGTTCGCCGCGGGCGTGCACGGCACGACGCTGGCCAGAGGGGAGCCGTCCGCGCCCACCTGCCAGACCTGCCATACCGCCCACGCGATCCAGCGCACCGACAAGCCGGACTGGCAGCTTTCGGCGATCAGGCAGTGCGGCACCTGTCACGCGGCCCGCATCGCCACGTTCCGCGACACGTTCCACGGCCAGGTCACGACGCTCGGTTTCCGGGCTGTGGCGGGCTGCGCCGATTGTCACGGGGCGCACGAGATCCGGCCGGCCAGCGATCCGCTCTCTCCCGTATCGCCGGGACGGCTCGTCGCGACCTGCGGGAAATGTCACGCCAACGCCGGCCCCAGCTTCGTGAAGTACGACCCGCACGCCAACAAGCACGATCGCGCGCGGAACCCGGCGTTGTTCTTTGCTTCGAAATTCATGACGGGGCTGCTCTTCACCGTGTTCGCGTTCTTCGGCCTGCACACCTCGTTCTGGTTCGCGAGGGAATTCCGCGATCGCCGCGATCGCCGCGGCGCCGGCTCGGCGAAACCGGGAGGCGCGAAATGAAGGCGGTGACGGGAGCAGAAAGAATCTACGTACGGCGTTTCAGCCGGGCGCAACGGATCCTGCACGCCGTGATGATGCTCTGTTTCCTCGGGCTGGCGGCGACCGGCCTGCCGCTCCTGTTCAGCGATGCGGCATGGGCGCCGCGTCTCGCGCGCCTCTTCGGCGGGTTGGCCGCGGCCGGCTCGATCCATCGCGTTTTCGCGACGACGATGATTGGCGTTTTCACGGTGCACGTGGGCAGTTTGCTGAAGCGCCTCCTCGTCGATCGCGACTACAGCATCCTCTGGGGCCCCACCTCGCTCGTGCCGCAGCCTCGCGACGCGCTCGACCTGATCCGCCACATGCTGTGGTTCGTGGGACGCGGCCCGCGGCCGGCCTTCGATCGGTACACGTACTGGGAGAAATTCGACTACTGGGCCGTCTTCTGGGGCATGGCGATCATCGGCGGGTCCGGTGCAATGCTCTGGTTTCCTGTACTATTCGCACAGGTGGTGCCCGGATGGCTGTTCAACATCGCGCTGCTGGTGCACGGCGAAGAGGCACTGCTCGCGGTCGGGTTCATCTTCACGATCCATTTCTTCAATAGTCATTTGCGCCCCGAGAAATTCCCCATAGACATGGTGATCTTCACCGGCCGGGTGCCGATGGAGGAGTTGCAGCACGAGCGGCCCGGCGAGTACGCGCGCCTGCTGGAGACGGGCGAGCTCGATCGGCTGGTCGTGCCGGCGGCCCGCCACGAGGTGTGGACGACCGGCCGCGCCGTCGGGACCGTCGCCGTGACGGTGGGCGTCATGCTGCTCGGCTTGATCCTGTACGCATTGGGGCTGTCGTAGCCGACGCCTGTCGGCGGCGCCCACGAGGGAGGAACTGAATGGTCTGGAGCGGAACTCGTCTCGTTCGCAACGGCGTCTCACTCGCCGGCATCCTCATCGTCACGCTGAGCGCGGTGCTGTTCCTGACCTTCTTCCTGGCCGATCTGTTCGGCCTTCACACGAACCCGTACATCGGCATTGTGTTTCTCCTGCTTGTTCCGGGGCTGTTCGTCTTCGGGCTCCTGATAGTCCCCATCGGCATGTGGCGCGAGCGGCGCCGCCGGGCCTCCGGGCATCCCGCGAAGATCGGCTGGCCTCGCCTCGATTTGAACGACCCTGTCCAGCGGCGCACCGTGTTCATCGTCGTGGTCCTGACGATCACGAACGTCATCATCGTGTCGCTTGCCGCCTACAAGGGGATCGAGTTCATGGACTCGCCGACTTTCTGCGGCCAGGTGTGTCACGAGGTGATGGAGCCGGAATTCGCCGCGTTTCAGGAAGGCCCGCACTCGCGTGTCGCGTGCGTCGGTTGCCATATCGGTCCCGGCGCCCCGTGGTTCGTCAAGGCGAAGATCGACGGGACACGGCAAGTGGTCGCGGTGCTGCTGAACACGCACGCGCGTCCGATTTCGTCCCCCGTCCAGAACCTGCGCCCCGCGCGCGAGGTCTGTGAGCAGTGTCACTGGCCCGAGAAGTTCCACGGCGACAAGATCCTGACCGTTCGCGAATATGCGAGCGACGAAGCCTCGACGGAGAGCCTCACGTCCCTGACCGTGCACGTCGGCGGCGGAAGCGAGCGTCTCGGCACGGCGACGGGAATCCACTGGCACATGAACATCGCCAACGAGGTGGACTACATCGCCACCGACGACAGCCGCCAGGTGATTCCGTACGTGCGCGTCAAAGATCGTTCAGGCGAGGTGCGCGAGTATTTCGCGGAGGGAGTGACCGAGGAGCAGCTCCTGAAGGGAGAGCGGCGCCGGATGGATTGCATGGACTGCCACAATCGACCCACGCACCGCTTCGCGCCGACGCCCGAACGCGCGGTGGACGAGGCGATCGCGGGGGGCGAGCTGTCGCGGACGTTGCCGTTCGTGCGGCGCGAGGCCGTCGCGGCTCTGACGCCGGTCTATCCCGACCGTGCCTCGGCCGACCGCGAGATCGCGTCCCGCCTGACGAGCTTCTACCGCTCCCAACAGGGCAGTGCCGTCACGCCAGACGCGATCGATCGCGCGGTCGGGGCAACCCGGCGTATCTATGCGCGTAACGTGTTCCCGAAAATGAACGTCAAATGGGGCACCTACCCGAACAACATCGGGCACAACGACTCACCCGGATGTTTCCGGTGTCACGACGACGAACACAAGACGCGGGACGGACGCGTCATCGGGCAGGACTGCGAGCCGTGCCACGACGGGTCGTGATCCCGGGCACGTGCATGCGAAGCGGACTGGGCACGCAAGGCATTCACCGCAATTTGTGCGGCGAATAGACCGGCTGATCGCCGCAACGGTGTGGGCAAAGACTGGCGGCCCAGGCAGCAGTACCACTCAGTGAGCGGGCTCAAGTTCTAAAGCGAAATCACACTGAGCTGTAAACTGTTGCCATGCGTGACGACCTGAAAGCGGCCCTCCGCTCGCTCCGCTCATCCAAAGGCTTTACGATCGCGGCCCTCATCGTCCTGACGCTTGGCATCGGCGCGACGACCGCGATCTTCTCGGTCGTCGATGCCGTCGTCCTTCGCGGGCTGCCGTTCGACGAGCACGGCCGCCTCGTCGCTGTTGGCGAACGCTCGCGCCCCTCCGGCCAATTCTCCCATCTGGATCGTGATCCCGAGGCGCTCGGCGCCGTCGCGCCGCAGAATTATCTCGACTGGGCTGCCGAGCAGCACGTGTTCGAATCGATCGGCGCGATCGCGAGCGGCTGGCTCACGCTGCGCGAACCGGGCGCCGAGCCCGAGTCGCTGGTGCCGCAGCGCGTCACCGCGGATTTTTTCAGCGTGCTGCGTGTCCGGCCGGCCATAGGCCGCGCATTCACCGCGGAGAACGAGGTCGCCGGCCGGGACCTTGTGGCGGTCCTCAGCGATGGATTGTGGCGCCGCCGCTTCGGGGCTGATCCCCAGATCATCGGGCGCGCAATTCCGCTCGAGGATCTGGAAGGGGGGCGGGGAGCGGCCGAAGGCGGTCGTTACGAAGTCATCGGCGTCATGCCGCCGGATTTTGCATACCCGGTCGGCGCCGCACGTCCCACCGACATCTGGGTTCCGTATGTGGTCCCACCCAATCAGCGGGCCCGCCATTCGCACGAGCGCACCAACTACCTGCAGGTCGTTGCGCGCCTGAAACCGGGCGTGTCCCTCGCGCAGGCTCAGGCGCAGATGGATCAGGTCGCCGCCGCAATCGAGCAGGCGAACCCGGTCTGGAACAAGAACAACGGCGTTGGTGTGCGGCCGCTTGTCGATCACATCGTTGGAGCGCGTATCCGGTCGTGGATGTTGATGCTGCTTGGCGCGGTCGGCGTCGTGCTGCTGATCGCGTGTGCGAACATCGCGAACCTGCTTCTCGCCCGCGCCAGTGCGCGCGAGCGCGAAGTCGGCATCCGGGCTGCGCTCGGCGCCAGCCGGTGGCGTCTCGTTCGTCAGCTCATGACCGAAAGTCTCGTGCTGTCTGCTGCCGGAACCGCGTGCGCGATCGTCGTCGCGTGGTGGGCCGTTCAGGTGCTCCGAACCTCGATGCCCGAAGGCGTGCCGCGCGTCACCGCCATCGCGCTCGACCTGCGCGTGCTCGCCGCCGCCGCCGGCCTGGCGCTTCTCACTGGGATCCTTTTCGGCATCTTCCCGGCCCTTCAGCTATCCAAGCCCGATCTCTCGAACGCGTTGAAGAACGGCGCGCGAGTCAGCGCGGGCACCGTCCGTCAGCGTATGCGTAACGCGCTGGTCGTCGCCGAAATGGCGCTTGCCGTAGTCCTCCTCGTCGGCGCCGCGCTCTTCATCGGCAGTTTCCTGTCGTTGATCCGGATCGATCCCGGGTTCAGTCCGGACCATGTGTTGACCGCACAGATCTCGCCGCGCGTCGAGTCCAGAACCGAGCCGCGCGACTCAGCACCCGCGTTCGCTGAGATTGTGGAGCGAATCGGCCGCATTCCAGGCGTCAACCAGGCGTCGATGATTTCGGACGGGGTGCCGCTTGGCGGCGGCTTCAGCACCACGACGATCACGGTTCCGGGCAGGGGCATCGACTTGAACACCGCCGAGGGCATCGTCGTCCGGCGAGTGACGCCGGACTACCACAACGCTCTGAAGATTCCGCTCCGGAACGGCCGCCTGTTCAACGCAACCGATCGCACGGGCGCGCCGGCCGTCGTGATCATCAATGACTCAGCAGCGAAAAAGCATTTCCCTGGCGAAAACCCGATCGGCCGCAGCGTCACCATCGGCGAGGACCGCACCGTCGTCGGCGTCGTCGGCGACGTCCATCAGTTCAGCCTCGAGACCGAGCCGCTCGCGGAGGCCTACCTGCCGATGGCACAAGCTCGCGTTTCCGGCGGGGAGCTGGTTATCCGGACGAGCGGCAATCCCTACGACGTGCTGCCGGCGGTGAAGGCCGCCGTGTTCGCGGTGCTGCCAGACGTTCCTCTTCGCAACGTCAGAACGATGGAAGAGCTGATCGCGGGACGAGTCGCGCAGCGCAAGCTCACCATGTTGCTACTGGGCCTCTTCGGACTACTCGGCCTGGTGATCGCCGCCGTCGGCGTTTACGGCGTATTGGCGTACCTCGTCTCGCAGCGCACGCGTGAGATCGGCGTGCGCATGGCGCTCGGTGCGACGCGTTCGAATGTGATCGGGATGGTGTTGCTCAACGCCTGCGCGCTGGTGGCCTCGGGACTCGTCATCGGCGGAGTCGCCGCCTGGTACTTGAGTGCGGCATCAAAGGCATTCCTGTTCCGGCTGGAGCCGACCGACCCGCGCGCGTTCGCCGCGGCGGTAGTGTCGCTGTCAGCAGCGGCGCTCGTTGCGAGTGCGATTCCCGCACGGCGCGCCGCCAGCGTGGATCCCATGGTGGCCCTGAGAGCCGAGTAACTCCTGCGGCCGGTTGATCGAAGGGCCCCATTCCAGGCCGGGAGTTCTGCTGATTCTAGGTCGTCTGAACAGGTCCCACTTGCCGCCGGCCGAAGCGCCGACCTATGACCTGCTCGAGTACGGCGTCGAGCTTCGCCGCGCTGAATGGCTTCGACAGCAACGGGGTATTCGAATCGCTGAGCGTGTGAAGTTGCGAGTTGAGGATGTCGCCGCTGATGAACACGAACCTCTCCAAAACCTCCGGCTGCTGCCTGCGGAGACTCTCATAGAGCGCAAGTCCGCCGAGGTTAGGCATCTGAACGTCGCAGAGAACGACATCGTATTGATTGCGTTCGAGCAGCTGCGCCGCCATGCGCCCGTCAGCGGCCAGGTCCACGGCGAATCCCCGTCGCGTCAGCAGGCGCTGCAGCAGCATCCGCACCGGACCCTCGTCGTCGGCAACCAGCGCGCGCTGGCCGGTGATCGCTGCCCCGGCCGGGGCCGCCGATGCGGCCCGAGCTTCGGCGGGCGGCTTCACCTTGGCCGTGGGCAGCGTCAAGCGGAAGCACGCACCCTTGGCCGTATCGGCCAGCACCAACGTGCCTCCGTGCGCGTCGACAATGCCGAGCGCAATGGACAATCCGAGTCCCGTTCCCTGGCCCACGTCTTTGGTCGAAAAGAACGGCTCGAAAATCCGACGGGCCATCGCAGGGGGCACTCCCGGGCCGTTGTCATGCACTTCGACGCTCACGCCCGCTTCATCGACCATCGTCCGGATCCCCAGTTGCCCGCACCCCTGACTCGTCTTCATCGCATGCTCTGCGTTCAACAGCAGATTCAGCAGCACCTGCTGGATTTCCTCGCGATTGACGAGCACAGGAGGGACCTCTTCCGCATACCGCACATCGAGCTCGATGTTGGACACACCGAACTCGTATGCTCGAAGCGCAACAGCGCTTTGCACGAGGTCGTTGAGGCTGGCTGGCACTCGCTCCGAAGGTGAGCGGCGCACGAATGCGAGCAGGTTGCGCACGATCTTGGCCGCGCGATTGGCCTCCGAGTGGATCTGCTCGAGGTCGCTTCGGACGTCGAGCCGGTGTTCGCCCTCCAGGAGCAGCTCGGCGAAGCCGACGACGGATTGCAGCGGGTTGTTCAACTCGTGAGCCACGCCCGACACCAGCTGGCCGGCCGCGGCAAGCCGCTCCGAATGGATCAATTGATCGCGCAGCTCGGTCTCCCGAGTGATGTCACGCTCGACGCCGACCAGCTGTGTGATGCGGCCGGTGTCGTCGGCCAGCGACGTGACGGTGCATGACGAGAGGAATGTCGATCCATCTCTTCGACGACGAACGAGCGTGCCGCGCCAGATGGCATCGGCGCGTACGGCGTCGATAATCGTGTCAACCTGGGATCGCGACTGCTCGGCCAGAAAGTCCGCAGCGGCCATCTGCACGACCTCTGTGGGCTTGAACCCCATCGCCCGACAGAATGCATCGTTGGCGTGTTCCATGCCGCCGTCAGGCCTGAAGATCGAGATGAGCTCGTCCGCCTGCTCCGTCGCCGCAGCCAGGAGCCGTCGCTTCCTGTCGGAATGCTGCGCTTCGCCGTGCTCCACGGCGAGCCTCGCCATCAGGAGCGGCAGCACGGAGAGAATCGTGATGGCCGTCGATAAGCCCCTATACGGTTCGAGCGGGCCCAGCGGAAGCGCCTGCCGCAGGCCGTAGTCGAACAGTGGGATCAACCCAAGCGCGCTGAATACGATCCACGGCCGCGACGGCGTCAGCGCGTGACGCTCGGTTTCGGTATCAACCTCCGCGGAGGGTGGCGCCTGGGACGCCGCCCACGGGTAGAACGCGTACGGCATGATCCAGATGATGTCGTATACGAATCCTGACCGATACAGCCCCTGCCAGATTGCGAGGTTCGCGATGCTCAGAATGATGCCGTTCACGAACAACCCGCTGGCGAGGCGCCGATACGTGCGTCCCCAACTCATGTTTCGAGCGACGAAAGCCGCACCCACCATCCCGACGACCACCACAAGCTGTTGAAATTCCGACAACAGGAGCAGCGAGAGTGGTGCCCGCTGCGCGCCGATTGGAATCAGATCGGGTCCGATCACGAAACGCGAATAGAGAAACCCGGTCACGGCCGCGATGCCGGCAATGTCGACGGCCGTCGTCGCCGTCACCGCTTCGCGGCTTCCGCGATGGGGCTGCGCCAGAAGGCCGAACAGAGGCGCGGCCGCACCAAACAGCGCAAACACGGTGTACCACCCGAGCCAGGACGACTCGCGCCCCAGCAGGAGCTCGTCGACCGTCCACCCGACCAGCCCAATCGCTGACATCGTCAGGCCGAGGGCGATCGTCGCCCAAAACAGCCAGTGACAGCCGGTCCAGACGTGGCGGCGGCGGACGATAACCACGACGCCCGTGAGAGGGGGGATCAGGAGGGCAAAGACTCTGAACCAGATCAGCGCCTGGCCCTGCCCGCGCAGCAGCCAGCCGATCGCCAGATAGGCGATCGAGTAGATCACGCCGCACGCGAGCCAGGCCATCGCTCTTCTTTTCGGCCGATCTGTACGCCTCGAACAGGGTCTACGGTCGAAAGCGCCCCACGCGCGGTGACACTGATGGAGCTGGGGTCAGCCTGGCAGACATCGCGAGGAACTGGGCAGGCGCGCGGCGGAGCTGATCCTCGGCCGCATCGAGTCAGAGGCCGGCGACAAGTTCAGCCGTGTCGTTATTCCCCCGCATCTGGTCGTCCGCCGCTCCAGCGGCGGCCCGGCATGAACCCGCACCGCGCGGGTTTTTGAGGAGGGGCGTTGAGACTAAGCGGACTGCCGGCCCTGAGGCCGGCGCTATTCGCGACGTTGCTCGCGGTTGCGCTCTTGCCAGCCAGCCTTCGCTCGCGGCCGATCGCCGGCGAGCAACGGCCGGGCGCGCCGAAGCCGTCTGAGGCGTCGTGGATCGATGAAGGCGGTAGCGTCCGGCTTCAGCCGGACCTCGCCCAGCCGGACGCGTCACCCGATCTTCCGATCACCGTCTCCAGTCCCGACACGCATATCAGGTTCGCCGTCAGCCTGCGTTCCGAGAACCGCCTCGCGTATCGCGTGACGCTCAACGGCCGTCCGGTCATCGAAACATCGCGCCTGGGCATCGTCGTGGACGGCACCAATCCTGGAGACGGCGTGACGATCGGCGCGGTCGAGCGCGCGCGTCATGACGAGCGCTACAAGACCCGCGGTGTCCACCCGATGGCGACGAACCGATACAACGCGGCGACCAGCCGAAACGAATAACTCCGCCCGCACCGACCTGCCCTGCCAACGGCTACGACGTGAGCCAAGGCTTGCCGACGGTCGGCTCGTCGGACAACAGCGCGAGCTCGAGCACGACGGCCGCAAGGCTTGCCGCCGCCTTGAGCAGCCGGAACTCCATCTCTGACGGCGCGTAGCCCGGCTCGAAGACGGCTTGCAGGATCCGTCGGGAACCCAGCCGCTGCGACACAGTAAAGTAGATCGACTCCGCGCCCTTTTCCGCAATCACAGGGGTCTCGCGAATCTGGATGTCTCGTACCGGCAACAGCCTGCGCAACTCGGACTCGAATCGCACGCCCAAGGCGGAGGACCCGGCCGGCCGATCGACTTCGCCGAGCACGCGCGTCAGCAGATCGACGAGCACCCGGCGTGACGCCAGGCCGGTGGCTGGATCGAAATCGATGAGACGCAGTTCGCGCGAAAACGCCGCGGCCATACGATACTTGACGCCCAAGCCATTGATGCTGGCAACCTCCGCGCGGACCATGCGCGCCGGTACGACGATGTTCGTCTCTTCCCCGAGCAGCTGCAAATCGACGGTGGTTCCGGCCGAGATCTTGGACGCGCTCTCGAAGAGCACACCTCGGTTCGAGATGTCGACCACCTTGACGTCGGCGCCCCAGGGCAGCTTGATCGTCCAGAAACCTGTCAGTTCGCCGCCTCTCCTTCGAGAAGTTCGACGCCGATCGGTATGATGATCGGCTTGCGCGCGCAAGTCGGCGCCGCGGGCAGTCATCGCGGCGGTCGCGCCTGGCCCCGAAACGAGACCGTTCCCGGACATCTTCTGCGTGGGTACGCCTGCAAGATTCAGCGGCTGGATGATCGAGGCCAGCCGGTTGGCAACGGCCTGGTCGAGATAGTCCTGGATGTGCTCGCGGAGCGTGCTCACATCGCACCGCGGGCGGTTCATCGCGGCCCGGCGGCGCAGGAAGCCGAGTACGTTCGAGCGCGGCGATTCCGACCTGGACGTGTCGGCATCGATGAAATAGGGCACGTTGAGGACCTGCACGTGCGACGCTCCAGGCATGTGTCTCAAGTGCGCCAAGAGAACCGCTTCCTCCGCAGGTGGGAGAAACGTCGACGTCATCACCAGATCGGGAATCTGGTCGGTGATGGACCGAATCGCATCCTCCGTACGCGCGACAATTCGAAGATCGACGTTGGTGTGCGGACGAAGAATGTCCCGAAGAATCCCCGCTCGCTCGGCGTCCGGCTCGATGACCAGAATGCTGCCGGTCGGCCGCGATGGTTTGGCCGGGATCGAACGAACAGAAATGCTATCCATCACCGGACACTTTTTGTCGAGAACCGCTCCCTTCCAGGTCCCTGGCAAGTCCTGGGCCGAAATGGTTGACGTTAGAACGTGCGGAAAGGACTGGGATTCTGGACCTGGATTCTGGACCTGGATCAAAGTCCGCCCGGATCGGCGGTTAGAAGTCACCCAGAGGAAGACTTTTGTCAAAGGCGGCAGTATTTCAGCTTCCCGGGAGAATTCCCCTGGTCCGGGACGCGGAGGGGCGCACAGCGCGAGTCCCGCGAACTCGCTGAGGCCCGAGAATAAGTGTGGGATAAAAGGTGGGTTGTGATGGAACAAGGTAATGCCACCGCTCTGGGATTCCGGATCGGTTACCGTCACTCTGGAGAGATGTCCATGCGAACGATGCGCGGAATGGCTTGTCTGGGAGCTGCTCTGTTGGCAGCTCTTGTCACGGCGCAGGGCGCGGCCCCGATCCATGTGTGGGAAAAACAGGAGCTGACCTTCACGTCCGCTCGAGCTTTCGCGAACGCGTACACGGATGTGACCGTGTGGGTGGACCTGACCGGGCCGAACTTCAAAAAGCGGGTGTACGGCTTCTGGGATGGCGGGCAGACTTTTCGAGTGCGCGTGCTGGCGACGGAGCCCGGGACCTGGACCTGGCGAAGCGGCTCCCAGCCGGTCGATCCGGGCCTTGCCGGCAGGAGCGGCTCGTTCGTCGCCACCGCGTGGACGGAGGAGGAGAAACAGCGGAACCCGCTGCGCAGAGGGTTCCTGCGTCCGACGGCCAACCATCACGCGCTCGAGCACGCCGACGGCACACCGTTTTTCGCGATCGGCGACACGTGGTACGCCGCCGGGACCAACCGGTTTCGCTGGTACGACGACGACCAGCAGCGCCCCATCGGTCCGACCGCCGGCTTCAAGGACTACGTCCGTTACCGCAAGGCGCAGGGCTTCAACTGGGTCAGCATCATCGCCGCGTTTCCCAACTGGATGACGGATGGGCAGCCGTGGCACGTGGTGATGAACGATGCGGAGAAGACGACGGTGCGCTCGGCCTGGCTGGAGTTCGGGACGGGGGATTCGGCCAGAACCGGCAGCGCCAAGAACATGGACAACGAAGGCGGCCGGCCGTTCATGTTCCCCGGCAAGGTACCCGGGTACGAGAACATGTTCCCCGACGTGAACCGCATCAATCCGGAATACTTCCGCTACGCCGATCGGAAGATCGATTACCTGAACGACCAGGGGTTCGTGCCGTTCATCGAGGTCTCGCGGCGGGATGCCAGCCTGGTCTGGAAGAAATATTACGGATGGCCCGATTCGTACGCGCGGTTCATTCAGTACGTCTGGTCGCGCTATCAGGCGAACAACACGGTGTTGAGCCCGATTCACCTGGACATCATCAGCGAGTCCGTCGGGCCGGACGATTACAAGGCCGCTATCCAGGTGGTCAAGAACAGATTCGGAATGCCTCCTTTCGGCACGCTGTTGTCGGCCAACTCCAATCCGTCAACGCTCGAGAACTGGGGTGAGGATTCCTGGGTGACGCTGCAGACCACCGGGAATATGCGCGAGCACAACAACTACTGGTATCTCACCGAGATCTTCAACATGCCGCATCCGCAGCCCGCGTTGAACGGCGAGCCGTACTACGCCGGCTACGTCGACGCCCGCGGGCTGAACGGTGGTTATAGGTTTGGCGCCCCGGGCGGTACGGAGAAGGACGATCAGTTCGTGCGCTCGTCGATGTACGGGAACTTCCTGTCGGGAGGTTTTGCCGGACACGTGTATGGCGCCGAGGGCATCTGGGGCGCGGACATCGAGCCGGCCGCCCCAATCAAGATGTGGGATGCATTCCAGTGGAGCTCGGCCGCCGAGATGCAGCATCTGCGCACGTTTGCGATGTCGATCGGCAAGCGCTACCAGGAGCTCGTTCCCATCGCGGATCTCGTGTCGCCGAACAAGACCGCCGACGTTCGTTCGTACGAGGGCTGGCCTACTGCGCCCGCACGCCGGACAAGAACATCTTCCTCGCGTACTTCGAAAAGGGCTGCCCGCGCAGCCAGATTCGCGGCGCCAGGCTCAACACGACATACCGCGCCGAATGGTACGACCCGCGCAAAGGCACCTGGCAGAACGTGGGAACGGGTATGCTCCGATCGAACATGATCGGGATCATCGCGCTGCCGGATTTTCCGGCCGACGCCGACTGGGGGCTGCGGCTGACCGGCGCCGATCCGGTGCCGGCGCCCGATGGCCGCGCCCGCAACGACTGAGATCTGATCACGTTCACTTTGTCCGCGTGGATCACGTGCTCTTTGAGGGCACCGGACGTGTAGTAATCGCGAAGGCTCCAACCGTCGCCGCCGAGGACGAGATAGGCGCGGTCGGCGTGTCCCGCACGAACGGCGTCAGCGAGGCACATCACCCCAAGTCACCGATCGAGGACCCTGCGAGGGAATGACCTCAGAAAAACAAAAATATCACTCGAAAATGTCACTTGGGCCAAAATCGCGATTAGTAATGGCCGTAACGTATTGAAAAACAACGAGTTCCTAAGTCGCGCAGGATGGAGTTGGCGGAGAGAGTGGGATTCGAACCCACGGCCATCCTTTAGATTCTGTAAGTTACAGAAACCACATT
>CAYZBZ010000019.1:0-14600 GCA_964476725.1 uncultured Vicinamibacterales bacterium
TCCGCCTGCAGCCGACGACGGTGCAGAACGTGGTGACGTATCAGACGGTCATCAACGTGCCGAACGAGCAGCTGAAGCTGAAGCCGGGGATGACGGCGAACGTGAGCATCGAGGTCTCGCGGCGCACCAACGTGCTCCGGATCCCGTCGACCGCGACGCGGTTCCGTCCGACGAATGAAGTGTTCGCCGCGCTCGGTCAGCAGGTTCCGGCGGAAACGCAGCGCGGCGGCGGTGGCAACGCTGCCGCGCGTAACGGCGTCGCAGAACAGCGGGGAATGAGTGCGCCGGGCGCCACGCCGGGCGGTGGAGACGGCCGTCGGAGTGTCGCCCAGGGTGCAACCAGCATCACCGCACAACGGGGACGGGTGGCCGGCGTGCCGCCGATCACGAGCGGCGCGACGACGATCGACTCGCTGTTCGGACCGCTTCCGACCGTCGAGACGCGCGGACGCGCCTGGCTCCACGTCAACAAGCAGTTGAAGCCGGTGTCGCTGCGCCTCGGCATCTCGGACGGCACGAACACCGAGGTCCTTGACGGCGGCCAGTTGCCGCCGGGGGCGGAGGTCGTCACCAACGTCATCATGCCGACGACCGCGCAACCGTCGAGCGCCACCGGCGGCGCTCAGAATCCGCTGATGGGTCCGCAGCGTGGCGCGCCGGGCGCTGGACGCGGCGGACCTGGAGGAGGGCGCGGTTTCTAGCCACGGAAGGACACGGAAAACACGGACAACACAAAGACACTGACAACACCGACGACACGAACGGGCCACTATCTCTTGGCCGGCGCCGCCGCGATCGGGTAATGAGGACTGGCGCAGCGTCGCCGCATGCGGCAGGATGATCGCGTGCGTGCACGCTCGGTCATCGCGCTCGTTCTTCTTTGTCTTTCGCCCTGCCTCGCCGCGGAGACCACCCTTCACCGCCACGAGGCAAGCCGGGTGTCGATGGCCTGCACCTACGCCATCGTCGCGTACGGCGACGACGCGCAGGCGTTGCCGCGTCTCGTCGAGGCCGCCTTCGACGAGGTCGATCGCATCGATCGGCTGATGAGCCACTACAAGCCGGACAGCCCCCTGTCGCGCCTCAATCGAGAGGCGTCAGTCCGTGCGGTGGCGGTGGAACCGGAGCTGTTCGACTTCATTGCCGAGGCGCTGCGATACAGCCGCGATTCCGACGGCGCGTTCGACATCACCGTCGGTCCGCTCATGAAAGGGTGGGGCTTTTTTCAGGGGGAGGGCCGCGTCCCGGCGGACGACGAGCTCGCAGATCTGCGGCGCCGAATCGGCTTCCAGCACGTCGTGCTGAACCGGCACGACCGGACGATCGCCTTCGACCGGCCGGGAATCGAGCTCGATCTGGGCGGCATCGCGAAAGGCTACGCGGTCGATCGCGCGGTTGGCGTCCTGAGGCAACAGGGCGTAAGGGCCGCTCTCGTCAGCGCGGGTGGCAGCACGATCTTCGGGGCCGGCGCGCCTCCGGGCCGCGCCGGGTGGGACGTCAGCATCCAGGATCCGATCGACCCTCGGCGCATCGCGCTCACCGTCCGCTTGAAGGATCGAGCGCTCTCCGTGTCGGGTAGCTCCGAAAAGTCCTTCGAGGCCGGGGGCGTCCGGTACTCCCACATCATGGACCCTCGGACCGGAAGACCGGTGCAGGGCCTGTTGAGCGTCGCGGTGCTCACCAGTACCGGCACGGCCGGCGACGCGCTCGACAACGTCTTCTTCGTTCAGGGGGTGGAGAAGACCCGAGCGCAGATGAAACGGCTCGCGGCAACCGAGGCCTACTTCTTCGCCCCCGACTCACGCGCCACATGGAAGATGGTTCACGTGATGCGCGACGACTAGCAGCCCGTGGTGAAAGTCTCGCTGCATTCGACCCGCGCTGCACCCGCGCCGGCGGCGTTGCTCCTCCCTCAAATACACCCGGTATTTTCGGTCGTCGCGCCTTGCCGGCGCGGCGCATCGCCGGTCTCGGTGCGACGCGAGACTTTCACCACGGGCTGCTAGGGACGGCGCGCCGTTTTCGCTTGGGACTCCAACTGCGGTACTCTGTCTCCATGGGGCGCAACCTCTCGTTCGGCGCCGTGCTGATCATCGCCGCGGCGGCGTGCGCCGCCGGCGACGTCGAGCCGCAGCGCGACCCGCCTGACTGGCACGCCGGGCGGACGCGCATGGTCGACGAGCAGCTCAGGGCGCGCGGCATCAACAGCGCGCGAGTGCTCGACGCGATGCTGAAGGTGCCGCGTCACCTGTTCGTTCCGGACGCGCAGCGCGCCCAGGCTCATGGCGACTTTCCACTGCCGATCGGCTACGGCCAGACGATCTCCCAACCATACATCGTCGCGTTCATGACGCAGGCGCTCGAGCTCGAGCCTGGTCATCGCGTGCTCGAGATCGGGACAGGATCCGGCTATCAGGCCGCCGTGCTGGCCGAGCTCGCGAAAGAGGTTTATACAATCGAGATCATCGCGCCGCTGGCCGACCGGTCGCGCGACACGCTGACACGTCTCGGCTATCGCAACGTTCAGGTGCGCACTGGCAACGGCTACCTCGGCTGGCCGGAACAGGCGCCGTTCGACCGCATCATGGTGACGGCCGCGCCCGATGACGTGCCACCGGCGCTGGTGCAGCAGCTCGAGATCGGCGGCTTGATGGCGATTCCCGTAGGCACCGTGATCCAGGAACTGCGTATTGTGCGCCGCACGGCCACGGGCCTGGAGACGCTCAGTACGCTACCTGTGCGATTCGTTCCGATGACAGGCAAGGGCTAATCACCCTGTGGAACTTTGTGGAACCCGGCGCAGGACCGCCTACCGCTGACCGAGATCGATCACGACGTAACTGCCGATGGCCGGAAGCGAAAACTCCGTGAAGCCGTCGGCGACGGCAAGGCCTTCGAGCGGGACCCGGCCTCGCTCCGGCAGGCGGGCCTCGCCTCGACGGAACGTTCCACGGACGCGGATGCGCAGACCCTCGACTTCCCGCCGGGCGTAGTTGAGAAGATGCAGGCGCGCGCGCCCCCGGTCGCCGGTCAGCCGCCCAATCACCGTTTCGCTGCCGTAAATCCGCAACGACCGCTGTTCGTCGGTGAGCCGACGGCGGATCTTGAGCGCGAACGCCATCGGATCCGCGGCGTCGCTGCGCGGGTACTCTTTGGCGCCGAGCTGGATGTTGATCCGGAACTGCGGCGCGGGTGTGCGGACCACGCGGAACAGCAGGTTCCTCCGCACCAGCACATTCATGACTTCGCCGGTCTCCGCCGACCCGTCGTCCACGACTGCCAGGTCCGCGATACCGGGCAGATCCACGTCCGGCAGCTCCTTCAGGAAGGCGAGCATCTTGCCGAGATCCGGAAGGTCCGCGGGATCGATCTTCAGCACCGCGTCCGCGCCGTACGCGAACGCCTCGGCCGCCGCAAGCGCCGCGGATCCGGCGGGCAGGTCGTAGATGTACTTGCCGCCGGGATTGCGCAACACGCGCCAGCCGTTCACCGAGGCCCAGGGGCTGCGCGTCGGGGAGGCGACGTTGGCGCGCGCCACGATTCCGGGCGGGGGCAGCGCCTCGCGCGAGGCCAGATCGGCGGCGCTGAGCGGCATCACCGTGAAGCCGGCCTTCCGCCAGGTGTCTGCCTGGTCGGGCGGCACCGACACTCGTTCGATGCCCGCCGTTTTCAGGTCCTGCGCCCGTTCGACTCCGTGCGGCCAGTAGAGCGTCGGCAGGGAGAGCAGGGCCAGCAACACAATCACAGCTCGATCTCCCGCACGCGTATTGTCGCGCGATCTTCCACCCCCAGCCCCAGCGTCGACGCGTACTTCACGTGACCGGGCTCGCGGATGATGATGTTGACGTTCGGGTCACGATCGCGCGCGCGCGTGTTGTCGATCCTCAGGTATTTCTCGGAGCGGTCCCAGATCGAGATGACGCCTTCCGACTTGCGCTTCTCGTCGATGATGTCGAGCAGGAGACGATCGATCGCCACCGGGTCCGTACCGAACATGATCTGCCTGGGAAAGAAGACATAGCGCCGCGACCGCGCGAACGGACCGCCGTGCCACACGCCGCGCAGACCGTCCATGATCTGCAGGACCGTCCGGGACCGCAGCGGCTCCACGGACGCCAGTGTGCCCACGAACGAATACGTGTGAGACTTCCCGCGCGAGTGCGTGCGCGCCACGTTAGAGAAGCTGCCGTATGCGATGTTCTTCAGGCAGCCGGTCGCCCCCGTCGCCCCATGGTCCTTCATGTTCGGGATGTTGATGATTTTCGTCAGGCGCTCGGAGACGAGGCGCATCAGGTTCGATCGCGTGTCCTCCTCGCCGAAGAGGTCCGCTTCGACATAGGTCGCCGGATCGTAGCCGCTCATGTCGGCACGCCGGTTCTCCCGTTCGGCTGCGACAATCTGGACCCCCTCGGGCAGATGCGGCGCGTAGTTGACCTCGGTCAGCTGATTCTGAAATCGCTCGTAGACGCACACCTGCGTCGGCGGAATCCCGACGGCGCCGAGCTGGCGGACCGTCTCGGCCACGATCTCATACGCCGAGACACACCACGGGTAGCCGCCGCAGTTGACCTTGATGCCGACGACGTCGGAGGGCCCGAAGAAGCGGCGCCAGGCGGCGGGCACCGCCGCTTCGCCGGTCAGCGCGCACATCCCGCGGGCCATCATCTCGCGGACGACGGCGGCATCCGCGGCGTTGGTGGCGGTGTCAACGGACTTCTCAGAACGAACGGACACGACCGTGCCGGGATACGGGCCTGGCATCCCTGGAACGGCTGCGGGGGCATACTTCGTGACGATCCGGAGCTTCGGTGTCCCCTGGTCGTCCCAGATGGCGCCAGCGAGTGGAGCTGCCGCGAGCCAACGAACGAAGGTCCTGCGATCCATGCGGTCTCCTCCAACTTCCCTAATGCCGATCTCAATGCCGAACGGCTGAGTGTAAGCTGAATGGGGAGTGCCATGGGTGCCAAGGGTGCCAAGGGCACCTTTGGCACGCACGAAAGGGCAGGATTCATGAGACGCATGCTGATCTCGTTGGCACTGATCGCGACGGCGGGGTCCCTGGAGTCTGCTGCGCGCCTTCAGACCCCTGTCGAACGGCGTCCCTCACTGCCCCTGTTGATCGATGTCGTCGCGTTCGACCGGCACGGCATGCCCGTTTCGGACCTCAGGCGCGAAGACCTCGAGGTCTGGATCGCCGGCTACCGCGTCCCTGTTGAGACGTTCGCTGCCGTGACGCCAGCCACCGACGAGCGCAGCGGGCGGGTGATCGTGCTGCTCCTCGACGACACGCTGCCGCCCGCCATGGTCCCGCGCGCCAGGGATGCCGCACGCCGGTTCGTGAACAGGATGTCGCCAGGGGACCAGATGGCGATTGTGACCCTCAACGGGACGTCCATGGAGAGCACGACCGATCGGAACCGGCTGCTGAGGAGCATCGACGCCTACAACGCGCATGTTACCGGCCTCATACGGCTCGATGTGCTCAGCCAGCATGTGCTCAAGACGATCGGGTCGATCTCGCGTCAGTTCGAGACGAACTCCGAACAGGGTAGCGTCCGCCCATTCATCAAGAAGACGATCGTCGCAATCGGCGCCGCGTGGCTCTTCGACACGCCAATCCCGCCGCCGACAACGGGGTACGATCTCCGCAAGGAGTGGATCGATGCGATGCGGGCGATGGCGTTTGCCAACGTGAACCTGTACGTGATCGATCCGGGCGGCGTGGCGATCATGCAGCCGATGACCGGCGGGTCCAGCGGTTTCGCACGCGACACGGGCGGTCATGCGTTCGTCGGCAACGACCTCAACGCCGCGGCCGATCGGATCATGCGAGAGGCCGGAAGCTACTATCTCATTGGCGTGGCCGATCCCCCCGTGCAGCGCAAGGCCGATCTTCGCGAGCTGGACGTGCGCGTTCTGAGGCCCGGCATCTCCGTTCGTGCCCGGCGGGCCATTCCGGGAACGCAGTAACCGGAGGATCGACATGCGTGAGCTGGCGCTGCTCTGGAGATCTCTCTATTCGCACCGCAACGCCAGGATCGGATCGATCCGGCTCGCGCGACGCGCGGGAATCAGGCCGGCGACCGCAGACACGGCCGTCAGCAGCGCCAGCGTCCAGCCGGCAATCCAGGGATCGTGGGGCTCGATCCCATAGAGCTGCGTGGAGACGAAGCGCCCCAGCGCCATCGCAGCCGGAATACCGACCGCCAGGCCGATCGACAGCAGCAACAGCACCTCTCGCATCACCATCCAGATGACGAGGCCTGGCAGTGCGCCGAGCGCCAGACGGATCCCCAGCTCCTTCCTGCGCCGCTCGACGACGAACGCCATCACGCCGTAGAGGCCGATCGACGCCAGCAGCGTCGCCAGCAGGCCGAATCCCGCGGACAACAGCGCGATCAACCGGTCTGTGAGCAGCGTCTGGTCGAGCTGCGCCTCGAGCGTCTTCATCTCGTAGACCGGCATCGAGGCATCGAGCTGCTTCACTTCGTTGCGTATGAGGTTGTAGGCTCCCGAGGAGCTCGCGAGTGTTCGCACGTAAAACGCCGCGCTGTTCCGGCCCCAGTTCGGCACGAACACCTGGCGCCGGACGCCTTCGCGCGGGCCTTCGTAGAGCGAATCGGCGGCGACGCCGATGATCTCGATGGTCAGCTTCGTGTTCGGACCAGTGCCGCGGCCGAGGCGCTTGCCGACCGCGCTCTTTCCAGGGAAAAAGTGCTCGGCGAAGCGCCGGTTCACGATCGCGACCGAGGCTTGCTCCTTGACGTCCATCAGCTTGAAGTCGCGACCCTCCAGAAACGGAATCCGCATCGTCTCGAAGTATCCGGGGGAGAGCGCGTTCATGAACGCCTGCATGTCTTCGCCGTCCGCCGGCGCGTGACCTTCGACCGACGTCGAGCTGTCCCACTCGCTCCCACTGAGGATCGGCACGGCCGCCATGGCGGCCGACTTCACGCCCGGAGCCGACCGCAGGCGGTCCAGCAGATCCCGATAGAACTGGACGGCGCGTGGCTCGTCGTACCCGCTGAGCGCCGGCGAGAGCTGGAAAGTCACGAGATTGTCGAGGGCCACCCCCGTGTCCGTCGTCTCGAGGTTCTGCAGGCTTCGCACGAACAGGCCGGCGCCAAACAACAGAAGGAAGCTGAGGGCCACCTGGGCGATGACCAGTCCCTTTCGCAGAAACAGCGCCCCGCCGGTGCCCGCGATGGACCCTGCGGTGTCTTTCAAAGTCGTCCACGGATCGGGCCGGCTGGCGCGCAGGGCGGGCAGCAGCCCGAAGATGATGCCGGTCGCGAACGTCAGCCCGAGGGTGAACCCGAGGATCCGCAGGTCCGGGTGAGCGCTGATGAGCAGGGGCTGTCCGTCGGACGGGACCATCGCGAGCAGAACTCGCGTCAGCACGACCGCGAGTCCGAGGCCCGCCAGGCCGCCCGCAAACGAGAGCACCAGGCTCTCGACCAGCAGCTGCCGCACCAGTCGCCCGCGCGACGCCCCCAGCGAGAGGCGTACCGCAAGCTCTCGCTGCCGCATGAATCCCCTGGCGATCAGCAGGTTCGCGACGTTGGCGCACGCAATCAGCAGCACCAGGCCCACCATGCACATCAACACGACCAGCGCGGTGGAGAAGTCGTTGCGAAGCCCTGAATAGCCCATGGCGGCGCTGACGACGAGCATCCGTCCTTTCATGAACTGTTCTCGTGAGTACGGAGACCACGCCTTTGCCGCAGGCAGCGTCATCTCGTAGGCCCGGATCTGCGTGAACAGTCCCTGCAGCGGCGCTTTCGCTGATTCGACGGTGTAGCCGGGTTTCAGCCGGCCGAACACCTGCACCCATCGGGCGCGGCGATCGTCCATGTGGAGCCAGTCCCAGTCCGGCACCATCACCGGCTTCATGAGCACAGGCACACGGATCTGCGGCGACTGCGCGGGATCGATTCCGGCAAACCCGCTGGCCGACACGCCGACGATCGTCATCGGGTAGTCGTTGACCAGGATCTTCTTCCCAAGGACGCCGGGATCGCGGAGGAAGCGGCTCGCCCAGTAGTCGTAGCTGAGCACCACGACCGGGTGCCCCTGGTGCGTCTGGTCGTCCTCCTGGGAGTTGAACACCCGTCCGAGGGCCGGCTTCACGCCCAGCATCGAGAAGAAGTTCCCGGAGACCATCTCGGCCTCCACGCGCTCGGTCCGGTTGTCGATGCTCAGCGAAGCAGGCACCAGGCGTCGGCACAGCACTTCGGCCAGCGGCTCGGCACGCTTCTGAAGGTCCTGGTAAATGGGATAGGAGTGCATCCGCGATCCCATGTTGCTGCCATTGTGGGAGCCCTGCTGGTAAAGCATGACCAGCCGATCGGGGGCCGCGACCGGCAGCTTGCGGAGGAGGATCTGATCGATCAGCGTGAAGATCGCGGTGTTGGCGCCGATGCCCAATGCCAGAGACAGGATCGCCACGGTCGAGAAGAGAGGGCTCCGGCGAAGCCCGCGCACCGCCAGTCGAAGGTCAGCCAGTGAAGTGATCATCGTCCTGCTTGGACGGTCCGAGGGGCCTGATGGTTGCCCCTTTGAGGTCGATTTCTGCGGGGGCACAAGCGCTGAAGGCGGAGATCCGGCGAAAAAGGGATCGGCGGGGGCCGGTCCCTTACCGACGTGCGGAATTGGATGCGCGCTGGACGGCCGGCTTGCGCTTTGGGGATGCCGGAGCGAGCGGCGCGATCATGACGGCGTCGAGGAATCGCTCCACCGCATACGTGGCGACCTGGCCGCACGGTCCACCGAAGCTGCGATCGCAGCCGTGCGTGGCCCACGGCAGCCTCACGAAGAGGTGCTTGACGCCCGCAGCCTGGAGACGATTCTCGAGCCGCGCGCTTTCCTCGGGCGAGACGACGCCGTCCCTCATGCCGTGAATGAGGAGCGTCGGAGGCGTTGTCGCCGTGACGAAGTTAATCGGCGATGCGGCGGCATAGGCCTCGCCCGCTTTCGACGGCGGCCCTCCCAGATACGTTTCGAGCAGGCTCCGGGAATCCACGATGCGCTGCGGCGAGGGATGCTCGTAGCCGAACTGGAGGTCCGTCTGGCCGTACAACGAGATCGCGCCGCGGATCGCCGGATCGCCGGCGGTGTATGCGGCAAGCAGCGCGAGCTGACCGCCCGCTCCGCGTCCCAGAATCGCAAGCCGCGCTGGATCCAGGCCGAACTCCTTGCCGTGGACTTTCAAATGCGCCATCGCCGCAAACACGTCGTCGCGCGCCGCCGGAAAGCGCCACCTGGGCGCCAGCCGGTAGTTGATGGCGGCGACGACGAAGTCGTGGCTGGCAAGGTAGCTGTTGAGGGAGAGGAACTCGCGGTTGTCGCCGTCCTGCCAGTTGCCGTCGTGCACCACCACCACGCCGGGCAGCGGGCCGTGCACGTACGCAGGGCGGTAGATGTCGAGCGTCAGCGCCTGTCCGTCACGCGTGGCAAATACCCGTTCCTCGTAGCGCACGGGTGGCAGCGATCTCCCATGCAGCAGCTCCGGAAGGATCATCGGCTCGGCGCGGGGATCCTCGGCGGCGTGCGTGCGCACCCGGCGCTCTTCACCAAAGCGCGCCTGGAAGAGCGGGGGCAGCTCGCGGTTCAGTTCCCGCGCCTTCACCACCGGCATGACGAACAGCACGATGGCTCCGGCGCTCAGGAGGGCGCCCAGCTTCCCGATGCGCGACCCGCCTGGCGAGGGGATGAGCGGCAGCAACGCCAGGAGCGCGATCCAGTACCCCCACTCGGTGGCTGCCAGCGTGGCGCCCCACATCAGATGCGTCGGCGCCGGCAGCACCGTGAGCGACGCGAGGCCGAGAAAGATGCAGCCCCCGAGGAGTTTGAGGATGTTCATGATCGGGGCTTTACCTCGGCTGAGGCAAGCCGAGTGCCAGCCGCAAAGCCGCGGAATGGCCGGCCATCTCGCGGCTGCGGACGCTTTGCGGCAGGCCAGAATGGTCATCGAGTGACGGTTTGGTCGATCCGAAAGTCCGGCTGGCTCATCCGCCCTCACCCCTTGTATCTCAGAAAAAGCCGCGGCAGGACCAGCGTGAGCCACGGGAACGCCGCGATCAGCGCGAGACCGATGAGCAGCGCGACGAGATACGGGACATAGGTGCGGCTCACGTCGTCGATGTCAACGCGGGCAATGCCGGCAGCGATCGACAGGCCGACGCCGACGGGCGGCAGGAAGAACGCAATCCCCATCGCGGCGATGATGACGATGCCGTAGTGAACCGGGTCGACGCCGACCATGCGGCTGATCGGGAACAGAATGGGGCCGAAGATGAGCAGGGCAGGCAGCCCCTCGAGCAGCGCGCCGATCACCACGAACAGCACGATGGTCATCGCGAGGAGTCCGGCGGGTCCGGCGCCGACGCCGCCGATCCACTCGCCCAGCATCTGGGGGACCCACTCGCGGACCAGTATCCACGCGAAGGCCGACGCGGCGGCCAGAACCCACAGCGTCGTCGCGGTGACGACCCCGCTCTGCGCGAGCTGCCCCACGACTTCTGCTCGACGGATGCCGCCCATGAACATCCCGGCGACGAGCGCGTACACGACGGCGATGAGCGCGGCCTCGGTCACGGTGGTCAGGCCCGTGAAGATCCCGCCAAAAAGGATCACTGGAAGACCCGTCGGCACCGCCGCCCGACGGGCGGCCCGCGCCAGGTCCGCTCTCGAAACCGGGTTACTGAGAGGCCAGCCCTGGCGGCGCGCACGCACCGCGATCAACCCGAGCAGCACCGCCGCCAGCAGGAACGCGGGAACGAATCCCGCCAGGAACAGCGTGACTATCGAGAGGTTCACGAGCGACCCCAGCACGACCATGGTCAGGCAGGGTGGCACCAGGATGCCCATGGCGGAGGCGGCCGCCACTACGCTCACCGACTCCGGCCCAGAGTAGCCGGCCTTCCGCATGGACGGCACGAGTAAGGAACTGATCGCAGAGACGTCGGCGGCGGTCGAGCCGGAGATGCCGGAGAAGAGGATCTCCGCCACCACCACGACCATCGCGAGTCCGCCCCGCACCCGGCCCACGATCGCCATCGCGAGGTCCACGATGCGCTCCGAGATCCCGCCGGACTCCATCAGCGCGCCGGCCAGGATGAAGAGCGGAATGGACAGGAGCACGAACGAGTCGACACCGCCGAGGATTTTGATCGGCAGGATGATCAGGCTGACGCCGCCGATGCCCAGCAGGTACGTGAGCGAAGTCAGAGCGAGTGTAAAGGCGAGCGGCAGGCCCAGCGCCGCGGTGACGAGGAAGCCGATCACGAGGACGACGAGCGGCGCCGCGCCGGAGACGAGCGGCACCAGGACCGACGCGAGGGCGAGACCGGCGGTCCCGAGCGACCAGGCGAGCGCTGACCGGTCCCGCCACACGCCAAAGCCTTCGCCGCGGAGCTGCTGTACGAGCACGGCCGACATGAGGAGGAGCGCCGCCGGCAGGACCGCAGAAATCGCCGCGCCCGACAACCCGCTGGCGGGAAGGCGCTCGCCCGCGCTCGCCAGCGTGAGCCGGCAGGCGGGCGCCACGAGACAGAGGAAGAAGGCCAGCAGCACGAGCCGCAGCCCACGGTCGATTGACTGGCGATGAGATTCCGAGAAGAGGCGCACCAGGGCGGTGACGCGCGGATGCCGGGCGTGTCGCAGCG
Source organism: uncultured Vicinamibacterales bacterium (assembly GCA_964476725.1). Classification (GTDB taxonomy): domain Bacteria; phylum Acidobacteriota; class Vicinamibacteria; order Vicinamibacterales; family 2-12-FULL-66-21; genus JALZOC01. The sequence goes on from CAYZBZ010000019.1 coordinate 11,667, forward strand.
CCGAGATCCCGCCGACCGACATCAGCCACACGAGCAACAGCCGGGCGACCTCCTCGGTCCACGGGATTGGCTGGCGCAGGAGGTGGCGGCCCACGACCTGCAGACCCACGACGGCCGCCTGGGCGACCACGAGGGCTGCAATCGACCACTGGAGCCCGCCTTCGCACCATCCATTACCTGGCTGCTTCGGCGAGACAAGCCCGCCTTCGCAGAGTCCATTCCCTGGCTGCTTCGGTGAGACAAGCGCGCGGTCTGCGAGGGGAGCGGGAGTTCCGGCCGTCACCCGCGGATTGCCTCGAGCCAGGAGGCCACGCCCAGCGCGCGAGACTCCGTGTCCCAGAGTCGCTCGGCTGGTTGCCGGAAGGCGCTGCCGTCGATCTCGCGGATCGTCATGCCGAGCCCGCGGAGCTGCTGAGTAGCCGCCGTGTCCTCCTGCGCGCCCATCGCGCGCTGGTGTCTCGCGGCTTCGAGCGCGGCCTGCTCCAGCGTCGCGCGGAAACCGGCGGGGAGCCGGGCCATACCCGCGGTCGACGCGAAAAGGCCGAGGACCCCCGCGATGTGACGGGTGCGGGCCATGTAGCGCGCGACCTCGTAGAAGCGCTGGTGCAAGGTCGTGCTCGCGTCGTGCTCGTAGCCGTCGATCACGCCGGTCTGCAGCGACGTGTAGACCTCGCCGAAGGCCATCGGGGTCGGGCTGGCCCCCATCAGCTCGATCGCCTTCACGTAGATTGGCGACTGGATCGTGCGGATCTTGAGGCCGGCCAGCTGGCCCGGCTCGGTGACGTCGCGCGAGCGCGTGATCACCTGGCGGAAGCCGAAGGAATCCCCCCAGGCGAGAGGCCGCACGCGTACGGATCCCTCGAGGTAGCCGGCCGCCTCCTGTCCGAGCCTGCCGTCCACGACGCTGTGCACGTGCGCCCAGTCACGCCACAGAAACGGGAAGTCGAAGACCTGCAGCTTCGGCGCGACGCTGCCCCAGATGGCGGTGCCCGAGGCCATGAAGTCGACCAGACCCTCCTGGAGTTGCTGCACCACCTCGCGCTCCTGGCCCAGGGTGCCGCTGGAAAAGACGCGGATTTTCACCGCGCCCCCCGTCGCTTCCTCCGCAAGCTCGCGGAACTTCTCGCCGAAGACGTGCAGCGCCGTCGTGCCGGCGGCCATGGAGTGCGACAGCCGCAGCACGATCGGGCCGCGCCCGGCGCGCGAGCGGCATCCGGACGCGAGCGCAGCCGCCGCGACTCCGGTCAGGAACTTCCGGCGATTCATGGCCGTTCAGCCTCGGCGTCATTATGCTCGCGAACTGAATCAGAATCCTCATCCTGTTAGACTGCACGGAATGCAACGCTATCTCGATCTGACCGGCAGGATCGCGCTCGTCACCGGGGCATCGTCCGGCATCGGAGCGGCCACGGCCGTCACCCTGGCGGACCTCGGCGCCCACGTCGCGATTGGGTATCAACGCAACAGGAAGGGAGCCGAGGACACTCGCGATCGGATCGTCGCGGCCGGCGGCGCCGCGATCGCCATCGCGGCCGACGTCCGGCGCGCGGCAGAGGTCCGGGCGCTCGTGGATCGCGCGACAGCCGAGCTCGGGCCGATCGACATTCTGGTCAACAACGCGGGCTCGCTGGTCGCCAGGCTCGGGATCCGTGAGCTCACGGAAGAGCGCCTCGACGAGATCCTGGCGCTCAACCTGAAGAGCGCGGTGCTGGCCTCCCAGGCGGTGGCGGCATCGATGATAGAGCGGCGGCGCGGCGCGATCGTCAACGTGGTGTCGATCGCCGGACACACCGGCGGCGGGCCTGGCGCCGGCGCCTACGCCGCGTCGAAAGCCGCGCTGGCCGCCTACACGAAGTCACTGGCCAAGGAGCTCGCGCCGCACGGCGTGCGGGTCAACGCCATCGCTCCGGGCGTCATCGACACGCCATTTCACGAGGTGTTCTCCACCCCCGAGATGATCCGGAGCTTTGTCTCGACGATTCCTCTGGGTCGCGTGGGCACGCCTGCCGAATGCGCGACAGTCATCGCGTTCCTCGCCTCCGACGCCGCCAGCTACATCGTCGGGGAAACCATCGACGTCAACGGCGGTCAGCTCATGCGGTAGGCCGCCTTGTTTGCTCTGGCTCGCGGCCAACTCGGTACAGCTCGATGAACAGCCTGGCCTTCGTGTGCGCGGCGACGATCGGCGTCGTGCTGGGGGCGCTCGGCGGGGGCGGGTCGATCCTGACGGTGCCGGTCTTCGTGTACGTGCTGCATTTCGAGCCCAAGCAGGCCATCGCGATGAGCCTGCCCGTCGTCGGGATCACCAGCCTTGTCGGCGCGTTCGGCCACTGGCGCGAGGGGCACATCGAGGGGAGGCCGGCGCTCACGTTCGGCGCGCTGGCCATGGCGGGCGCGTACAGCGGCGCGCGCCTGGCGGCGTTCGTGTCAGGAACGACGCAACTGATCCTGCTCGGAGTGGTGATGGCTGCCGCGGCGATCTCCATGCTGCGATCGAGCCGGGTCATGCGGTCAGCCGCCGTGGCGAATGAGCAAGCGGAGCCCGCGCAGAGGTCGCTGCTGATTGTCGCGGCCCTCGCGTGTGGCATCGGCGCTCTCACGGGGCTCATCGGCATCGGCGGAGGGTTCCTGTTCGTGCCCGCTTTAGTGCTCCTCGCCCGCATGCCGATGAAGCACGCCATCGGGACGTCGCTGGCGGTCATCGCCATGAACTCGGCGGCGGGATTTGCCGGCTACGTGGGCCGCGTCATCATTCCATGGGACGTCGTGACGCTCTTCATCGTCGTGGCCAGCGGCGGCATCCTGGCCGGGGTGTATCTCGTTCGATTGATTGAGCAATCGACGCTGCGGCGAGCCTTCGGTATGTTCCTGCTGCTCGTCGCCGGTTTGATGCTGTACGAGAATCTCGTCTGGCCGTGATTGTGACGATCGCAG
>CAYZBZ010000019.1:14700-28748 GCA_964476725.1 uncultured Vicinamibacterales bacterium
CGCCGGTTTGATGCTGTACGAGAATCTCGTCTGGCCGTGATTGTGACGATCGCAGCCCCTGTAGAAAACCAGATGGCCGCTGAACTGTGTGTCCCGTCTGGGCCATAATTAATCAAGGCCACGCCCCATGGTAAGTCGCCGCGCCGTCGCCGGCTTCGCTGTCGCTGCGCTCGTTCTCGTGGTCGCTGCGCTCTGGTGGGACCGCGCGCGCCCGGAGGCGCCGCTCATTGCTCCGGCCGCCGACCAGAACGTCCTGCTCATCACCATCGACACGCTGCGGGCCGACGCGCTGGGCAGCTACGGCGGCCGCGCGGCCACGCCGAACCTCGATCGGCTGGCGCAGGGCGGTCTCCGGTTCACCTTCGCCCACGCGCACGCGGTCGTGACCTTGCCGTCGCATGCGAGCATCCTCACGGGGCGCTACCCGTTCGAGCACGGGGTCCGGGACAACGCCGGCTACCGGCTGGACGACCAGGCGGAAACGCTTGCCGAGATCGCGCGCCGCAGCGGGCTGGCCACCGGCGCATTCGTCGGCGCCTTTCCTCTCGATCGGCAGTTCGGCCTCGGGCAGGGCTTCGACGTCTACAGCGATGTCGGCGGACGGGTGGTGGCACAGGGAGACTTCGCCTTCACGGAACGTCGAGCCGAAGAGGTCGTCGGCGAGGCACGCGCGTGGATCGAGAAGCAGCGGAGCAAGTGGTTCGCCTGGGTTCACGTCTTCGACCCGCACGCGAGCTACACGCCGCCGCCGCCGTTCGACGCGCGATACAGCGGTGATCCCTACGCCGGCGAGGTCGCCTACGTGGATCACGCGCTCGGCCCGCTGCTCGATGCCGTCCGCCGCTCTGCCAGGCCAACCACCATCGTCGTCACCGCGGACCACGGCGAGGGTCTCGGTGACCATGGCGAAGCCACGCACGGCACCTTCGCGTACGAGTCCACGCTGAGGGTGCCGCTGATCCTGGCCCAGGTCGGGCCCGGCACGGACGGCTCGCGTGGCCGGTCGATCGACGCTCCGGTCCGGCACGTCGATATCGTTCCGACGATCGCGGGCCTGCTCGAGATGAGCGTGCCCGGCGACCTGCCGGGCAGGACCTTGCTCGCCGCGGACGCCGGCGACACCCGGCACACGTACTTCGAGGCCATGACGCCGATGCTGAAGCGCGGCTGGGCGCCGCTCAGCGGCGTGATTGCCGGCCGCGCAAAGTACATCGACCTGCCGATCGAAGAGGTGTACGACCTTGCCGCGGACCCGCGCGAAGAGCGCAACTTCGTCGCGTCGGCCGGCGCCAGCGTCAGCGCGATCGTTTCGGACCTTCGCCGCTTCGGGGCGGTCCTGCCGGGAGAGCAACGGGCCGAGAACGCCGACGTGCGTTCGCGCCTGCAGGCGCTCGGATACGTGTCGGGGTCGACGCCGCGGAAGGCGCGGTACACGGAAGAGGACGACCCGAAGCGGCTCATCGACGTCGACCGCCTGATGATGGACGGCATCGACCTCTATCGGCGCGGACGCCTGCCGGAAGCCATGGATGCCTATCGCGCCGCCATCGCGCGACGCCCAGACATGGGGCTTGCGTATCGCCGTCTCGCGTTCCTCCAGTGGGAGGCGGGCGCGCCGGCGGAGGCGATCGCCACGATGCGCTCCGCGCTCGAAAAAACCGGTCCGGACATCGACCTCGAGATTCGCCTGGGGACCTACCTCGCTGAGACCGGCAACGCCCAGGAGGCGATCCCGATGCTGCGGCGTGTGACGACGGCGCAGCCGGACAACAGCGAAGCGCTGAACGCGCTCGGCATCGCGTACGCGCAGGCCGGTCGCGGACCGCAGGCGCTGGCGGTGTTCGAGCGTGCGCTCGAGGCCAATCCGCGTGACGTCTACGCACACGAGAATATCGGCACCGTCCACCTGCAGCAGAACAACTTCGTCGCCGCGCGCGAGGCGTTCATCCGCGCGATCGAGAACGATCCGCGCTCGTCCCGGGGCCGCGCGGGCCTCGGTGTCGTGGCGCGGCACCAGGGGCGCGTGGACGAGGCGATCACACACTGGCGCCGCGCGGTGGAGCTCGACCGCACCAACTACGACGCGCTCTACAACCTGTGCGCCGAGCTGCTGAATGCGGGTCGCGCGGGCGAGGCGCGGCCTTGCCTCGCGGAGTTTGTCCGCAATGCCCCTCGGGCATTCTATGGACGCGAAGTTGAGCGGTTCGGGAAACTGCTCGATGGAAGCACCCGCTGATCCCCATGACGAAGAGACTTGCCGCAGTCCTTCTTCTGATCGCACTGGCGTCAGTGGCCGTGATGGGATGGCTGTGGCGCGGCCGGGCAACTCCTGGCGCAGACGAAGGTCCGATCATCCTGATTTCCATCGATACGCTGCGCGCAGATCGGCTGCCGGCGTACGGCTATACGGGCACACGCACACCGGCGATCGATCGCCTCGTTCGTGATGGCGTCCTCTTCGAGAACGCCTACTCCCATTCCCCGCAGACCTTGCCGTCACACACGTCGATCCTGACTGGCAAGCTCCCCTTCGAGCACGGCGTTCGTGACAACATCGGGTTTTCCGTGAAGGCAGGGGAGCACACGCTCCAGCAGGCGCTCCGCGACCGGGGCTATGCCACCGGCGCATTCGTCTCGGCGCACGTGCTCCGGCGGCAGGTAGGGCTCAACCAGGGCTTCGATCATTATGACGACCAACTGCCCCCCGCTTCGCCGGACAAACCACTGGGGCAGGTGCAAAGGGCCGGGCTGGATACGCTGCGAGCGGCCGTGCAGTGGCTGAATGCTCGAACATCGCCGCGCTTTTTTCTCTTCTTTCACATCTACGAACCTCACAGGCCCTATTCGCCACCTCCTCACGTGACAGCGTCCGATCCGTATGATGGTGAGGTCGAACATGCCGATGAGATCGTCGCCGCATTGCTCGATCGCCTCAGCGGAAGCAGCATGTACGATCGGGCGACGATCGTGCTGCTCTCGGATCATGGCGAAGGACTCGGCGACCACGGCGAAGACGAGCACGGCATGTTTCTCTACCGCGAGACGATCCAGGTTCCGTTGGTTGTGAAGTTGCCGGGTTCGCGCGGCGGCGGACGACGGGTAGCGGCACCGGTGCAGCACGTCGACCTCATGCCGACGATCCTTGCGTTGGTGGATGGTTCCAAGGGCGGTGGCGAGCAGGCGGGGCAGGGCCGCTCCCTGCTCCCCGTTCTCTTCGGCTCCGGGCCACTCGCCGCCGCTACGATCTACGCTGAGTCCCTCTCGCCACGGTACCACTTTGGATGGAGCGAGCTCTACGCGCTCAGCGATGATCGCTATCGACTGATCCGCGCGCCGCGCGATGAGCTTTACGACCTCTCGCAGGACCCTCGCGAGAAGAGCTCTGTTGCTGCTGATCGCCCGCATGTGAGAGACGCGATGCGCGCAGCACTAGACCGGCTGATCGCCCAGGGTGCTTTGAGCGCACCGTCCTCAGTCTCCGACGAAGATCGTCAGAAGCTTGCCGCCCTCGGATACGTCGGCACCCAAAGCGGCGTCTCGCTCCAGCTCCCCGCCGATCGGCTGCCGGACCCGAAAGACAAAATTCACGTGCTCCGGAAGTACAAACATGCCGCCGACCTGGCGGGCCGGCGCCGCTTCGCCGAAGCGGCGGTGCTGTACCGCGAGCTCCTTCGCGACGACCCAGGCATGACCGACGTCTGGCTGCAGCTCGCGGATGTCCTGGTTCGCCGCGGTCTGACGGGCGATGCCGTCGAGGCCTACAGGGAAGTCCTGAAGCGGAATCCGAAAGATCCGGCAGGCCTCACCGGCGCCGCCTCGAGTCTGCTGCGTGTGGGGCGGCTCCGCGAAGCACGCGCGCATGCTGAGCTCGCGGCCGATGTGGCCCCGGCGACCGCGCATGAGCTGCTCGCGCGAATTGCCGTCGAGCTCAATGAACCGGAGGCGGCAAGAAAGGAAGCGCGGCTCGCTCAGTCTGCGGACCCGACACTGCCGCTGCCCCCGTTCGTTGAGGGAATCATCCTTCACAGACAGCAGCAGTACGCCGCGGCGATGCCACATTTCATGGCGGCGAAGCGGGCCATGGCGGGGCGCACGCTGCAGATGCCCGATATGAACTACTACCTCGGCGACTCCCTGGCCCATCTCGAGCGCTATTCCGAAGCGGAGCCGTATTTCGAGGCTGAACTCGCCATCTTTCCTCTGCACGTGCGGGCGCGGGCAGGCCTGGCCATGTTGTATCGGGCGATGGGCCGTGATCCGGAATCCGAGCGAGCGATCGCCGAACTCATCCAATACGTCCCTACTCCTGAGGGGTTCGGCGTTGCCGCGCAGTTGTGGAGGATGTTCGGCGAGCCCGCACGAGCGGCCGCCGTGAGGGCCGAAGCGGCGCGCCTCCGGAGGTAAAATTGGACGTACACCCATTTCCCCTGGGGAGGCACACTGTGTCATTCCGCCTGTTCTTTCCTGCGGCTTTCGTGCTCTCGTGCAGCGTGTCCGGCGCGCAGACGTTCAAATCGGGCGTGGAGCTCGTTCGCTTCGACGTCCGCGTCGTCGACCAGGCCGGGCGTCCGATCACGGATCTGCGTCCCGAAGAGATCGTGATCGAAGAGAACGGACACGCGCTGCCGGTGATGCTCTTTCAACGCGTCACCGAGCCTGCGGAGTCGTACGTGGACGCCGCGCTGCGTGCCGTGACTGCGCAGGTTTCCTCCAACGACGCGTTTCCGCGTGGGCACCTCTACATTCTCGTGTTCGATCAGCAGCACATCACCCCTGGCAATGAGCAGCGCGCCCGGACGGCTGCGGAAGCGTTCATTCGACACCGGGTCCGTCCATCAGACCGGGTGGCGCTCTTTGCGGTTCCCGGGCCCGGCCCTCAGATCGGGTTCACCGCTGACAGGCAACGGGTGATTGCGCAATTGGGCGCCGTTCGCGGTACGTACGAGCGCGTGGTGTCGAGTTCCCTTGGCGCGATGAGCGCGTACGAGGCGCATCGGGTGGTGCAGGGAGATGAACGGCTCATATCGAACCTTGCCATCCGGATGGCTGGTGCCGCGGGCACCGACATCGCAGGAGGCGCCGCCGATCCGCTCGTGACCAGCGCACGGCGTGCTCCCGCCGCGGATGATCCGGCGATCACACGCAGGCTGCTACAGGAGAACGCGCGGACGGTCGTTTCACAAACCGATAGCGCGTCGCGGGAGTTTCTGCAGCGGCTCGCGGACGTGGTGGCGCAGTTCCGCAACATCGAAGGGCGCAAGACCGTCGTGCTTTTCTCCGAGGGCTTTTTCCAGGACAATCTCGCGCGCGAGCTCGAGGCGGTCGCCGCCGCCGCCGCACAGAGCTACTGCGTGTTCTACACGTTCGACCTCAATCGGCGCGGCGGCTCGCTGACCGAGGCGCAGGCGCCCGAAACAGCTCTCGCGACGGAGATCCATGCGCGGATCGCTCCGCTGTCGACGCTGGCTGTCGAGACCGACGGCATGATGGTGGTTGACGCCGGCGCGCGGAGCGGTCAGGCACTCGACCGCATCGCGGAGCAGGCGCAGGACTATTACCTGCTCGGCTTCGCGCCGTCCGATGAGGCGAAGCTGCATCGCGGCAAATACCAGCGCGTCACTCTGAAAGTGAAGCGGCCAGGAGCGCGCGTGAGCGCGCGGACGGGCTACGCGATGGCGCCGGAGCAGACACCCGCAGACAAGAAGCGCGCGATCGACAGCGTGCTCGGCGCTCCCTTCGCGCAGCAGGGCCTCAGGATCGACTACACCACTTACGTGATGAAGGCGGCCGAATCCGGGCAACACCGCGTCATCCTCAGTCTGAACGCCGATCTGCCGGTCCGGTCGGCCGCCTCCGACGCTGCCGACCTCGTGTTCGTCGCGCGCGACGTGCGGGACGGCCGGGTGGTCGCCACCGCATCCGACAGCCTTCCGTTGCCCGCCGCGGCGCGGCCGGGCTCTCCGCTGGGCACGGGAACCTGGCGCGTGCAGTTCAACGTGCCGGCCGGCAACTACATCATGCGAATGGTCGTACGCGAACCCGGCGGTCTCGTCGGCAGCGCCGACCGCCGCATCGACGTCCGCCCTCTCACCGGTCCCGATGTGACGGCGAGCGACCTCGTCATCGGATCCGCGCTCGGCGGCCTGCCGGTCCGCCCGCGCGCGTATGCAGACGACGGGCTGACGGGCATGCTCGAAGCGTATGGGCGGACGGCTGCGCAGCTCGAGGGCGTGGCGGCAAAGCTGAACCTTCGGCGTGCCGACAACGGCGACCCCGTCACCAGCGTCGCCGCTGAACTGAGAGACGTCGAACAGGACGAGAGCGGCGGCGTGAGCCGAAAGGCGACGTTTGTCGTGCCGCTCACGGGCATCGCGCCCGGCAATTACATGGCGCACGCCGTCGTGTCGGCCAGAGGCGAAGTCGTCGCCGAACGGACACGCCACGTCGAGGTGCTTGCGGGCCGCGCGCCGGCGATTCCGATCACCGAAACGCCTGCGGCGTCACCGGTGGAAGTCACGCGGGGCGATCTCGCGAAGCGGTACCTCGCGGACATTCAGAAGCGCGCGCAGGGTACGCCTGCCGCGGATGCGGCGCGCCGCGGCATTGAGGGAAGGTGGGAGGAAGTCGAGCTGTCGCTGCGCCGCCTGACGACGGACACGGCAGCCACACATGCGTTGCGCGGCTTCGCGCTCTTCGCGCGCGAGGATTATTCAGGGGCCGCAGCGGCGCTGCAGCGATCCATGGGTCTCGAAGAAAACGCGCTGACCGCGTTCTTCCTCGGCTGGGCGCAGGACGGCGCGGGCGACTCTCGCGCGGCACTGTCGGCATGGCGGAGCGCGGCGCACCTCGATCCGTCTCTCGTTTCCGCGCATCTCGCGCTTGCCGACGGCTACTTGAGGCTGTCGGAGCCGGCGCTCGCAGCGCAGGCGCTGCGCGCCGGCCTCACCGCGCTGCCCACGTCGCACGAACTCCAGTCTCGATTGCAGCAGCTCGAACGCATCCGGCAATGACTGTCGGGAGGATGTTTACATGCGAATCCGAATCGCCACCGCAGCGCTCGTCGCGCTCCCATGGATAGTCGCAGCGCAGTCGCCGATGCGAGTCGGCGCGCTGAAGCTCTCGCAGCCCTCGACGATCGCGGAGCTCGACACGGCCAAGTTGAAAGGGCAGCCCTCACGGCTCGCCTGGTCTGCAGACGGCACGCAGTTGTACGTGCAGACGATGGAGGGGAGCTTCGGGCAGCCGGGGCAGAAGCTCCGCCACTACGCCATCACCGTCGCGGACGGATCACGCCAGGACCTGCAGGCGGAGCCGGACTGGGCATCGGCGTACTGGACGACAAAGAGCGGACAGACGTCCCCTGACGGCCCGCCGCTGAAGATCGAGTTGAAAACCGAGACGCGAACCGAGAAGACCGTGTCGAGCCCGATGGGCGGCGATCTCGCGCGCGGCGGCGCGGGCGGTGAGACCGGCACGGGAGCCGGCGACGCGCTTGCGGCCGCCTACAATCAGCAGCCGGTCCCGGTGAACACGATGCTGGTGAGCGGCTCGATCGTCGGCCAGTTCGTGAATTCGGTCATCGTTCCAGGCCTGACCTTCGGCTGGGGCCCCAAGGGCAGCAAGGTGATTGCCTTCACTGAACACAAGAGCGGGCGCGTCGTGGTGATGGACGAACGCGGCGAGAAGCGCGAGGTGGCTGGCTCGAAAGACGCGATCCTGCCCGCCTGGTCCGCCGACGGGACCCGGATCGCCTGGCTGCAGAGGGATGGAAAGAAGAGGTTCACGCTTCAGGTCGCCCGCGTGGAAGCAGGGTCGTAGGGTTGCTCGTCCGTCACGTGGTGAAGCTGGTGAAATCGCGTCTTCTCGTTCCGTTCGCGGCCGCTCTGCTGTTTGGCGGCGCGCTCTCCGCGCGGCAGGATCCATCGCAGCAGCCGGCGCCGCAAGGGCCGCAGGCGCCGACGTTCCGGTCGGGCGTGCAGCTCGTCGAGGTGGATGTCCGCGTCTTCGACAAGGGCGGCCGCTTCGTCGCGGATCTGACGCGCGACGATTTCGAGCTCGTCGAGAACGGCGCGCTGCAGAAAATCGACGCGATGTATCTCGTCGGCACCGCTCCGGCATCCGCGCCTGTCACACCTGCCCCAACCGCGATTCTTCCGCCGACGTCTGGCGCGACGCCCCCCGCTCCCGCTGCCCCCCAGACGTGGATCTTCCTCTTCGATCTCAACCACCTGACGCCCGGAGGCGGCTTCGACCGCGCGCGCAAGGCGGTTGAGGACTTCATCAGCGCTCGCTTCAAGGAAGGCGACCTCGCCGGGATCCTTGCGGGCGACAAGATGGTCAACAACCGGCTGACCAGCGTGAAACAGGAGCTGCTGGATGCTCTGAAGCAGGTGAAGCCGCGGAATGATTCGCGCACCCGTCAAATGCAACTCACCCGCGAGTGGCCGCGTTTCCTGGACGAAGAAGAAGCCATTCGCGTCGCACGTGCCGAGCCCGATGTAATTCAGCGGGTCAAGAGTCGCGCGTGCTCGGACGACCCGAGCTTCTGCGCTAGAGGAGACCCGGAACCCGATGTCCGCGAAAAAGGGCAAAGACTGCAGCAGGAGTTGCATCGCGCGTCCCAGTTGACTATGGCGTCACTGAATGCGCTCTCGTCCGGTCTGTCGCGAATCCCGGGTCCGAAGACGGTGGTGTTCCTGAGCGACGGCTTTGTCGCGCTAGAGATCGAAACAACACTTCGGTCCGTGATCGGCCAGACCAGCCGAGCCGGAGCGCGCGTGTACGCGATCGACGTCCGTGGTCTGAACCGCGCGGGCAATCCCGGCATCATCGACCAGTTTCAGGTTGAGGATCCGTACGGTGCTGTGACCAGGTTCGATGCGTTAGCGGACGGTCCGAACAGCCTTGCCGTCGACACCGGCGGCATGATGATCCGCAACGAGAACAACATCGGCCGCGCGCTCGAGCGGATCGCTGAGGATTCCAGCCGCTATTACGTGCTGGCCTACAAGCCCTCAAACTCGAACTTCGATGGTAAGTACCGTCCGATCCAGGTCCGTGTGAAACGTGATGGCGTTCGGGTTCGCGCGCGCCGCGGCTACCTTGCGCTGCCGCCCTCGCGCATGCTGATCCCGCAGCCGGTCAAGTCATCGGCGCCGGACGAATCCGCTCCTGCGACTGCGAAAGAACCAGCGCCCGCGCCACGCGCTGAGGCGCCGGTCGAACGACCCGTCGAGCCGCTGCCGCCGCCGGCGGCCGGAACCGTGGTGGCGCCACCGTCAACCAAGCCGCCGGCCGGCGGCGTCCGCCTGCGCCCCGATACCGAGAGCCGCGTAAAGGCGCTGTCGGCACGTGACACGGCGGTCACGGGTGACCACGTGAAGCAGGGCTGGGACGCCTACCAGCGCGGGGACGTTGAAACGGCGCTCGCGGCGTTCTCGAAAGCGGCTGCCGAGCCCGACGTGCGCCCGTGGGTGCTCTATGCCCTCGGCATGTCGCAGGTCGCGCTCGGCCGCGTGAAGGAAGCGATCGCGTCGTGGGAGCGCGTCCGCAGGGCCGTCCCGGATTTCGAGCCTGTCTACATGGATCTCGCCGACACATACGCGGCGATGTCGGACCTGACAACGGCGCTCGCCATCGTGCGCGAGGCCGAGAAGCGCTGGCCGAAGAGCCCGGACGTCCATAGCGCCATCGGCGTCATCCACGTGAGGCGCGGCGCGCTGGACGAAGGGATCGAGGCGCTCGTGAAGGCGACGGAGCTTGCGCCGGAAGACGCGCTGGCCCACCTGAACCTCGGGCGCGCCTACGCGCTCCGCTTTCAGCGCGGCCGCCGTTACGTCACGAGCCAGCGCCGCTGGGTCGCGCCCGAAGAAGACCGGAAGAAGGCCATCGAGGCGCTTCAACGCTGCGCGAAGCTCGGCGGGCCTTACGCGACGCAGGCGAAGGAAGAGCTCACGCTTCTGGAGTGGTCGAAGTAGGCCCGACCTTGTAGGCCCGACCTTCAGGTCGGGCGTGTTCGAATCAGCAACGGTCCCAGGACGGTGAATATGACAGGACGACTCAATGCCGCGGCTATCTGCCTCGCTCTCTCGATCGCATGCGGCGGTGGCGGATCGACCGGAACGCCAACGGCTCCCACGCCTTCGGCCGAGTTGCCGTCCGGAGGGGCGTGCGGAACGCTCGGTTCGACCGCCTCTCTGAGCATACTCAACGGAACCGATTGCCCGACCGGCGCCTCCGCTGTCGTGCTCCTGAACATGCGCGACAAGGAGGGCTTCCCGGCCGGCGCGTGCTCGGGCACAGTGATTTCGCAGCGGGCGATCCTCACGGCGGCGCACTGCGTGTCGAGTGACGTGGGGTTCGTGCGGATGTGGCTCGGGAGCGGCCCGGAGATCGTCGCGGAATCTTTCACCGCGCATCCCGCCTACCGCAGCAGCGGCGACTCGACCGCCGACGTCGCCGTCGTCGTCATGGCCCAGCCCATCGGCCGAACACCGATCCCCCTGCTCCTCGGCCGCGACGCGCGGGTCGGCGAGTCAGCGGTTATCGCCGGGTGGGGGCGGGACCGGAACGACGTGCCCGCCACGTTGCGGGCCGGCCTCACGACGATCACCGCGGCAGGGACCACGCTGCTGGAAACGCTGTTCAGCGCGAGCGTGAGCTCCGTCTGCTCGGGGGATTCCGGGGGACCGATTCTGCTGTCCGAAGGAGGCGTCTGGGCGGTCGGCGGCGTGACCTCTGCCACGTCGGAGAACGTGTGCAACACCGGCACGAACTATTACGTCGCCGTCCGGAATTCCACCGTCTCGACGTTCGTCCTGGGCCTCGTCCCCGACGCCGCCCAGCGCTAGGGGCAGCCCTTCAGGGCTGCCGTCGTGCGTTCGATTATTTGATCGTCTCGAGGATTTTCTTCGCCGTCGCGAGCTCCGGCGCATCCGCGGGTGCGATTGACACATACTTCTCGAGATCCGCCTTCGCCTCCGCGGTTTTCCCCAGCGAGAGGTACGAGATCCCGCGGTAGTAGTACGCGTCCGGGTGCTGCGGGAAGCGCGCGATCGCCTTGTTGAACCACGTGACCGCCTCTGCCTGCTTCCTGTCGTTGATCAGCCCGATGCCGATGTTGAGGAAGACGGCGGGATCGGTGACCTTGGATTCGTCCACGGATGCGAGGATCTGCCGCGCTTCGTCGGCCTTGCCGTCTTCCATCAGCGTGGTGCCGAGCAGCAGCCGGACTTCGATGTTCTCCGGATCCTCGGCGGCGGCCTTCCGCAGCTGCTCGATCGCGGCAGGCTTGTTCGCTTCGCCGTAGTAGGTCCGCGCGATCAGCGGGCGGAACTGCTTGACCTCCGGATGCTTCGCCGCAAGCTCCTCGTAAATCGCGCGCGCCTCGGCGAACTGCTTCGCGTCCATCTTCGCGGCCGCCTCGGTCAGCTTCGCCTTGATCTCCACGTTCGGGTCTGGCGGCGGCGCGGCCTTCTTCTTCAGCCGGATCTCCATCGGGCGGCGGTTGCCTCCCTCCGAGATCGGCAGGCTGATGCTCCTGGTCTCGTAGCCGTCCTTGACGAAGTCGAGCGCCCACTCGCCGCTCGCGACACCGCCAACCGCCCACTCCCCCTTCGAGCTCGACTGACTTTCCGCCGGCCCGCGCTTGCCCGACCGCGGCAGCGTCGCCTTCACCGTCACGCCTTCGATCGGCTGTCCCGTCGCATCGTCCACGACCTTGCCGCCCGCGCGCCCCATCCCGCGCCAGTCCTGCGCGTAGGCGCCGGTCGCGGAAAGAACCGCCGCCAGCAGCATCAAGCCCGTCAGTTTCAGGAATCGTTTCGTCATGGTCTGTCCATTTTCGCACGTACGTAAAAAACCCGGATCCGGCGAGAGCCGGACCCGGGGTTAGGCCGGGGCTCTTAGCCCCGACATTCCTCGCCGGGCCTGAAAGGCCCGGCCTACACGTGCCTAGAAGTTGAACCGCACGCCCAGCCGGAGCACCCGCGGGTTCATGATCTCGAGCACGTTGTTCGCCGTCGAGAGCCGAAGGTCGTACTGACGGCCCAGCACCGTCGCGGAGTTCAGCGCATTAAAGACATCGACGTCCACGTTGAACTTCACGCGGCTGAAGCCGACTTCCTTGCCCAGACGGACATCCAACGACGTCACCGATGGAAGACGATGCGCGCCCAGGTCATCAACAAGAATCACGGTCTTGTTGCGTTGCACCGGATCACTCGTGGTCACGTTGCTCCGGAAGTATGGTGTCGCGAAACCCTGTCGGTTCACCATATTCGCGGCGAGGTTGATCCCCCATGGAGCCTGATACAGACCCGTGGCGATGACCTGGTATTTCGGCAGCACCTGGTAGATGCCGCTCTTGCCGCTCCCCGTGCTCTGCCGCATCACGACGCCGCCATCTTTGTTCCGCCCGAGGGATGGGTTGGCCGTAGTCGAAAGAGACGCAGTCGGATCGACCATTGCGCCACGGTCATCGAAGTATTCGCGGTGGTCGTTTGTCGAGAACCCCAAACGTGCCATCCACCGGTTGGACAGCCGCTTCGTCGCCGCAAACTCGAAGCCCAGGAAACGCTGGGAATAGCCGTCACGCGAACGGAACGTCGTGGCGGCACGGTTCGCCGGATCGCTCGACGCAACGAAAATCGGCACGCTGTAATCGCCGATCGCCGGATGAGTTCCGGTCAGCGGCGTGCTCTCGACGTAGTTGGTGCCAACCAGTTCTTCGTTGGTGCGCCAGTTGAAGTTGGTGAACTGGCGCCATGTGAACGTGCCGCTGATACCGAAATTCCTTGCCAGTTCCCGATCCAACCCCAACTGGAACTCGTGGGTCAGCGGCGTGCCGTAGTCCCCCACCTTGTGGATTGGCGTCCCGACGTTGCCCGGATTGGCGATGTCGAATCCATACCAGTTCTCCGCCTCGCGCCCGGCAATCTCCGAGGCATCGACCGTGCGATTGCCGTTCGTGTCGACCACGTCGTAGAAGTACACGCCGCGGTATTGGACGGTGGAGAGGAAGTTGCCCGCTGTCGCGCCGAGCTGCGACGTGAACATGCCGTAGCTGGCGCGCGCCAGCGTCTTGCGTCCTTCATCGATCGCATACGTCAAGCCGACGCGCGGCGTCACGGCGCTCACGTTCAGCACGTCCTTGACCGCCTTGCCGGTCAGATCGGGCAGAAGGCTGGGAAGAACCGTATTTCCGTTCTGCGAGATCTCGTTCACCGACGCCGTGGCGCGGCCCCAGCGCAGGCCGAGGTTCATCGTGAGCCGGTCCCAGGTAATGGTGTCACCCACATACGCGTCGGTATAGATACCTTTTGCAGATACCGTGTCATTCCACGCCGTGACTTCCGCGATCATGTTCGGGTAGCCGTCGTGGTATGTGACGATCCCGTTGCCGGGGACGATCGTCAGGGAGTCGACGTCGGCGCGTCGCCATCCGAAACCGAATTTGATCTCGTGGCGGCCGCGGAAGACGTTACCGTCTGCACCGCCATTCCATTGTGGCCGCACGGATTCATAGTGATACGCGCTCCCGCGCCAACTGCCCCCGTCGTCGATGTACCACTGCTTGTCGAGCCCGGCCTGGGGCGTCAGCGAGAAGCCCCCGGCGATGTAGGCATATCGTGCCGTCAGGAACAGATTGTTTCCGAGGACAAAGTTTCCCTCGCCCTTGTAAAGAGACGTGGGTCCCTTCTGGTTCCACGTCGTTTCGGGCGGACGGGTGGCGCCTGCGCCCCGTCCAAACTTGATCTTGTCGCCTCGAAAAAACGTGAAAGAGCCGCGGATTGCCGGCGACACCTGACCGGTGCCTTTGAACGACAAGTTCTCCAGGATCGTCTGGTCAGGAGTGTTCTGTAGAGTGAGGACAGTGACGTCGGTCTTGCCGTACGCTCCCCACGCCCAGAGACGGTCCTTCCACAGCGGCCCGCCGAGCTCGAAGCCGTAATCCTTGTATAAATTGATGCGGTTGCCCTTGCCGGTCGTGCCACCGAGGCTGGCCTTCAGGTCGTCAGGCAGGTTGTTCGCCTGCATGCCTTCGTCTT
>CAYZBZ010000020.1:0-8056 GCA_964476725.1 uncultured Vicinamibacterales bacterium
TGCTGATGACGTCGCACGATCGCGAGTTCATGAACCGCAACGTCACCCGCATCGCCGAGATCGACGGCGGCGAGATCACGGCCTATTCCGGCAATTACGACTTCTACGAGCGCGAGCGCGCGATTCGCGAGACGAACCGCGAGGCGGCGTATGCGAGACAGCAGGCGATGCTCGCGAAGGAGCAGCGCTTCATCGATCGCTTCGCGGCGCACGCGGCCAAGGCCGCGCAGGTGCAGAGCCGCGTGAAGGCGCTCGAGAAGATCGAGAAGGTCGAGCCTCCCAAGAAACGCCGCGTCGTCGAGTTCGATTTCCGCCAGCCGCCGCGGTCGGGCGATCAGGTGGCGGTCATCGAGGACGTGCACAAGGCGTACGGCAGCCGCGTCATCTACGACGGGCTGAACCTGACGATCCGCCGCGGCGAGCGATGGTGCGTCATGGGACGCAACGGCGCCGGAAAGACGACGCTCCTGAGGATGGTCTCGGGGGCCCTGGCGCCTGACGCCGGGACGATCCGTCTGGGCGCCAGCCTGAAGATGGGCTACTTCGCGCAGCAGGCGCTCGATCTGCTGAACCCCGACCTGACGATCTGGGAGCAGATCGAGAAGGACTTCCCGCACGAGTCAATCGGCGCGCTGCGGAACCTCCTTGGCGCGTTCCAGTTCTCGGGCGATGACGTCGAGAAGAAGATCCGCGCGTTGTCGGGGGGGGAAAAAACACGGCTGGTGATGGCGCGCATGCTCCTCGAGCCCCCCAATTTCCTGGTGCTCGACGAACCGACGAACCATCTCGATCTCGCGACGAAAGAGATGCTGATCCACGCGCTCAAGGACTACGAGGGGACGATGCTGTTCGTGTCGCACGACCGGACGTTCCTGCGCGGCTTGAGCAACCGGGTACTGGAGCTCGGCGGCGAGAGCGGCACCGACGCCGAGCCGCACACGTATCCGGGCTCTTACGTCGAGTATGTCGAGCGCACCGGGCACGAAGCGCCCGGTGTGCACGTCTAGGGCTTCCGCTTCAGCGCCGCCGAGCGTCGATTCGGGAAGGACTACTTGGACGCCGCCTTCGCGGGCGCTGCCGCTCCGCCTTTCGCGGCTTTTACCAGCTCTCGGGTCTTCGTGCGGCGCAGCACTGCCCGCTTCCTGTTTATCTGAAAGCGGGACTTATCTCCGGTCCTTGCTGACATCTAACGCCTCCTGACCCAGTTGAACGATCCTTGACTGTACCTCGCAAGTATCCTAATCCCTAATTGTCTAATCGCGGACGTATCGCCGCAGTCCTTCGAACGCGCGAAGCATCTCCGCGTAGCTGAAGTTCGCGTTGCGGCCGCTCGGATTCGGCAGCACGAACACGCGCGCCCCATGGATGAGCGCGGGCTGTGGACCGAGCGAAATGCGGCGCGGCGCCCCGGCAGCAGCGGCCCCGCGGTTCGCGCCATGGCGAACGCCGGCGATGAGCGGCAGGATGGCGCGATACACCGTAACCCCGACGAGCGCGACGACTTGCGGACGGCAGTGGCGGATCTTCCTTTCCAGAGTCTTCCAGCCTTCGACGTACTCAGTGGGCGCGAGATCGTCGATGCCGGGGCTCGGCCGTGCGATCAGGTTCGTGATGCCGAACCCGAACTCGGGCAGTCGATCGTCGTCTTCGAACGTCATCGGCACGGGCACGAGTCGCGATTCCGAGAGCAGCTTCCAGAAGCGATTCGAGTAGCCCGCGAAATGGTGGCCGGTAATCGCCGACCGCACGCCCGGGTTGATGCCGACGAAGAGCACCCGCAGACCTGGCGCGATGCGGTCCTCGAGACGAAGGCGCGACCAGTCTTGCTCTGACAGCTTCGCCATCCTTCTTCTATAATCCACACGCTCGAATCAGCGGCCGACAAGGATGCAAAAATGAACTGGCTGTTCAAGGAAGAACCGTCGAACTACAGCTACGACGACCTGGCGCGCGACGGCAGAACGTCGTGGACCGGCGTCAGGAACCCGCTCGCCCAGAAGCACCTGCGGTCGGTCGCCAAAGGCGACCGCATTCTCTTCTATCACACGGGAAGCGAGAAGGCGGTGGTGGGCGTCGCGAAGACCGCGGCCGCCGCGTATCCCGATCCCGCCGACAAGACCGGCAAGCTTTACGCCGTCGATGTTCTGCCCGTCCGCAAACTGAAGCACCCAGTCACGTTGGCCGCCGTCAAGGCCGATAAGTCGTTCGCCTCCTTCCCGCTGACGCGGATGCCCCGATTGTCGGTGATGCCCGTCAGCGACGAGGAGTGGGAGCGCATCGAGTCGATGTCGCGCTGAAGTTTGACAGGAGGGGCCGGAAGGCGCACGATCGAGGTCTCCCCAGCTCTGGCCCGCCGAAGCGACCTCCGATGAGACGCGCAGGCGGCCGAAAGCCAATATGTCTGAATCCCCGGACTCCGGGTCCGCACGGGTCTGTCCATCGTGCGAACGCCGTGTGCCGTCGCACGTTTCGAAGTGCCGCTGCGGCCAGGACTTCGCCGCGGTCCGGTCCACAGAGACGGTCGTCTTCGAGCCCGACGATCGACCCGACCGCGCATGGCTCGGCCCGACCCTGGTTCTCCTTGCGGTGGTGGTCGGAGCCGTCATGTTCATGATGCGCCCATGGACCGTTGAGCTGTCGGACAAGGCGGTTCCCGGTCGGCCGGCGCAGCCCACGCCTCCCCCGGCAACGACGCTGTATGCGGCAGCTCCGGGCCAGACGCCGGCGGTCGCCGTGCCGACGGAGGCCGTCCGCGTACCGGTGGCCGCGTCGAGCGGCCGCGCCGAGCTGCCGTCCGGGTCATTCGAGGAAATCGTCGGCAACGCCTCCGCGGCGGTCGTGTCGATCGAAGCAGGAAGCGGCCGCGGGAGCGGCTTCTTCGTCACGCCCGAGCTCGTCGTCACCAACGCGCACGTCGTCCAGACAAACACCACCGTGACGGTGAAGCTGTCCGACGGCACCGCGCTGCCGGCCCGCGTGCTGCGCAGCTCTCCGGAGGTGGACATCGCGATCGTCCGTCCTGACACACCGCGGCCTGGGCAGATCCTCATGCCAATGGGCTCGGTGAACGGGGCGCGCCCCGGCCAGGAAGTCATCGCGATCGGCTCGGCGCTTGGCGTGCTGCAGAACACGGTGACGCGCGGCATCGTCAGCGCCGTGCGAAACGCGAGCGGGGTCATGCTGATCCAGACCGACGCGGCCATCAACCCCGGCAACAGCGGGGGGCCGCTGATCGATCGCGCCGGGCGCGTGATCGGCATCACCACGCTCAAGGTGGCCTCGAATTCGGAGTCGCTCGGGTTCGCGGTCGCGATCGATCACGCGCGGCCGTTGATCGAAGGACGCCCGGCCGAGCTCTTCGCCGCGCCGGCGGGCTCGCAGCCTCCGGGTCCGCTGGCCGGCGCGTTCAAGCCGGCTGCCTCGCAGACCGACACCCTCCGCGATCAAGCAGAAGCGCAGTTCGATCGCGCGATGCAGTCGCTCGCGCGACGCGCCGAGTCCATCGACGAGTACTGGGACCGCTTCCGCGCCGCCTGCCGCGTCGCGGCGACGCCCAATGCCGGGGACCGCGAGTGGTTCGGCGTCTGGGAACGCCCGCCGGCGATCGATGCGAGGGACGTGCACTGCTCGCGATGGCTCGAGGACGTCACGTCGATCGCCAACTCCGTCCGTATCTCGATGACGTCGGCGGACGAAACGGCGCGCAGCGCATCGGTCATTCCCGGCGTGCGCCGTGACTTGCGGCGGAAGTACAAGCTCGATTGGGCCGGGTGGGAGCGCTAGAGCGGAAAGATCGAAAGGCTGACTTCAGACTTTCACCATTCTCACGATGCGGCTACCAGGCTGGCTTCAGCATGAGGAATCCGAGCGGCGGAAGGTTGAGGCGAAGCGAGTCGGCGTGGCCGTGGGCCGCGATGGGCTCGGTGTGCACGACGCCGCTGTTGCCGAGATTGCTGCCGCCGTACACCTTGCTGTCGCTGTTCACGAGCTCGCGGTACGTGCCTGCGCCCGGGACGCCGACGCGATAGCCCTCGCGCGGCACCGGCGTGAAGTTCACGATGGCCACGACGAAGTCGCTGCCATTGCGCGCCCGGCGAATGAATGACACGGCGCTGTTCTCGCTGTCGTTGCAGTCGATCCACTGGAACCCGGACGGGTCGAAGTCCACCTCGTGCAGCGCGCGCTCGGCCGAGTACACGCGGTTGAGGTCCTGCACGAACAGGCGCAGACCGGCGTGCAGCGGGTGGTCGAGCAGATGCCAGTCCAGGCTGTGGTCGTAATTCCACTCGCCACGCTGCCCGAACTCGCAGCCCATGAACATCAGCTTCTTACCCGGGTGCGCGTACATGAAGCCGAAAAGCGCCCGCAGGGTCGCGGCCTTCTGCCAGTCGTCTCCGGGGATCTTCCCGAACATCGACCCCTTCCCGTGCACCACTTCGTCGTGCGAGAACGGGAGGATGAAGTTCTCGGTGAAGGCGTACAGCAGCGAGAAGGTCAGGTGGCGATGTTCCCAGCGGCGATGAACAGGATCCTTCTGCGCGTACTCGAGGATGTCGTTCATCCACCCCATGTTCCATTTGTACGTGAAGCCGAGCCCGCCGACGTACGTCGGCTTGCTCACCGACGGCCACGCGGTGGACTCTTCGGCGACGGTGATCGAGCCCGCCTGCTCCGCATGCGTGAGCGTGTTGAGCTGCCGCAGGAAATCAATCGCATCGAGATTCTCGCGGCCGCCAAAGCGATTCGGCACCCACTCCTCTTCGTTGCGCGAGTAATCGAGATACAGCATCGACGCGACGGCGTCGACGCGCAGCCCGTCGACGTGGTACTCGTTCAACCAGTACAACGCATTCGCGAGCAGGACATTCCGGACCTCGTTGCGGCCGTAGTTGAAGATGAGCGTCCCCCAGTCGCGGTGCTCTCCCTGCCGCGGATCCTCGTGCTCGAACAGGGCCGTGCCGTCGAACCAGGCGAGCCCGTGCGCATCTTTCGGAAAATGCCCGGGCACCCAGTCGAGGATGACGCCAAGGCCATGCGCATGGCACGCGTCGACGAACGCCTTGAACTCGGCCGGCGCGCCGAAGCGGCTGGTGGGCGCGTAGAAGCCGATGACCTGATAACCCCAGGATCCGGAAAACGGATGCTCCATCACCGGCAGCAGCTCGATGTGGGTGTAGCCCATCTCCTTCACATACGGGATGAGCCGCGCCGACAGCTCGCCGTACGAGAGGTAGCGGTCGCCCTCCTCCGGCACGCGGGCCCACGACCCGAGGTGAACCTCGTACACCGCCATCGGCCGATCGAACCACGACCCGAGGCTCTCGCGGACGCGCAGCCACTCCTCGTCGCGCCACTGATACTCGGGCATGCACACGATGGACGCGCTCAGCGGCGGCAGCTCGAACTGGAACCCGAACGGATCGGACTTGAGCAGCACTTCGCCGAACCGGGAGAGGATTTCGAACTTGTACCGGTGCCCCACGGCGGCCGCAGGGATGAAGATCTCCCACACGCCGCTCGAGCCCAGCGACCGCATCGGATGCCGGCGTCCGTCCCACGCGTTGAAGTCTCCGACCACGCTCACGCGCTTCGCGTTGGGAGCCCAGACCGCGAAGTGGACGCCGTGCGCGACGCCGATCGTCATCGGGTGGGCGCCAAGCTTGTCGTAAATGCGGGTGTGCTTGCCTTCGCCGAACAGATAAAGATCGTAGTCGGTCAGCACGCGCCCGTAGCGATACGGGTCGTCCACTTCGGCGGTGACGCCGCCGCCATACGTCACCTGCAGACGGTAGTCGGGGATTTCCTTCGCGTTGGGAATGGACGCCTCGAAGATGCCGGCCGGATGGCGCCGCGTCATGTCGACCGCATTCAGTCCGTTGCCCGTGATGGTGATGTGCTCGGCCGTCGGGATGCACGCCCGGATCACGACCCCGCCCGGTTCGACGTGCGGCCCGAGGACTCCGAACGGATTGGCGTGGCGTGCTTCCGCAATCGCCTGGAGCGTGGAGTCTCGCTTCATCGCCCCGGCTCCGCCGCGGCGAGACTTCGGAGACGCTGTCCCGAGGCACGCGCCGCCGGGGTCCCCAACGCGGCACCCGCGTTGGGGTGGCCCGCGAGCCACGTCGTGCGGTGCGCTTCATCGGGACGGTCGCCGGGTCCGTCGATCGACGTCGTGTCCGCGAAGTGGTAGGCCGGACACCATCCGGTCAGGCCGGACAAGGCGAGAACGGCGCCCGCGACCTGGATGGACCACCGTGCGCCGCGAGGAGCCAGGCGGCCCGCCAGCACCAGGGCCACGCCAGCCGTCGTGCGCACCACCCGCTCCAGGTCGCCGACGTTCTGCACGCCAAGCCGCTCGTGCGCATCGTCCTGCGAGAGCATGTCCACTTCGATGAGCGCGCCGGTCAGCGAGTCGTTGTCGGGCTCCACGAGCGGGGGTCCCCCAAGGCCGAGGTCGATCGTCGGCGTGCGCCGGCGCCCGCCGTTCAGCGACGTGGCGAGGTGAAGCGCGTCGAGGTCCTCGTCGACGTTGAGGTACTGATGCGGGACGCCGAGACGCCGGAGATGCCGCAGCGAGCGACGCGTGTCCTCACACCAGTCGGCGCCATAGACAGTGATCATGAATGGCTGATTGCTGCTTTCCGAAAAATCACAATCCAGTTAAGAGACTCGCTCCGATCGCGCCGAGCGCCGCGAGCAGGGTCCAGGGCGTCGCGGACGCCGCGGCACTGCGCGGGCCGCCGGACTGCACCGCAGCGGTATTTGCCGCCCACGTGGATATCTCCTGCCAGCCGGCAAAGCCACAGCCCAGCGTGGCAAATGCGAGGGCCCATCCGACGCCGAGCAACCCGCGTGGAACACCAGCGCGCATGCCTGGCAGCCACGCCGCGAGCACGGCCGACAGCATCCACGTCGCGATCGCCATCACGACGATGAGCCGGAGCTGACCGAGCGCGCGTTCCGACGCCTGCCGTCTGAGCTCCGCCGCAAGCGCCTCCTCAGCCCGCTGGCGTTCGGACGCGATCTGGGCGCGTTCGAGATCCATCCGCGCGCGATCGCGGTCGAATGCCTCCTTCAGCGCCGCCACGACCACGCCCGCCAGGCGCGTTTCGAGCATGCCGGGCGAGCCGTCCTGGGTCGCCGGCACATTCCTCGGCCGCAGCTTACCCGACATCTGGGCCAGGCCGCTGACGGTATCGATCACGCGCATCCAGTCCGCAATACCCATCGCCCCAGCTTATGGACCCGGCGGACGTGACGCAAGCTCTCCCGTAGGCCGGGCAGGTCATCGGCGGGTCCGTCGAGCCCAGGATGCCGGTCAGGGCAAAACGCCGGGCTGGTATACTCAGCCGTCGGTTCCCGCCGTCATGCTGATTCACGAGCTCACACCCACGGAGTGCCGCGAGGTCTTGTCTCGAACAAATCTCGCCAGGTTGGCCTGCTCGCATGCGGACCAGCCCTATGTCGTTCCCGTCTCCTTCGCGTACGACAGCGACTCGGATTGCCTGTTTAGTTTCTCCCAGATAGGCAAAAAGGTGGACTGGATGCGGGAGAATCCGAACGTGTGTGTGGAGGTCGAGGACGTCGCCGATCGATTTCACTGGACGACGATCGTGATCTTCGGGCGGTACGACGAAATCGTCGATTCAGCGGAGCACAAGGATATCCGGCAGCGCGCGCTCGAGTTGTTTCAGCGCCGTGCCGAGTGGTGGCTGCCGGGCGCAGCCAAGCTGGGTCCTCTGGAGCATCATGCGGTGGTGGTCTATCGCATCCATATCGATAGGGTGACCGGCCGGCGGTCAGCTCGCGATCGGACGTAGCGGTCGCAACTACCTTGCGCGTCGAGGCAGGAACGACGACATGAGAAAGAGCGCGGCCGGAAGTTCATCGCGGGAGCAACGCCCCATAGATTGAGTAAAACCCCGCCAGGCTCGCGATCGCCATGACAGCGCCAACGCCGTGACCATTGAACAGCTCGGACCCGAGACGTCCAGAGGTCTTCTGGTCTGCCGGCAATCCGGAGAAGGTGCCGGTATTTCGGCGGCGTCACTGCTGC
>CAYZBZ010000020.1:8156-22530 GCA_964476725.1 uncultured Vicinamibacterales bacterium
CTGGTCTGCCGGCAATCCGGAGAAGGTGCCGGTATTTCGGCGGCGTCACTGCTGCATGACGGATCTGCCATCGCTTTCGGTGCCGACGCGCCGCAAGTGGCGCGGCGCGCATTATGCCTTCATCTGAACGGCGAGGGACCGTCAATCGGTCGCCTGAGGAGTAGTGGTATGAAAACCATGAAGGCTGTCGTCTTCAAGGGAAAGGATCGCATCGCTGTCGAGGAGGTGCCGAAACCAACGGCGAAAGCAGGCGAAGCCGTGATCCGCATCACGGCCACAACCATCTGCGGAACGGACGTGCACATCGTCCGCGGTGAATACCCAGTCAGGGCCGGCTTGATTCTCGGCCACGAGCCAGTTGGTGTGATCGAGGAGCTCGGCGCAGGTCTGGAGAAGGACTACACCGTCGGCCAGCGGGTCATCGTTGGTGCCATCACGCCTTGCGGCCAGTGCTTCTATTGCCTGAATGGCACGCACTCCCAGTGCGGCGGCGCGCTCGGCGGTTGGCGCTTCGGCAACACCATCAACGGCGCCTGGGCGGAATACCTTCTGGTTCCTGACGCTCGCGCGAATCTCGCCCCAATCCCTGAGGCGCTCGCAGATGAAGACGTCCTGCTCTGTCCGGACATCTTCTCGACCGGCCTTTCGGGCGCAGAGAGCGGCAACATCAAGGTCGGGGATTCAGTAGCCATATTCGCCCAGGGCCCGATTGGTCTGTGTGCCACGGTCGGCGCCAGACTGAAGGGGGCCTCCCTCATCATCGGCGTTGATTCGATCCCAGAGCGGCTCGAGGTCGCGAAGAGGTTCGGCGCGAATGTCACGCTCAACGTCAAGGACGGTGACCCCGTTCCCGAGATCAAGCGACTCACCGGCGGACGGGGCGTGGACGTCGCCATCGAGGCGCTGGGACGACAGGAAACGTTCGAGAATGCGCTGCGCGCCACGCGTCCGGGCGGAACGCTCTCGAGCCTGGGCGTGTACTCTGGCAAGCTCGTCGCCCCCTGCGAGGCGTTGTACGCCGGCCTCGGCGATCAGCGCATTGTGACGACGCTCTGTCCTGGAGGAAAGGAGCGCATGCGCAGACTGATGGCGATGATCGAACATCATCGCGTCGATCTGTCGCCTCTGGTGACCCATCACTTCGCCCTGGACGATATCGAGGAAGCCTACGACGTGTTCAGCCAGCAGCGAGGTGGCGTACTGAAGGTGGCGCTGTATCCGGAGCGGGCTCGCAAGGCCGTATGGAAGCGGCCGGAGGGTGCGACTGTCGGCCATGCGTCCTAAGGGTTGCCGGACTCGCGGCCGCCGTGCGAGGAGTCGGCAAGGAAAGGCGGAGACATCATGTGGCCCATTCTGGTCTTCTTCGGGTTACTCGCGATCGCCACGGTCGTGGCGATGTGGGAGTTGAGGCGCTGGGCATTGCGCTGGGGGACAGCGCCGGAAGAACTCGCACGCTCGTGGCCAGGCGATGAGTTATCCCCGAACGCCACTGAGGTCACGACCCGAGCCATCACGATCGATGCACCGGCCGACACGGTCTGGTCGTGGCTCGTCCAGATTGGGCAGGATCGCGCGGGGTTTTACAGCTATACCTGGCTGGAGAATTTCTTCCGCTGCGCCATGCCCCGAGTCGAGCGGATCGTGCCGGAGTGGCAACAGCGGACGCTCGGCGACATCGTGTGGCTGGCGCGACGCGATCGATACCGCGGCGAGGCGCGCCAGAAAGTGGTCCGGATCGATCGCGGACGAGTGCTGTCGCTCGCGTCGCCATCCGATTGGGGACGGCTCGTGAGACGTGAAACGAGCCTGGGCGGGACGTGGACGTTCAACCTCGTTCCCGTTGATCCGCACACGACCCGTCTCGTCGTCCGATCGCGCGGGCCTGAAGCGCCGACACTCCTGGGCAGGCTGTTCTGGGTGGCGGTGTTCGAACCGGCGCACTTCATCATGGAGCGGAAGATGATGCTGCGTCTGAAGACGCTCGCTGAAAAGAGTCGTCTTCTGGCCGTTCCGCTCGCATCCTGAGTCGTCTCAGGAGGTCGCTATGCGCGTTCGGATCGCCGGCGCGCGCCGAAGCGCAGGGCACCCGAGGATGCCGACTCTCCGGACGCCTGCCCGAATTTCCGGCAGTCGATCGATCGGTAGACTGTCATCGAGCCAGGAGATCTCCCCAGAAGCCGGCGAGCCTCAGGACGTCTGGGACGTGCGCAGGCTGATCGGCCTCAGCGTGAGAAATCAGATCGGTCAGGAGCAGTCGCACAGGCACCTGACCGCGAAGGCGATCGGCCAGGTATTGCGATTCAACGGCTGGGATGACGTTGTCGTCTCTGCCGTGAAGCAGGAAGACCGGCGCAGAGGGTTTCGGCGATCGTGACGGCGAGAGTGCAGGTGCGTCGATATAGAACCCGATGTACGGCAGAAGCTGCGGTCCAAGGTGCACAACGTCACGGTTGTTCACATATCCGAGCAGCGTGGCTGCGGGGTCCGGCAGCGTTCGCGCGAGATCGTGCAATGCCGCATACTCCCTTGCGGCCTGCGGTTTGTCGATTCGATCGAGATACGAGGCCCGGAGAAAACGGCGTACGGCGTCGCGGAGCGGCGCGACCTGGTCCGGCGGTACCACGTGTTCAACGACGTTGAGCAGGCAACCGCCACACCATAGTCGTGCGGCGGGCGTGTCGCCTGTGTCACACCAAGGCCCGGGCCATCGTAGGGATCGGCTTCCGGCTCGACTCCCGAGCAGAAATATTCCAGCACGCGTCGCAGGTCGTCGTGGCCGCCGAACGAGAAGACGTACAGCAGGCGATTTCGCAGCGACGGCCGTCCGGCGGCCACAACGGCCAGTCCGCCGCTGAAGCTGATGCCCATCAGCCCGATCCGGCCGGTCGGCGCCAGGCCTGACTCCGCGGCCAGCCATGCCGCGGCGTCTTCGATTCGATCGGTCAGGATCGGCGTGATCTCGAAGCGCGACAGCTCTGGGATCTCTGGAGTCACCACCGTGATGTTCGCCTCGGCAAGCCTGCGCGCGAGCGCGACCAGGCGCGGCTCGTCGATGCCCGCGGGGTGCAATCCGGAGACGAGCAGCACGGTGTGACGAGGAGTCCCAAGCGGTGCGTACACGCGGGCGCGTATGCGCGCGTCTCTGTCCGGAACGCCCACGAACCGCTCCCGGACTGGCACGGTATCGAGGTCGGCGAGCCGGCGAAGGACTCCGTGCAGATCGGCGGCGCGGACTACCAGCGAGAGCCCGTGGACGTCGTCCAGGGCGGTGATCCCGAGCAGCAGCATGGCAATGACCGCGACGCCGATCGGTGTCCACCGTCGCATGACTGCCAAAAGACAATCGCAAGCAAGGTGCCGAGTTGGCCAGTGGCGGCCTGGCCAGCCGTCAGAGCCACTGGGGTTCCTCGACTCGAATCAGGCGCCATTTCGCGCACGCACGAACTCGTCGATGAGCGCCCGCTCCAACATCCCGATTGTCACTTCGTGTGCCATCCGGGCGTCTCGTGGCCGCAGGTGGCGCAGCGCAGACAGACGCGGCGGCCGTGCTCAAAGTGAAGCATCAGGTCATGCCCGCGCAACCCGCAGAAGGCCTCGTGAACCCAAGAGCACGCCCGATTCATGTAATCCAAACGCCCGACGCTGGCGGCCCGCGACCGGAATTCCGGCAACGCTTCGGTGAGCATTGACTTCACCTCCGTGGTACTGCGGGAGACGCAAGTTGAGTTCCATGCGCTGATTGTCATCTGCGCCAAGCCAATGGGACAGGTGCCGGTGTCGCGCTGGCCCGTTGGGCGCGTCGGTCGATGATCTGACGGGAATCTGGCAGCTTCCGCCGGACAAGCGGCAGTCGAAATCCTGGATGCGCGTGCGTGGGCAGACGAGGTCGGACAAAGCAAAGTT
The DNA here is from genome assembly GCA_964476725.1 of uncultured Vicinamibacterales bacterium. Classification (GTDB taxonomy): domain Bacteria; phylum Acidobacteriota; class Vicinamibacteria; order Vicinamibacterales; family 2-12-FULL-66-21; genus JALZOC01. Next base: position 12,060 of record CAYZBZ010000020.1, read on the forward strand.
TCGCCGCGGGTTGGTGGCACGGCTCGTGCTCCTAACGCACGAGCGACTCGCAACGGCATCTTGCAGATAACGGCCGCGATCGCGAAGGCCGCAACCGCGCAGAAGGTCGAGATCGAGGCGGCCTGACCGATCGGGCCGGCATGCCATCAGCCGGTATCCTCGCGAGGGTAGGCGACGCTCGACATGGGGATTCAAGCGCGACGATCGGCATACGCGAGCCTCTGGGTTCTGGGTCTGGCCTTCGGCTGGATCGAGGCCTCGGTCGTCGTCTACCTGCGCGAGATCTACGTGAGAGAGATTTCGCTCCAAGGGACGCATGACTTCGCGGGTCTGCCAGTCTCGCTCGTGTCGCTCCCGAGTCGCCTCGTGGCCGTGGAGATGGCGCGCGAGGCGTGCACCATTCTTCTGCTCGGGGCCGTGGCGTGGCTGGCGGGTCGTCGTACTGCGGCTCGTGCCGGGGCATTTCTGTTGTCTTTCGGCATTTGGGATCTGACCTACTACGCGGTCCTCCGAATCGTGTTGAAATGGCCGGAGAGCCTGCGCGCGTGGGACGTCCTGTTCTTGATTCCCCTTCCATGGGTCGCCCCCGTGTGGGCACCAGTGACGGTCGCCATGCTCTTCGTGGCTGCCGGCAGCTACTTGTTCTGGACGTCGGAGCGTGAGCGACGTTATCGCTGGCCAGATGTCGGTGTTCTCGCCGCATCTGCTCTTCTGACGATCGCCTCATTCCTCGTTGAGTGGAGGGCCGTGGCCGACTACGGCATGCCCGAACGGTTCCCCGTGTGGTTGTTCTGCGCTGGCGTGGTACTCGGGACCGCCTGGTTCGTGCGAGCGGAGCGGCGGGCGGCTACGAAGGAACACACACGGGAACCCTGGGTGGGCGTGCGCGTGCGAACCATCTTACCGGACCATCCCAAGAGGACTGCGGAGCGGAATAGAGCGGCGATCGTCGATGGTGCTGTGTCGCGCGAGCACGAAGAAGCCGACATCGGTCGCCTCATTTGGGAACATGCGGAGGCTACGCGGCGGCTGGATGCGCTCCTGCAGGAGGCTGGCGATCAGGGAGAGCGTTTCGAGAGACTTGCGCATGGCCTGTCCGCGCATCCAAAGCGGATGATCATCGGGCCTCCCGGCCGATTCACTGAGAATCCGAGCGAGTGGGACATTGTTCCGAGTCACCCGCTTCCGTCGATCGAACGCCTGGCCACGCTCACCGACGAGATTCGAGAGGCCAGCCAGAAGGTCGAGGAGCTCCGCGAGCGGCTCATTCTCATGGGTCGCGCCGACCTCGTTGAACAGCCCGACGGGTTCTTTCAGTAGCTGAGAGGACGGCTTCATGACTGAAGGCGCGTCGCCACGATCGAGTCCGCCGGAGCAATCCAGGCGGCGAGACAGGGGCCCACTGTCCATGTCCATCCGCATGGTGATGTACCTGCTGGTGACAGCCCTCGTCATCGGCCTGTTCGTCGCGTTTCCGGTCTCGACTGCGAAACCCACCTCGTACAGCGACTTCATACACATGGTTCGTGCCGATCAGGTCGCCGAGGTCGTGATCGACGAACACTGGATTCGCGGAACCATCAGGGGCAGCAATCAGGCGTTCCAGACGACGCGGATTGAAGATCCTCGCCTCCTCGAAGAGCTCGAGCGGCACAGTGTGAACTTCACAGGTGAAACCGAGACGAACTGGTGGAGCAATCTGACGGGGTGGCTGCTGCCGCTGGTCGTGATGATCTTGCTGTGGAATCTGGTGCTGAGAAGGATGACCCCAGGGCAAGGTGCGATGGCCTTCGAACGCAGCCGCGCCAAGATTTACGCCGAGGACGATGTGAAGGTGACCTTTGCCGATGTCGCCGGCATCGACGAAGCGACGGAGGAGCTCCGTGAGATCGTCGAGTTCCTGCAGCATCCGACAAAGTACACGAACCTCGGTGGCCGCATCCCGAAAGGCGTGTTGCTGCTCGGTCCGCCCGGAACCGGTAAGACACTTCTCGCACGTGCCGTTGCGGGAGAAGCCCACGTCCCGTTCTTCAGTCTGAGTGGATCGGAGTTCGTGGAGATGTTTGTCGGCGTCGGCGCCGCGCGCGTGCGTGATCTGTTCGCTCAGGCGGAATCCCGGGCACCGTGCATCATCTTCATCGATGAATTGGATGCGGTCGGCAAGATGCGCGTCCCCTCGGCGTTCGGCACGCACGAAGAGCGTGAGCAGACCCTCAACCAGCTGCTAGCCGAAATGGATGGCTTCGATCCCCGCAAGGGCGTCATCGTCATGGCCGCCACGAACCGGCCCGAAGTGCTCGACCCCGCGCTTCTCCGTCCGGGACGATTCGATCGCCAAGTGGTCGTGGACCGGCCAGACATTCGCGGCCGAGAGGCAATCCTTCGTCTCCACGCACGGTCGGTAAAGCTCGCAGCCGGCGTGGATCTCAAGGTCGTCGCCGCACGCACCGCTGGATGTGCCGGCGCCGATCTCGCGAATCTCGTCAACGAGGCGACACTTCTCGCGGCTCGAAAAGATCGACAAGACGTGTCGATGGCAGACTTCGAAGAGGCCATCGATCGCCTTCTCGCGGGTCTCAAGCGCAAGCGCGTGATGAGCGCGCACGAGCGCGAGATCGTGGCGTACCACGAGGCCGGCCACGCCATCGTCGCATCCGTCCTGCCGGGCGTCGATCCCGTCCACAAGGTTTCAATCGTCCAGCGTGGCTACGAAGCGCTCGGCCACACGCTGCAGCTTCCTGCTGAGGAACACTATCTCGTGACACGACAGGCGCTGTTGAACCAGCTCGCCGTCTTGCTCGGCGGCCGATCGGCGGAAGAGATCGTCTTTCAGGAGATCTCGACCGGCGCGCAGAACGATCTCCAGCGTGCCACGGACCTGGCGCGTTCCATGGTCACGGAGTACGGTATGAGCGAAGCGTTGGGACCGGTGGCGTTCAAGGGGCGGAGCCGCCAGCGCTTTCTGGAGGTCCCCGGCCTGGAGCCGGAACCGTTCGCCGAGGAGACGGCGCGTCAAATCGATTCGGAGATCAAGCAACTGGTGGTTGACGCGCACATGCGCGCGTCCGACATCCTGCGCGACCGGCGCAGCATCCTGGGCACGTTGGCCCAACGTTTGATGGAGCAAGAGGTCGTCGAAGGTGCCGAGGTGCGCGCGTTGATCGAGCAGACATCATCGTCCGCTCCTCAGGCAGCGTGATCGACGTTGTATCCAGGGGAGTTTCTTCCCGATAAAGCTCGGCACGAGTATTGCGCCCGTCGAACCAAGGAGAACAACCTATGCCATTTGAGAATCGTGCGCAGGCTGGACGGCTGCTGGCCGACCGCTTGGAGGCATACCGAGGCCGACACCCGCTTGTGCTGGCGATCCCTCGCGGCGCCGTTCCCATGGGAACAATTGTGGCCGACGCGTTGGGCGGCGAGCTGGATGTGGTGCTCGTCCGCAAGCTTCGCGCGCCCCAGAATCCCGAGCTCGCGATTGGATCGATCGACGAAACCGGCACGGTTTACGTGGACCCCGACACACGCGACCTGTGGGACGAGCCGTATCTCGAGCGAGAGAAGAAGGTCCAGTTGGAGGTGCTGCAGCGGCGGCGTCAGATGTACCTGCCCGCGGGATCACCCATCGACCCGGCTGGCCGCGTCGTCATCGTGCTCGATGATGGCATCGCCACCGGATCGACGATGACTGCCGCGCTGAGGGCGGTGCGGGCACGACATCCGGCGAAGCTCGTTGCCGCCAGTGGCGTGGCTTCCGCGGAGGCGTTGCGGCTCATCCGTCAGGAAGCCGATGACGTTGTGTGCCTCGAGACGCCAGAGATCATGTACGCCATCGGTTATCACTTCCGCGACTTCTCTCAAGTGTCGGATGAAGACGTGGTCGCGACTCTCCGGGAAGCGCGACACCCACGCGTGTCGACCAGCGCGAGTGGCTGACGTCAGCGGACGGCGGGTTCCACCGGTGCAGCCGGGGATGACTGTCGTCTGCGGCGCGGATGCAGGAGCTTGACCGTGCTCGCCTGCGGCCCCTTCTCGCCCGACTCCTCGACGAAGGAGACCGCGCTGCCGACGGTTAGACGATCGAAGGCGCCCTTGAGCACGCTGCTCTTCTGAAAGTACACCTCGTGTCCATCCTCAGCCTCGATGTAGCCGTACTCGTCAATCGGAAATAGCTGAGTGACACGGCCGCGAGGCTGCCGCGCTGGCGCCTTCACCGTGCCGCGCTGTCGTCGTGCGTAGTCTTGTAGCCGGCGCCGGGCGATGTCGAACGCCTCACGGACGGCCACGCGCGCATGCTTCCGCTCCGGATCCAGTTCGTCCTGCTTCGTGGCTTTCGGCAAGTCGACATCCTGCGCCGTCGCATGAAGGCTGGCTTCGTGCGCCACGACGATTTCCTCTCCAGGCACGGTGAGGTCGATTCGCACGTGGTAGCGGTTGCCGGTCACGTGATGGCGTTGCACGAACTCCACAAGTACCCGGCAGCCCATGATCGACCGGTAGCACATCTCGAGCTTGTTGATGCGTGTGCGGATCTCCGCCTCGAGCGCCGTGGAGTGGTCGATGCCACGGAACGTGATCGTCGGTGTAAGTTGCATGTCAGCCTCTCTATCCAGTTGTGTGGTTCGCGAACATGGACTCGCGGCATCCCCGCGCGATGTGGTCGACTGCGGCGTCGCGGAGACGGACCATCTCGGGCCATCCCGTGGCACGTGGTTCCACCGGCGCGCCGATGCTGACCGTAATGGGCCCGCGCCGAAACAGCCGCGTGCCGTCGGGTAGAACATGACGCGTGCCAGCAATAGACACCGGGATGGTCGGGCGGCCCGTGTCGACGGCGGCGCGGAACGCCCCCAACCGAAATGGAAGCAGACCAGCCGCGCGCACGAACGTGCCCTCGGGACAAATCATCAGCAGCTCGCCGTCGCGCAGCCGCCGCGCCACGTCGTCGGCGCCCGCCAGGCGATCGCTCATCCCGGCCTTCTCAATCGTGATGTGTTCGGCCTTCCGAATCACCGTGCCGATCAGCGGATAGTCCGCCAACGCGCGTTTGGCCACGAAGTGAAACTCCGGAGGAATCGCGGCCATGAGGACGACCGGGTCGATGTAGCTGGCATGGTTGGCCACAAGGATGCCCGTTTGCACCGTGCGCACATAGTCGAGTCCCACGACGCGCGGACGGAGGCCGCACAGGGTGAGCGCGAGGCGCGACCATCGCTTCGCCGCGCGATCCGCATGACGCCCCGGTCGCCGGACGGCCAGATACCCCCACAAAATGGGCAGCGACACGAACAGAACGAGCAGGATCCAGCCGGTGAAGATCACGCGGCCCAGCCAGCCGGCGAACCTGCGGGTCCAGGCAGCGAGAGCACCGGCGAGGAGCCGGGCGCGTTGGATGGCGACTGACTCGTGTGCGCCGAGCGCGCCCTTCAGATATGCCTCGCGCGTCGCACTCCGGCGGATCTTGCCGCTCGACGTTTTGAGCACCGTGCGTGGATCGGCGATCACGACCACGTCAGGCGGGCTCCCGATGCCGCTGACGAGGCGATCACGCACCGCGCGCTGGAGCGCTTCACGTCGCGCCGGATCCCGTTCCCGCGTTTCGGCGACGACGATGACGCGTTCGGTCCCGGTAGCGGGGTCTGGGATCCCAAACGCGGCAACGCAGTTTGGGCGGATGCCTGGCACGGTGGACGTGATCGCCTCGACCTCCTCGGCGCAGATGTTTCGACCGCCCTGGATGATGAGATCCTTCTCACGCCCTGTGATGAACAGCTCGCCGTCTGCGCGGTAGCCGAGATCGCCCGAATCCATCCAGCCGTTGTGCATGGCCGCACGCGTGGCATCGGCATTCCGAAAGTACCCGCGCGTCACCGAAGGGCCGCGAAATTCGATCCGGCCCTCAACGCGCTCCCCGAGTGATCGACCGGACGTATCGACGATCCGCACTTCGTGGTCGGGCAGCGGTCGACCGCAGGACACAAACCGGAGCGCTCGCGCATCGTCGGCTGATGCGGGTCGGAGCTCGCGGGCCCGTTCGAACGGTTCGCGCGCGATGCGGTCGGCACGGGGCACGCGTCGGATAGCGCTCAGGGTGAGCGCGACCGACGATTCGGCCAGACCGTACGCGGGGCACATCGCCTCGGCTTTGAATCCGTACGGCGCGAACCGCCGCGTAAAGCGATCGATCGCTTCCGGACTCACCGCCTCCGATCCATTTATGGCAACGCGCCAGCTGCTGAGGTCGAGGCCCCGGATCTCTTCGTCCGCGACTTTGCGGGCGCACAGGTCGAACGCAAAATTGGGCGCGGCCGAGATCGAGCCGTGGTGCGCGTGGATGGCCCACAGCCAGCGCGAAGGTCGCGAGAGAAAAGCTAACGGCGACATGATCGCGGCCGGCACGCCAAAGTACAGCGCGCCCAGCGACATGCCAATCAATCCCATGTCGTGATACAGCGGCAACCAGCTCACCGCGACATCGCCCGGGCGGATCTCGAGCGCCTCACCGATCCCGCGCACGTTCGCAAGAATGTTGGCGTGTGAGAGGAGCACGCCCTTGGGGTCGCCCGTGCTCCCCGAGGTGTACTGAATCAATGCCGGGTCATCAGGACTCGGCCGTTCCACAATCGCCCGGGTGCCCTGCCTGGAGAGGTGTCCCGTCGTCGAAATCGCGTCGAGCGAGGGCACCTCGCCCCGCATGAGTGCAGCCAGTCGTTCCGCCTCGGCGAAGGTGACGAGCACGCGCGCGCCGGCATTGCGAAGAATCGCCTGCTGGCGGTGTGTGTACGCCAAGAGGTCCTCCGCACGGACCGGCGGATACAGCGGTACGGGTACGGCGCCGATCATGAGCGAGCCGAAGAACACCTCGAAGAAGGCGCGCTCAGTCCGCAGCATGAGCGCCACACGGTCGCCCTTGGTGACGCCAAGGTTCCGCAAGCCGCCGGCCACCGCTGTCGAGGCCATCACGAGTTCGCCGTACGTGATGGGCGTCTCGGTGCCGGCGTCGTTGCGCAGGTGGATGTGAATCCGCTCGGGCGTGTGTTCGGCGTGCCAGCGTAACGCTTCAACGAGAGAGCGGGCCGTCGTAGGAACCGATGTCGCCGGCGCTGTAGTGTCACGCATTCTCGGCGTTGCTTCCGCCGCTGCAGGAGCAGCGTGAAAGATCGCCGTCACCAGATCCCTTGGCGTGGACGCTTCGGCCATGACCGAATCGGGCAGACGAACGCCGAACGCATGTTCGAGGCGAAGTAGCAGCTCGACGCGTTCGAGGCTGCTGATGCCAAGGTCACGGTCGAGGGAGTCGTCGAGCGTCGGTCGGCGCGCCGCGCCTCCGGCCAGTTCGGTGACAAGACCGGCGACGATGTCGAGCACCTGGTCGTCAACGACAAGGCCGGTAGTTGGTTGAGCGACAGCCATGGGGAATCAGATTGGAACCGTGCAAACGATGCACCATGCCCGCTCGCTCACAGGTCTTTCCGACAGGCCGACGGTCCAGAATGGCGCGCCGGATTTCCGGCAGATCGTTCATGAGGACGACGACATCGAGGACGGGACAGATATTCATTCTGGCCTGGCACCACAGTTGCGAGGAAACCGTCCTATCCTCGCGGCTTCTGTGGGGTTCACGGATGGTCCAACTCGACGAGCAAAGCGTTCGGACGTACCTCGAAACGCGCTTCGGCGGATCGGCTCGGATCCTTGGTATCTCGGTCCTTGGACAAGAGCCAGGGGCCGGTGATCTCAAGGGCTACGGCTACGGCGTGCCCGTGAAAGTCGACTACGAGGTGTCCGGCCAGCGTCGATCAGCGGTGCTCGAGACGGTGACGCCGGGACCGTTCGGCCACGAGCACATGGCAGATCGCGCCCAGATCCTGCTGTGGAGCCACGCGGCGTACAACCAGTTACCGCGGCACGTCCACAGCCTCGACGTTGGGGGCTTTTCCAGGGACGGCGCGCTGCAGTCGCTCAGCACCGTTGAGGAGTTCTTCATCCTGAACGAATTCGTTCCCGGCGACGGGTATTACCAGGATCTCGAGCGCCTCCGCGACGGCGCCGACCTGCAAGATCGCGATCTCGCCCGCGCCGATGCGCTCTGCGACTATCTCGCCGGCATCCACCAGGTCCGCGGACCTGATCCCACGCTCTATGTGCGCCGCCTGCGCGAGCTTGTCGGTCATCACGAATGCATCATGGGTATCCTCGATTCGTACCCGCCGAAGCTCGATGGCCTCACTGCCGGGATGCTCAAGGCGATTGAGCATTCGTGCATCGACTGGCGGTGGCGTCTGAAAGGCCACGCACACCGGCTTCGCCAGGTTCACGGTGATTTCCATCCCTGGAACATCCTGTTTCAGGACGCTGCGAACTTCGTCGTCCTGGATCGGTCGCGTGGTGAGTGGGGCGATCCGGCGGACGACATGGCCGCCATGACAATCAACTATCTGTTCTTCTCGCTGCAGCGCAGCGGACGCCTGGATGGCACCTTCGCAGTTCTGTTCTCGCGATTCTGGCAGCGCTATCTGAACGCAACCGGTGACGACGAGCTGCACGCTGTGGTTGGACCATTCTTTGCCTTTCGCGGTCTGGTCGTGGCCAATCCCGTCTGGTATCCCAAGCTGGCCCAGGGCGTTCGCACGAAGCTGCTGAACTTCGTTCGGGCGGTCCTCGACAGCCCGAGATTCGACCCCTCACGCGTCAACGAGTATTGCGGCGGGTGAACCATGGTTCCTGCGTTTGCCGTCTGGATGACCGGGCTGCCGGCGTCGGGCAAGTCGATGATCACTCGTGCACTGGTTCACGAGCTGGCGGCTCGTGGCCTCGACGTCGCGGTTCTCGAATCAGACGCCCTGAGACAAGTGCTGACGCCGCGCGCGACGTATAGCGAAGAGGAGCGAGAGACTTTCTACCGGGCCATGACGTATATCGGTTCCCTCCTCGTGAGACACGGCGTGCCGGTCATCTTCGACGCCACCGCGAATCGACGCGTGTACCGCGCTGGCGCGCGCGCAGCCATCGAACGGTTCATCGAGGTGTACGTCGACTCTCCGCTCGCTGTCTGCATCGCTCGCGATCCCAAAGGCATCTACCGTAAGGCGCAATCGGGCCAGGCGTCGACCGTGCCTGGCTTGCAAGCGTCGTACGAACCTCCGGAACAGGCCGATGTCGTCGTGTCGGGACACCACGAGTCACCGGAAGCTGGAGCGCACACGATCGTGCGCGCGCTAGAGGACAAGGGGTACATGAAGCGCCGACCGCCTGGAGCGACGCCATGAATCTTGAACCGTGGCAGCGCGAATTCGACGTGGCGCTGGGCGCAGCCCGAGATGCCGCCGCGCTCGCGCGTACGATCCGTCAACAGATCGGTGAGCAAGCATTCCTGAAAGCCGACCGGTCTCCGGTGACGGTGGCGGATTTTGCGGTGCAGGCCCTCGTCGCTCATCGGCTGAGCCAAGCGTTCCCTGATGATCCACTGGTCGCTGAGGAGGATTCTGCGCCGCTGCGGGTTGCAGAAGGGCAGCCGATTCTGCAATCGGTGCTCGACGTGCTGCACCGCACCATTCCCGACCTGGCTTCGGATCAGGTCCTCGGAGCCATCGATCGTGGCGGCGGGTCGCCGGGTGAGCGATTCTGGACGCTCGATCCGGTCGATGGCACGCAGGGGTTCGTTCGCGGCGATCAGTACGTCGTGGCGCTGGCGCTCATCGTGCGAGGACGTGTTGAGATCGGTCTGCTCGGCTGTCCCCGGCTCTCGTTGGCCGATGAACGGCGAGACGCTGTGGGGTCGATCGTCCATGCCGTCCGGAATCGCGGAGCGTTCCGTTCGTCGCTGACGGGAGGCGAATCCGTGCCGCTTCGCGCCTCTTCCTGTCGTGAGCCCCGCCAGGCTCGCGTGCTTCGATCCTTTGAAGGCGACCATATCGATCTGATTACCTTTGATCACATCATCCGGACCTTGGGGGTGGAGGCTGCTCCGACGTTGATGGACAGTCAGGCCAAGCACGCCGTGATCGCTGCGGGGCGGGCCGACTTGCTGATCAGGCTTCCAGCGACGCGAGAGTTTCGCGACAAGATCTGGGACCAGGCGGCCGGCGCGATCATCATCGAGGAGGCCGGCGGTCGCGTGACCGACATGCGGGGGGACGAACTGGATTTCACCTGCGGCCGGACGCTGGCCCGTAATGAAGGCATGGTCGGTTCGAACGGCCACCTTCACGCTGCCGTGATCGAGGCGCTTCGGAATCGACGTCGGGTCCTTTCGTGATCGTCCAGGCGGTGGGTTTCACACACGCGTGGGTGATTCTGGAACAGTTCGGTCAGGCAGGGATGTCGGAGGTTCATTCCGAGCAAGCGGCGTGCCCCGGGCGACACAACAGCCGCGGGTTGGCAGTTTTGTTCAATCGTCCATCGCCGGCGCCGGAAAATCCGTTGGCGTCAGGCCTTCAAATCGAGGCGCCCACCAACCCCGACGCGATGA
>CAYZBZ010000020.1:22630-28692 GCA_964476725.1 uncultured Vicinamibacterales bacterium
AATCCGTTGGCGTCAGGCCTTCAAATCGAGGCGCCCACCAACCCCGACGCGATGAGGCCGGGCTTGACCGCCGCGCCAGGTCGCGCGAGAGATGCTGGTTGTCGAGTTCGAACGAAGTCTTCGGCGTATCGCGTCAGGAAATAGTGGATGGTCTCCACGCGGATCTTGATGGACGCTGACGGTTTGTTCTCATCGATGTCTTTGAACGCAAAGTAGGGTGTGCCGGATCGCGCGATGATCTGCTCGACCGCGGTATAGATGGGCGCATCGTGTCCGCACTTGAAGCTGGACAGCTCGAGCGCGACGAGATTCGGGTGCCTCGCCGTGAACTTCGCTGCCCAGAGCTTGTGGTTCGTGCTCGCCGAAAACGCATTCTTCCACACGTCCGTGATGTCGAGCGGATGGGCGATCACGCCGGCCCGCACTTCGTCGCCAAACAGGCGCTCGAGCAGATCCTCATCGAGCGGCAGCGTGCTCTGTGACAGGATCGGATACCCGAGTTTCTGGAGCTCTTCGAGAATCCCGTGATTGAGCCCGGGATCGTGATGATAGGGGCGGCCGAGCATGACGATGCCAATCCGGCGCTCGCGCTCGAGCCGGTCGATCACGTCGCGCGCGCGGCGTCGGAGGTCGTGCTCGTACGCATCGAGTGCGTCGAACCCGGCGCTGATCGCCCGGTCGTTTTCGGCCTCCGAGAGGCCCAGTACAGGTTCCCACGCGCCGAGCATCTGCCGCGCGAAGAGCTTGCGATCCGACAGGTTCACGAGCGGGCTGAGATACCGGATCCCGTTGCGTGCGAACAGATCGCCCTCGCGCGTGAAGGCCGCCTTCACCGTCTCGGGTGTCGCGGCGGCCGTCGGGCACGCATTGACGCCGCACAGGTTCACGAGCGGCGAGCGGAGCACGTCGAACATCGGCAGGAACACGCAGTCGAGTGGCTTCTGCCGATGCTTCACGAACAGCAGGTTGTGCACGTGCGCGACGGCAACTTTGGACGGAAAGCACGGATCGATGGCGCCGCGCCCGGCGCCCGCACGGTACAACGCGTCGGACGTGTAGTCCGAATACACGATGTGGCCTGGCCGCACGCCAAGGCTTTCCAGATATGCACTGAACAGCGGGGCGTAGGCGAACAAGTTCAGCACGCGTGGAATCCCGACGCGCAGCATGGCGCGTCGGTCCATCAGACGGCGGCGCTCGCGTGATCGGAAGGTCCAGGCGCGTCGCGCAGGACGATCGGCGATGTTCGAGGGACGGCGCGGTTTCCAGACCTCCCGCGCCGCCACTTCCACGAGATTGGAACTCGCCGCTTTGGCGGCGTCGAGTTCCGCCTTGACGGCGCGCATCGTCTCGTCGTCTCCAGCCGCGCCTTTTTCGCACGTGGCGACGATGAGTCGCCGCCTGCGGCCGTCGGCCGCGCGGATGTCGATGAACGTGCGGAGGCACGCATTCTTACAGAAGTGACACCGTGTGCTTTCGTCGCGCGTCGATCGATACGTGATGCTGTGCGCGGCATCGAGCCCGATGAATGTCGTGGTCCGGCCCGCGCGCCAGAGGCGCATCGCTTCGAAGGCTGTGCCAATCGCACCCGCCTCGCCGCAGTGCTCGTGCACGATGATGTCGGGCGCCGCCCCGGCGGCGTGGAAGTGTGAGCGGATGAAGTCGACCTCCGCCTTCACGACGGCGAGATTGTTCTGTGTCCCGCCCTGCAGCACGAAACGCGTGCCGAGCTTCGCCAGGTTTGCAACGGCGGCCACATACAGGAAGACGTTCTGGGGCAGCACGGCGGCTAGCCCCGCGAGAATCTCCGGGGCCTGCCAGCCTTGTCGCTGAAAGTTGACGATGTCCGACTGCAGGAAGACGGCGCAGCCGTAGCCGAACACCGGCATCGTATTGGCGGAAAACGCGACGTCGGCGTACCGATCCACCGGGATGCCAAACTGCTCGGCGGTGGCCTGAAGGAAGTAGCCATTTCCCGCCGAGCATTGCGTGTTCAGCTTGAAGTCGGTGATCCGTCCGTCGCGCAACAGGATCAGCTTGATGTCCTGGCCGCCTACGTCCACGATGACCTGTGGATCGTCGTAGAAGGCGAGCGCCGCTTCGGTGTGGGCGACGGTCTCAACCAGCGCCGTGTCCGCCTGCAGGACGTCACGCAATATGTCTTTGGCGTACCCCGTCGTCCCCACGCCAAGTACGGTCAGCGTGGCGCCGCACGACTCGACCGCGGCCTGCAACTGGCCGACCATGTCGACCGCATCCTGGATCGGATTGCCGTTCGAGAGCTGGTAGGCCTTGCGGAGCACGCGCCCGTCGGTCGACAGCACAACCGCCTTTGTCGACGTCGAGCCGCCGTCGATCCCGATGAATCCGCGGACGTTCTGGCCTGGCTCAAAGGTGCACGGCGCGAATGGCGGACGGGCGAATGCCTCTCTGAATGCAGCCAATTCGGCGTCCGAGGCGTACAGACCTCTTCGGCTCGATCGGGCTCGCTGTTCCAGGCGACCCACATCGAGATAGCGCTCCAGCTCGTGTGTGCCGAGATACACGCCCACCGAGTCCTCCTCATGCCGTCCGAATTCGATCGCGCCGAGCGCACCGAAGTACTGCGCGTTGTCAGGGGCGCGGATCAGATCTTCGACCGGCACGCCTCCGGGCATGGCGACGTTGCGCTCGCACCAGGTGAGCGGGATGTTGTGCTGCCACGCCTCGCGCATGCCCCGAATGAAGGTATTCGGTCCACCGAGGAGCAGGACGACAGGCCGGAGCGTCTGACCCCTGGCGAGCACCGTGAGGTTTTGCTGAACGATCGCGTCGAAGAGCGACGCCATCAGCTCGTCGGGAGGCACTCCTCGCTTTTGCAGGCCGTTGATGTCGGTTTCGGCGAAGACGCCGCACTTGCCAGCGACTGGATGGAGGGCGATGCCGCGGTAGAGTTGATCGCACAGCGCGTCGGCAGGGATTCGAAGCTTGGCGGCAATCTTGTCGATGATCGCTCCAGTGCCGCTTGCGCACTTGTCGTTCATCGAGGGAATCTTGCTCTTGCGCCCTCTCGACGCGGTCTCCTTGAACACGATGATCTTCGCGTCCTGGCCGCCGAGCTCGATGACGGCGTTCACTTCGGGATGACGTGTCTCCACGGCCATGCAGACCGCCGTCACTTCCTGTACGAACTTCGCGCCGAGGAGCACGGACAAGCCATTGCCACCGGAACCCGTCAGGAACAGTCGATCCCCGCCCGCAGCAAGCCCGACGTCGGCCTCCATCCGCCGCAGAAACCTCAGAACCGTTTCGGCCTGCCTGGCTTCGTGACGTTGGTAGTCTTGCCAGACGATCTTCTGGACGCGCACGTCTAAGGCGACCGCTTTGACCGTCGTCGAGCCGACGTCGATGCCGACGAGAAGATTCATTCCTTACTCGCTCGTCCGGCCGTTCATCAGGTCGTTGACGTGTCGTACGAAATTGGCGGCCACCCCGGCAATGTCAGGGCGCCGCGGGACTGGATAAAACGGTCTGCGCAATTCAGGCCGCGCGCCGACGAACGCGCGAATGTCTTCGAGACGCTTGCCCGTCGCCCCGAGCGCGTCGTCGATCTCGGCCCGCGCGCGCGCTTTCGCGTCGCCGAGCGCCATCTGCGCGCGGCTGTGGGCGTTGACCTCGCCTTCGCCCGAGGTCTCGATGGGCAGGAAAATCATGTCCTGGAAGCGATTGACCACCCCCGACTGCACGCCGTCAGACTGCGATGACGGCATGCAGCCGAACGGCTTGAGGCTGAGGACCATGTGACAGCGCCTGTTCATCGTGTAGTAGACGTTCTTCGCCACTTCGAGATGGCCTTCGCCTCCGCGCGACAGCGAGTGGTAGAAGGGATGCGCCAGGTCGGCGAGCTCGCGCTGCGACGTCAGGTCCGCGGTCAGGCCACCAAGGGCTTGCGCCACCCGATGGAACTGTCGCGCGTAGAACGCCTCTCCCAATGAGAGGAACAACCAGCGCTTCTGGAATTGCCACGCGTTGGCTGCCCGCTTCCGGAGGTGCCACCACGCCGGATCCGCGGAGGGCGCCTCCAGCCCCTTGCGTGCGAGCGCCTGGTGTTTGGCTTGATGGAGCAGGTACATCACCCACGTGCCGATCGGTTCGACCAGCACCTGCGCGCCCTCGCGTTCCAGGAAGGCAAACATCCGATAGTTGCCGTCGCCTTCCGTCGTCTGGGCCCAGAACTCACCGATGATCTTGACGATCGGCTTAACGCGCGTGCGGTCGATCTCGACGCAATCGAGCCGGGCCCGGCATTGCCGCAGCAGATCCATGTGGCAGTCGCTGTAGAGATGGAAATGGAGCTTGCCCAGGCAGTTCACCGTTTCCTGCAGCCAGCGATGTCGCCGCGCCAGGCGCGACAACCACGCCGGAATCACATCGATCGGCTCGACCGGGCGCGCCGCGCGCAAGCCGTCGGTGAGCAGGCGGAGACAGTCGGCAACCGCGCTATCGGTGTCGCCCGGCCTTATCTCGTACGGACGCAACTGATACGCGAGGTCCTGAAGGATGTCCCCGAGGTTGAAGGCGTTCAGCGCGCCCAGACCGAAGTTCAGCGTGAATTTGAGTCCAGACTCACCCGATGCGGCCGCGATCCCGTCACCTTGCTGAAACAGCAGGACGCGGAAACCGTCGAACCCGGCGTTCTGCAGGGCCAATCGGTACTCCGACTCGTACATGCCGAACCGACACGGGCCGCACGATCCAGCCGTGAAGAAGACGAACTGATCGATGATCTGCTGGCGCGAATGTCCCTGCGCTTCCAGCAGAAGGAGCGCGCTCAGCAAACGACCGATGGTGAAGTAGGCGGGGTTGCATTGGCCGGTATTGCAGTACTCGCGGCCGAGATGGAAGGCCGCCAAATCGGGCGTCGGAAGGCACCGACATCGATAGCCGCATGCGTGAAACACCGCCTCGATCAGGCGCTCGTGTGTACACGTAAGGCCGCCAAACAGAATAGTCGTCCGGTCACGCTCGTCTGCGGTAAACGGCCGTTCGAGCGGTCGGTGAAAGTGCCGAACAGCACGGCGAGCAACCCGAGTCATACAGCATCGTACTTCCGTTCGACTCCTCTCGAATGCGCCAGAGTGGGCGGAATTCCGATTCTTCCGGCTGGCAGGTGATCGCTGTCGGTGTAAACGCTGATCCGACCAGCGTCGGGGATTGAGGGAGGAAGGCTGCGCGTTTTCGGCATCCTGTGCGGGATTCCGGCACCACGCGCGTGGCTCCGTCACGCCCGATGATGCCGAATTCCCGGCATCGGACGCGGCCGTGCGGCGCTTCCTCGTCCTGCCCGACATCGCTGAAGTGGTACGCGATGTGCGTTCCTCGGGTCCAGAGTTCCGTAAGAGGCTGACGAAGAAAGGCACGGTTCCCGATGACAGCCACTGACCCGCCCATCGTCAGGTGTCCTGTCTGTAACTCGTATGGCGTGATGATCCACCACGATATTCGCGCTTCGCTGCTCTATTCCTGCAAGAACTGCCTGCACGAGTGGCAAATCGACCCCGCAGAGGCGGAAGAGGACCCCACGGTGGCCGTGCTTGTGGGAACACCTTCGGCGCGCAGCAAGCCGCCGCGCACACTGTGACTTGTTCAGGAGTCGGACATGGGATCGCCCAGCTCCATCGAGACGCTCGAGCCCGCTCAGGATCTCCAGCCGGGAAGCCCGACGCAGTCCGCACCGTTCCGGCGAATTGCGGTGTGTGTCGACGGTTCCGAGATGGGTGAAACCGTCGTGCTCCACGCGACCATGGTTGCCGCAGCGTTCGGGGCACCGCTGACAATTCTCCGCGTCCTCGAGACCGAATCGAACGCGGACACAACACCGCCCGACCCGCTCGACTGGGGCGTTCGACAGCGGGAGGCGCGAGCGTATCTGGACCGGCTGGTCTCGCTGGCCGGCCACCGCGACATCGACGTCCGGGCCGAGCTCCTTCAGGGGCGCGCCGCGGAGCAGATCTGTGGCTGGGCCTTACAGCACGGCGCGGACCTGACCGTTCTTGCCAGCCACGGCGAGCACGGGCGATCCG
>CAYZBZ010000021.1:0-7515 GCA_964476725.1 uncultured Vicinamibacterales bacterium
GGCGCCTGCGCGTAGCCGACGTTGCCGCGGATGTTCCGGACGGTGTCGTCGATGTGACCGTTGGCGACGACGAGATCGAGAGCGCCGTCGAGGTCGACGTCAGCGAAGACACACCCGAATCCAAGCCTGTCCCGGGAGACGGCTCCGACGCCAGACCGGGTTGCCACGTCCTGGTAGAGGCCCGGCTCCTGCGCGCGATAGAGTCCGATCATTTCCCCCTCGAAGTTCGTGATCGCCACGCCCGCTCTGCCCGAGTTGGTGAAGTCCGCGACATCGACACCCATCCCGGCGCGGGCCTTGCCGTCGTCGCTGAGGGCCACGCCGGCTTCGAGCGCCACGTCCCTGAAGGTGCCGTTCCGCAGGTTGCGATAGAGCTTGTTGGGCTGCGTGTCGTTGGCCACCAGGATGTCGGGCCAGCCGTCCTGATCATGGTCGACGAGCGCGACGCCGAGCGCCTTCGAGCTCGAGTCGAAGATGCCGCACGTCGCGGTGAGATCTTCGAAGGTGCCGTCACCCCGATTCCGGAACAGCCAGCACGTCTCGCCGCGGTAGGCTTCGGGCGTGCAGTAGGATTTTCTCTTGCCGTCGACGCTGCAGAACACGTCATGTTCCGCCGACCACCTGACGTAGTTGCACACGAACAGATCGAGCAAGCCGTCGCGGTCGATGTCAACCCACATGGCGGACGTGCTGAAGGCCTCGCGTCCGCCGAGCCCGCTTGCGCGCGTGATGTCGACGAACCTGCCTTTGCCTGTGTTCCGGAACAGACGGCTCTGGCCGACCGACGTCACGAAGAGGTCCGGGAAGCCGTCGTTGTCGAAATCGCCGACCGCGACGCCCATTCCGTACAGCTCCACATCCAGGCCCGCCGCCCGCGTGACGTCGGTAAAGGTGCCGTTCCGGTTGTTGCGATACAGCCGCAGCGTCGACCGTTGTCGCTTGTGACCGGGCCAGTCCATACCGTTGACCAGCAGGAGGTCCTGCCAGCCGTCGGCGTCGTAGTCGAGGAAGGCGCAGCCGGAACCGAGAGTCTCCGGCAGGAGCCTGCCGCCGTAGGCGCCGTTGTTGTGGCGGAACTGGAGGCCGGCCGCCGCTGTGACGTCGACGAACCGGAAGCCGGCGAGGCCTTGCGATTGTGCAACGAGATCGAGAGGCCCGGACGACAGAACGATCCCGGCTCCGCAGCGCGCCAGGAAGTCCCGGCGGTTCACCCCTCGACGATGCTCGGGGTGACCGTGAGCATGTGTGTCGGAGGGTCGAAGGGTCACAACGGGTTCACCAGGCCGTGCTGGATTGCGTATACCACCAGTTCGGCCGTCTTGTGGACACCGAGCGCGTCCATGATATTGGCGCGATGCACGGCGACGGTGTTCACGCTCAGGTTGAGCTTTGCGGCAATCGCGCGATTGGACAGCCCGTCACAAATCAGCTGCAGCACCTCGATCTCCCGCGGTGTGAGCCGGTTCCGCTCACCGGTCAGCGGGGCCGGACGCACAACCGCAGGATCGAGCACAGTTTCGCCGGCCGCGACGCGCGTCACGGCCGCGGCGAGGTCGAGATCCAGCGCGTTCTTCAGAATGTAGCCTCTGGCGCCGGCGTCCATGGCCTGTCGTACCAGCGTTTCTTCAGCATGCATGCTGAGCATCAGGATCTTCGCTTCGGGAGCGCGGGAGAGAATGGCGCGGGTGGCCGCCAGGCCACTCGTGCCCGGCATGGCGCAGTCCATCACCACGACCTGCGGCTTCAGCTCGTCGGCCAGCCGAATGGCTTCCTCGCCGTTGCTCGCCTCGCCCACGACCACAATCGACGCATCGTCCTCCAGCAGGCGGCGAAAGCCGCGGCGCACGAGAGCATGATCGTCGACGAGCAAAACGGTGATTTTCTCGGTCATACGGGAGTTTCCAAAGCCGCGATCGGTACCCTGAGGCGCACCAGCGTGCCGCCGTCGCGCGGCCGAAGGAGCTCGAGCGTGCCTCCGAGCAGTTCGGCCCGCTCGCGCATGGCGACCAGGCCAAGTCCGCGCCGCGAGGGGTCGGCGTCAAGGCCCTTCCCATGATCCTCGACCTCGAGCTCCACCGTGCTGGCGTCGCAGTGCAGCCGGACCCAGGCGCTCTTGGTTCCGGAGTGCCGCGCGACGTTGCTGACCGCCTCCTGCAGCACGCGGTACACGTGAATCCCTGTCGTGTCATCGACCCCGGCGACCGTGCCGGCACGCTCGTACGCGACCTGGATGCCCAACTGCTTTTCGACGGTCGACAGATACCAGTCGATCGTGCTCTCGAGCCCGAGCTCCTCCAGGATCGACGGGTGGAGCGTCTGCGAGAGCCCGCGCACGTTGTCGAGCGCCGACTGCGCGATCTCGCCGATCTCGCGCAGATCCCCGCGAAGCGCCGAGCCCTCGGGCGCCTGCCTCCCCGCCCGGCCGAGCATCGATCCCATCGCCGTCAGGACCTGCCCGAACTCGTCGTGCAGCTCCCGGGAGATCTCTCGCAGCGTCGATTCACGCGTCGCGATCAGCTTCTGCGCCAGCTCGCGCCGTCGATCCGACAGCGTGGCGAGCTCGGCAAAGAGCCGCCGGTTCGATCGGATCAGGTACAGGCCGGTTGCGGCAATCGCCGCGAGCGTGGCGGCCAGAAACCCGTGCACCTGCCTCTGGACGCTGCCGTAAATGTCCTGGACCTTCTGCGCGGTCTGCGCCTCGCTTTCGTTGTTCTGGACGAGCAGTCGTGCGACGACGCTGGCGAGCGCCGCCTGCCGCGCCTGAAGCGACAGCCGGATCTGGACGCGCGCTTCGTCCTCTTGCCCGGCCCGCGCCAGATCGAAGATGCGGTTCGCGGCGTCCCAGAACTGTGCCACGGAGCTCGCCAGGTACTGAGCCTGCTCGGGTGTCCGGCGGGCAACCGCGACCTCCTCCTCCCGCCTCAGCGCATCGTCCAGATCGAGCCGGATGCGGTCGAACTGAGTCGACCAGGCGATCAGCGGATACGGCTCGTCGGCGTCGAGCATGTCGCGCATGGCAAGCGCGAGCTGATTCAGATCGTTTTGAATCCGCAGAAGCTGAAGTGAGTCCCTGCGGTTTCGATCCGTGAGCTCCGTCTGCAAGCGGCGCAAACCCGAGATCTGACCGGACACGTACCACGAGTAGGCGCCCACCGTCGCGAGCGTGATCATCAACCCGAGCAGCAGGGCGCCGGTCGGAGGCCGGCTGTGGATTCGCGCGCGTGTCACAGGTGATCCGGAACGGCTCATTGTAGCGCAGGGTTTCAGCGCTGCCTCGGGGGCAGCCCTAAAGGGCTGCGCTACGGGGTTTGAAACCAATTCGCCCGTTGAGAGTAGTTCATTCGCATTAACCGGTTAGTGGCGTCAACTGCGCTGTGGTGGAAATCATCGGCGGACCGCTGTAGCCTTGGCAGAGGCGGTCAGGGCTGCCCATCCGCGGGCCGATCGGCCCATCAAGGAGGCACTATGAGGAAGACAGTCGTGCTCATCGCGGCGGCGTTGCTGAGCGTCGTCGCCGGAGCGGTCCCGGCGATCGCACAAGACGGCCAGCTCCGGATCATCGCGTTCGGAGCGCACCCGGATGACAACGAGCTTCAATTGGCGGGGACCGCGGCGAAGTGGGCGGCGCTCGGGCACAAGGTCAAGTTCGTCTCCGTCACCAACGGCGATATCGGGCACTGGCGCGAGGCCGGCGGTCCGCTGGCGCGCCGGCGGACGGCGGAATCGCAAGAGACGGCGCGGATCCTCGGCATCACCACGCAGGTGCTGGACATTCACGACGGCGAGGTGGAGGCCACGCTCGAGAACCGGCGCACCATCACCAGGCTCATTCGCGACTGGAAGGCCGACATCGTGCTCGGCCACCGTCCGAACGACTATCATCCGGATCACCGGGCCGTGGGCCAGCTCATTCAGGACGCTTCCTACATGGTGACGGTCCCGTTCTTCTGCCCGGATACGCCCCACCTGCAACGCAACCCGGTCTTCCTTTCCTACCAGGACAGCTTCACCAAACCCTATCCCTTCCAGGCCGACATCGTCGTCGCCATCGACGACGTGGTGGAGAAAAAGCTGGCGGCCGTGGAGGCGCTGCCGTCGCAGTTCTACGAGGGAGGGGCGAACGGCGGCCCGCATCTCGTTCCGAGCGATGACGCTGGAAAGACGCGGCGGAAGAATGAGGTCCGCGAAGCGTTCAGGAACCGCTTCGCGTCGTCCGCGCGGACGTATCGGACGAATCTGCGGGAGCTCTATGGAGCGGAGCGCGGCGACGCCGTGCAGTACGCCGAGGCATTCGAGATCTCGGAATACGGCCGGCGGCCGAATGCGGAGGAGATCCGGCGGCTGTTTCCCTTCTTCACCGCGCGGTGAATGCGCGGGGCGTGAGTGCGTTACGGGCTCCTTCAGCGGCCCGCTTCCGGAGGTGGCAGAAACTTCACGCAGACCGGGGTTGGCGCCGACGCGAACACGCCGGATGGCTTCAGTCGCCCATTCCCTGCGTCGATCCGGCTGGCGAGCACCGTGTCGGAGCCCTGATTGGCAACGGCGAGATATTTCCCGGACGGCTCGATGCCGAAATGACGCGGAGTGCGTCCACCGGTGTCCTGGTCTTCGACATACGTGAGCGTGCCCTTTTCCGGATCGATGTTGAACAGCGCCACGCTGTTGCGGCCGCGGTTGGACACGTAGAGGTATCTCCCCGAGGGATGCACGTCGATCTCCGCTCCGCTGTTGGCGCCTTCGAAAGGCTCCGGCAGCGTCGAGATGGTCTGCAGTTCGTGTAAGGCGCCGGCGTTCGAGTCGTACCCGAACGCCGTGACGGTCGAGTGCAGCTCGTTGACGACGTAGGCAAAGCGGCCGTCCGGACGGAAGACCATGTGCCGCGGACCGGCACCCGGTTTGACCGACGTAAACGCAGGCTCGCCCTGGGTTAGTGTGCCTTTGAGCGGGTCGAATCGATACGTCAGGATCTTATCCAGGCCGAGGTCGCACGCGAACGCGAAGCTATTGGCGGGATCGAGCGTCATGCAGTGCGCGTGCGGTCCTTTCTGGCGATCGGGGTTGATGCCCTTGCCCGTGTGCTGCACGAAGGCCGTCGGCTCGCCGAGCCGGCCGTCCGGACCAACCGGAAACACCGCCACGGTGCCGCTGCCGTAGTTCGCCACCAGGAGGTTGCGCCCGGACTTGTCCAGGACCAGATGACACGGGCCCTTTCCCATCGACGAACGCCGATTCAACAACGTCAGCTTCCCTGTCGCGCGATCGATCGAGAAGGCGCTGACCGCGCCGGTCGGTTTGCCCTCGAACTCGTCAACTTCGTTCACCGCAAAGAGGAGACGTCGCCTCGAATCGAGTTCCAGGAAGGAGGGGTTCGGCGTCTCGGCCGCGAGTCCGAGCGGGACGAGCGTGATGTTCTGCGGGACATCCTGCAGCTTGAAGAGGTAGATGCCCTTGCTCCTGGCACCCGTGTAAGTACCGACGTACACCAGCGTGTCGCCCGGCGCGACCGTGGGCGCTCCGGGGGTCTGAGTGATCCCTACGTCGCTCGCGGCAAAGCCCAGCAACAGCGCAAGAAAGAGCGCACCGGCGGTGACTCTCGAGAGCATGGAAGGTCGCATGTGGTTGGTCATGGATGCCTACTTCAGGTATTTGCGCGCGACCGCCACGTCCCGCGTGGCCGCCTCGAGCGTGCGGCGCGTGCGCTCCTGCGGCGTGCCGCCAGGAATCTCGTATTCGAAGTGAACGGAAATCGGACCGGCGAAGCGCGCGTCGCGAAGCGCCGACCCGATCCAGGTCCAGTCCACCTGGCCCTCGCCGAGCGGACAGTCCTCGATGCGCCAGCCCTGCGCTCCCTTCTGCCAGAAGAAGTCTTTCACCGCCACCATCTTCAGCCGCGGCGCCACGAGGTATGTCGCGGTTTTCCAGGCTCCGCCGCCCCCTTCCGCCACGGCGTGCCGCGGGTCGTAGTAGTAGCCGGCCCATCTGGCGTCGAGCCGATCGATCGCCGGCGCGATGTCCCACAGCGCGGCGCCGATGTAGCCGGCGTGGTTGTGGAAGCCCATTTCGATGCCGCAGTCGCGTGCAAGCGCAGCCAGTCCAGCCAGCGCCTCGCCCGCGGCGGCGACCTGGGCGCGAACATCGGCGGACGTCGTGTAGCGCCAGTATCCCGTTTTGAAGTACCGAACGCCGCTTCGGGCGGCGGCCTGGAGCAGCGGCTTCGCGCCCGGCTGACTGGCCGACGTGAGCTCCGTCGTAATCATCGGGACCGTCACGCCGTCTTTCCTGATGGCCTCGATCGCACGCGGCAGGTCGTCTGCTGCCCGCTCGGGCAGGACGTGGCCGTTCGCCCTCACCGTCAGGTCCACGCCGTCGAATCCGGCGTCGCGGACGGCGCGACCAAGATCGCTCCATCCGAGCTCCGGCAGGTGCTTCGAGAACAGGCAGAACGCCGGCCGCTCGGCCGGCGTGGCTGCAGAGGCAGCCTGGGCGCTGGCATCGGCGCGCCGGGCGATCGCGGCCGCGAACGCCGCCTGTCCCGTCGCTCGCAGCCAGTCGCGTCGTGTCAACATGCAGAACTCCTGAATTCCTATCAGAGCCTTCCGTAATATCCCTCGACACACCGATCGAGAGCCCAGGAGGCGCGCGCGCCGCTCTCGGCCGTTGACTCGCAGCGGCCTCGGCCCCGAAGCTCGTCGACGATGGTTTGAATGAGCGGCTGGTGCACGTGCTGCGGATTGCGGACGCGCTGGACGGTCTCTTCTCCGCGTGTCCTGACGCACACATCTCCGTCAGCGAAGATCGGGGTCTGCACCTCCCCGTCCGAGCCGGTGATGACCATCGAATCCCGCTTGTCCGGCGCGTTGAAATTCCAGATGCCCGTGCCTGCGACCCGATCGCCCAGCCGGAATGACGCGGCCGTCACGTCTTCCGCCTCGTACGCCTCTCCTGTATTGATGGCGACCCCGGTGACCTCCGCGATGGGGGCAATCAGGAAATCCAGCAGATCGACACAGTGCGACGCGAGGTCGAAGAAGAGCCCGGCGCCGGCGAGCGCCGGGTCGAACCGCCAGCCTTTCGCGTGCTCTCCCGCTGCGAGCCGTTCGAACACCTGAACGTGAACGGACGTCACGCGGCCGATCGCGCCGGACGCCAGGAGCTGGCGCACCGAAAGGAAGCGCGGGAGAGCGCGGCGGTAATATGCGACCCAGAGGCCGACCCCGGCGGCCTGGAACGCTGCGACCATCCGCCGGCATTCGTCATGGCTCATCGCCATCGGCTTCTCGACCAGGCACGGCTTTCCGGCAGAGGCCGCGCGCAGCGCCAGCTCGCAGTGGCTCGATGGCGGCGTCGCCACGTACACCGCATCGACGTTCGGGTCGCCGACGAGCGCGTCGGCGCTCGCGTGCACTCGCGGGACGCCGTGCCGCCTGGCGTAGTCCCTGGCCTTCTCGATATCCCGCCGCATGACGGCGACCAGCGCCGAGCCGGACGCCTTCTGCAGCGCCGGCCCGCTCTTCA
>CAYZBZ010000021.1:7615-28582 GCA_964476725.1 uncultured Vicinamibacterales bacterium
ATGACGGCGACCAGCGCCGAGCCGGACGCCTTCTGCAGCGCCGGCCCGCTCTTCACTTCGGTGACGTCACCGCACCCGATGATTCCCCAGCGGACGATGTCCATCGCATTCCCTGTTCATGCCAGCCGAGGTCCGGCGTGACGACTCCATCGCTTCTCACTTCGAAAGACGCGCTCGGACCGCCTCGAGCACCTTCCGGCCGGACGGAAGCACGCCTAGAGCGGCCAGGGCGCCGGCGTCGACGACCGCCTCTCCATCCACCAGGACCTTGAACTCTCCGTACTTGCCGTGAACCATCTCCACTTCCGTCTGCAGTTCACGACGCAGGCGCGCCGCCACACGGACGGCATGAAGCCCGGAGACTCAATACGCGCAATACCGGAAGACGATCCGCGCCATGCACACCTCCTTCGGGCCGCGATGAACAAAAAAGGCGGGGCGCCGGCCGCGGCACCCCGCCCAGGGCCTGTCCAGGAAAGTGAGTTACCAGCCGAGACGCATCCCGACCCGCAGCTGCCGCTCGCCGTACGCGCCCGTCACCTCCGCAAACCCGTTCAGATTGCGGAGGGTGCCATCGGGATTGAGCTGAAGGTTCGACACGTTGCCCCCCGGGTTGTTGAAGTGCGCGGTGTCGAGCACGTTGAACGCTTCGAGCCTGACCTGCATGGTCATCTTGCGCGGCAGCTGGAGCTCGCGGAACACCCCCAGGTCCCAGTTGGCGTAGCCCGGCCCGCGCACCGCGCCCCAGGGAGCGGTGCCAAACCGCGGCTCGGTGACCGGCTTGAAGGCAAACGGATCGAAGTACGCGTTCCCACGTCCGATGCCGCCCAGGATCTGCACGTCCGACTTCACCTGGTCGGCGAGCTGCGAGCTCTCGGGCGCGTTCAGCGACGTGCCGGACGCCGTCACGTCGAACGGCGTCCCGCTGTAAAAGCTCAGGATGTTGTTGATCTGCCATCCGCCGAGGATCGCGCCCATCACGCCACCGCCACTCAGCCACCGCCGGTTCGGCCCGAACGGCAGCTCAGTGATGTTCGTGATGTTCAGGTTGTGCGTCCGGTCGAAGGGACTGAGCGCGGTGTTCAAGTGGTAGTACTCGGGAATCATGATGCGCGGCGAGCCGTCGCTGTCCGGCGAGCCCGCGATCCCCACGGACTTCGAGAGCGTGTAGCTGACGCCGACCTGGAAGCCGTCGGCGAAGCGTCGATCGAGCCGCGCCTGCAGCGCGTCGTACTTGGTGTCCCCGACCGAGGCGATCAGGCGGGTTTGCGCGGTGCGTCCGAACTTCTGATTCAGCTGCCGGCCGGCCTGGCCGCCGCCGATCGGCGACCAGTTCAGCTCCAGGAACCCCAGCTGGTCGATCTGACGCGTGGCCACGTAGGCGGCCTCGGCCACGAACCCCCACTTGAGCTCCTTCTGCACGGCGAAGTTCCACGACTTGATGTAGCCGCGGTTGAACTTGTCGGGTATCGTGAACGCCGTGATGAGCCGCGGGATCGGGATGATGCCGTTGCCGAGGTCCGGATCCGCAATCGCAGGGACCCCGTCGGCCGTTCGGCCGGCCCATGCGAAGGAGTTCGGCGCCTCAACGACCAGGTTCAGCAGGATCGGATGATTCGTCCGCATCGGCCTGGCGAGCGAATACGGATCGTTCGTGATGCCGAACCCGCCGCGGGCAACGAATGTCGGCGAGGCCCGGAAGGTCAAGCCCACCCGCGGCGCGAAGAGCCCCTTCTCCATTGACACGCCGAGATCCCTGGGCACCGCGCCGATGCCCCCGATTTCCATCATGTTCGTCGCCGGGTTGTAGCGCTCGAGGCCGCGATCGGCGCGCGTCGGCATGGGGAAATACTCGTAGCGCGTGCCGTAGGCAATCGTCAGGCGATTGGTCACCTGCCACTGATCGCGCACGTAGAAACTATAGCTGCGCATCCGCGTGGTGTACGGTGCGACGGTCTCGTGCAGGCGGCCGAGCTGGACCGGCAGACCGAGCAGGAACGCGCCCCACGCGTTGAAGCTGTTCCCGGAGGCGCCGCCCGCCAGCTGCGTCGGCCCGCCGCGGAACTGGAAACCGCCGCGAGCGCCAAAGTTGTCGCCGCCGCTCAGCTCGGGCTGCGTGTGGTTCAACCCCTGAAAGTAGATGTCGGTGCCGGCCCGCACGTTGTGCTTGCCCTTCAGCCAGTTGACGTTGGCGACTGTCTGGTACTGGTCGTCGTTTCGGATGTACGGCATGTACGTCTCGGTGATGCCGACGTCCTGATACGTGTCGAAGTCGAAGACCGGCATGCCTCCTTCGAAGTCGCGCGTGCCGTTGAGGCCAGGAATCCCGAACAGGTCGAACCCCTTGTTCTGGCCCATGTCGGAGTGCGCGACGGTGACGGACTGCCGGACGTAGCCGAAGTGCGCGTCCGCCACGAGGCTGGGTGAGAACACGTAGGTGGCGCCTGTCGAGAAGTTGGCCGTGGAGCCCGTGCCCTCTCCCGGATTGCCGCCGCCGACGGGCATACCCTGCAGCACATCTCCGTACACAGTTTCGTTGAAGGTCCAGAAGTCGAGCAGACTGAAGCGGCCGAAGATGTTCAGCTTCGGCGTGGCGTTCCAGTTCACTTTCGTGTCGAGCGTCCAGCGGTTGAAGTCGAACGGCGCCTGGACAAAGTAGTTATTCGTCAGAGGCACGGAGCCGTCGGCGTTCTTCAGGTTCGGCACCGGCATCAGGCTGATGAGCTTCAGCGCAGTCAGGTCGATGCGGTTCGTCGGGATGATGTTCCCGGCAAACGGCGTCCGTCCTACGCCGGTGACGCTGCCGGTCGCCGGGTCGTAGATCGGGGTCACCGACGCCGACAGGTCGCCGCGGCGCATCGCCTCGGTCGGCACCGAAATCGTGCGGGAGGCAAACTGCGCGTCGCGCGTGTTCTCGTAGCTGCCGAAGAAGAACAGCTTGTTGCGCCGGATCGGCCCGCCGAGCGTGCCGCCGAACTGGTGATAGCGCCATTTCCCCTTCGTCGTGCCGGCCGGCGTGAAGTAGTTCTTCGCCCGCATGTCCTCGTTCGTGTAGTACTCGAACGCCGAGCCTTTGAACTGGTTCGTTCCGCTCTTGACCTGCACGTTGATCGCCGAGCCTCCCGCCAGTCCCTGCTCCGCGTCGAAGCTGTTGGTCACGACGTTCACCGTCTCGAGCGACTCGAGGGCCGGCACGTAGGCGGCCACGTGCGGCAGCCAGATGTTCGTCGTGCTGACGCCGTCGATCCGTGTGTTGTTCGAGCTGCGGCTCGCGCCGTTCACGTTGAAGACGAGCGCCCGCGACGGGTTCGACGGAATCGAGTGCGCGTCGGCCGGCGGTGTGAACCCGGGGATCACCTTGAAGAGCTGCTGGTAGTTGCGGCCGAGCGGCACCGGCAGATTCTGGAGCTCGCGCGCCTTCAGCTCCGCCCGCACCTCGGCGCGATCGGTCTGCAGAATCGGCGACTCGCCCGAGACCATCACGCTTTCGTTGAGCTGTCCGATGTCCAGCTTCGCATCGACGCGCGCGACCGAGTTCAACGTGACCGGCACGTCACGCCGGCTGAACCCGCGGAACCCGCTCATCGTGATCGAGATCGTGTACGTGCCGGATGGGACGGCCGTGAAGTGATACACGCCGACGGCGTCGGTCACCAGCTCGCGCGTCAGCTGGGTTTCGGCCTGCTCGATCTTGACCGTCGCGCCAGGCATGGCGGCGCCGGTGGAGTCGACGACATTTCCGGTGATCGATCCATAAAGGACTTGCGCGTCGGCGACGGGCGCGCCGACGACGACGAACGTAACCAGAACCGCGGACAGCAGAACTCCGCGACAACACAGGGCGGTCAGAGCCATATCCCTCTCCTCCGGATCGGGTGAAGCGCTCGTCAGGGAGGGACTGTGACGGCGCCCTCAGCTGAACGGCATCGAATGAGCGCTAACGTAAAGGGTCAACGCAGGGTTGTCAAGCGCGCTGCCTGCCGAAGCGAGGCCGTTACCGGCGCACCGCGCTCGACCGCAGCGTCCGCCGGATCTCCTCGATGAGCGCCTCCGGACTCTCCTGCAGAGCAGAGTCCATCACGACGACCGGGAGATACTGCGGCGCCTCGCTGCGAATCCGCTCGGCATCTCCTTCTCCGGCAACGACGACGTCGGGCCGAAGCGCCGCCACCACGCGTAGCGCCTCGTCAACGCTGCTGCTCGTGGTGACCGCGAAGCGGAGCTTCGCCAGAATGGCCTCCGATCGATTGACCGCGCCGGCCCCTTCGTCAACCAGGAGAACCAGGGGCGCGAAGCCGTCCCCTTCGTTGGCGCGGCGCCCTCCCCGCGGCTGCCTGCGACGGTCCGGTCCGTGACGGTGCTCGAGGATACGTGCCATGCCGACACCATACTACGGCTGCTTCGCGGTGTCTTTGGTAAAGACAAAAAGGCAAAAGGCACCACCCGCCCCCCCGATGCCGCAGGCGCGTGGCCGCGCTACGATGACTGGGATGTCCCCGCCACGCCTCCTCATCACCGACCGCGGCGACGCCGGCCGGCGCCTCGACCTCGTCCTCCGCCGGCATCTGGCCGGTGTCGACGGCGCCACGCGCACGCGTGTCCAGGCGTGGATCGAAGACGGGCACGTCACGGTGAACGGCACGCCGGTTCGTCGTGTGGCCGCGCGCATCGCGCCCGGCGACGTCGTACGGATCGTGCTGCCCGACGCGGCGTCCCGCGTGGCTGTGGCGGCCGAAGACATCGGGCTCGACGTGCTGTACGAGGATGACCACCTGCTCGCGCTCGACAAGCCAGCCGGCGTCGTCGCGCATCCGACCTACAAGCATGCGAAGGGCACGGTGCTGAACGCGCTGCTGTGGCATGCGCGCGGATGGCCCGCGACCGACCGGCCGTCGCTCGTGGGCCGGCTCGACAAGCTCACGTCAGGGATCGTCGTCGTCGCGAAGACGGCGGCCGTCCATGCCGCTCTGCAGCGGACGCTCCGCGACAAGGACTATCTGGCCGTGGTGTACGGAAGCGTGAACGTGGCGCGAGGCGAGATCAGCCTGCGGCTCGGACGGGATCGGAGCGACCGGCGGAAGGTCGTCGCGTCCGCCACGACAGGGGCGCCGAGCCTCACGCGCTTCGAGCGGCTCGGGCGAGTGGCGGCGCCGCGCGCGGGCCTCTCGCTGCTCCGCTGCCGGCTCGGGACGGGCCGCACGCATCAGATCCGCGTTCACCTGGCCGCGCGGGGCTGGCCGATCGTCGGCGACCCCGCGTACGGCGAGCCGCGCTGGTCGCAGGTCGTCGATCCCACGCTCGCCGCGACGCTCTCGGCCTTTCCGCGGCAGGCGCTCCACGCGTGGCGCGTGACCCTGACTCATCCCGTCACGGGCGAGCCGCTGACCTTCGAAGCCCCCGTGCCACGTGACCTCGAAAGCCTCATGACCGCGTCGGGGCTTTCTTCGCTCTTCCGGTTCGCGCTCGAGCGCGCGCGCTGACGCGTTCTACGAGCTCACCTGGGCAGCTCCCGCACCCAGATGTTGCGGAAACTGATTGGCGCGCTCGGATCGCCATGGGCCTGGAGCTTGATGGGCGCAGCCTCGTACTTCCTGTACTGGGGCTTGCCGATGTAGACGGTCTCCCCCTTCAGCTCGAAATGGTTCTGAATCAGCACGCCGTTGTGAAGGGCCGTGACGTACGCCGGCGTCTCGAGCGACCCGTCGGCGTTGAAGGTCGGCGCGGTCCAGATGACGTCGTACGTCTGCCATTCTCCCGGCTTCCTGTTGGCATTCGCCAGCGGAATGGACTGTTTGTAGATGCTGCCCGCCTGGCCGTTCGCGTACGTCTTGTTCTCGTACGAATCGAGAATCTGCAGCTCGTATCCGCCGTCCCCGGTTCCGGTGGAGGCGAGGAACAGCCCGCTGTTGCCGCGACTCTGGCCGGTCCCCGCGATTTCGGCGGGGATCCGCCACTCGAGGTGCAGCTGATAGTTGGTAAAGCTGCGTTTCGTCTCGATGTTGCCGGCGGGTTTGTTGACCGTCATCACTCCACCCGCGACCGTCCAGCCTGCCGGGGACTTGTCCTTGGGCGAGACCCACTCATTCAGATTGCTGCCGTCGAACAACACGATGGCGTCCGCGGGAGCGCTGCTGCTCGTTGCGCCGGGAGTGACGACCTTGGGCGCCGGCTCCCATACTTCAGTGTCAGCGGGATTCCCGCGCGCCGGTGGAGGGGCTGCGGGCGCCGCCGGGTTCTGTTGCGCCGCGGCCGGCACGGCCAGCAAGATGAGCATCGTCGACGTCAGCAGTCTCGAGATGAAAGTTCGCATGTGGATTTGCCGTCTTTACAAACGTGTTCGGGAGTTGGCTGCCCGAGCATCCCGAGCATTCTGCAATGGTCGTTCCCGCCTGTCAACGCGTCCCGGGCTACAGGTCAGACCGTCCTGAGCCGACACTTTCAAATGAGCACCCGGAGCGTCCGGCTCCGGGCTCCCGGACGTGTACCGCGCGGTGGCGCCGGCCCGTTCGGCCGCAACCCACGCTGGCACTTACTCAGATGACTGACAGCCGTACCGTCATTGTCGTGGAAGACGACACCAACACGCTCAGCGGGTACCTCGAGTTCCTGGTGACCGCGGGGTTCGAGGCGATAGGTGTGGCAGATGGCGCGGACGCACTGGCCATGGCCGTGCAGCATCCGCCGGCCGCGGTCATCACCGACATCTCGCTGCCTGGCATGGACGGCTTTGCGCTCGCGGAGGCACTCCACCGCCACGGGCGCACTCGCGACGTGCCGGTGATCGGCCTGACGGCCCACTGGAGCCCGGACATTCATGCTCGCTCCGGCGAGGTCTGCATGCGGGCGGTGCTGCTGAAACCGTGTGTCCCCGCTCACCTGGTCGCCGAGCTCCGCCGCGTGCTCGACAAGGCGCGAGTTCCATAGGTTCGATCTCCTTAGC
This sequence comes from uncultured Vicinamibacterales bacterium, assembly GCA_964476725.1. Taxonomy (GTDB): domain Bacteria; phylum Acidobacteriota; class Vicinamibacteria; order Vicinamibacterales; family 2-12-FULL-66-21; genus JALZOC01. The sequence continues at coordinate 14,556 of CAYZBZ010000021.1, forward strand.
GCGTGGCCTTCCGGTCGTTCATGACGAACGTCCACAGCATGTCCCCGGCCCCCACGACGAGGTACTGCGTGCCATCCAGCTCGTAGGTGATGGCGCCGTTGCTGATCGAGGCGTTCAGCCCCGCGTGCCAGAGCGCCTCGCCTGTCGTCGCGTTCAGCGCGACGAGATCGTTCGATGCGCCGCCGCTGAAGACGAGATTGCCGGCCGTGCTCAGAAGGCCCGCGCGGGCACCCCCTTCCCACTTGTGGCTCCACCTGACCTTCCCGGTCTTGTAATCGATCGCCTGGAGCATCGCTTCCGAGTAGCCGCCGCGATCGGTGCCGCCCCACCCCTGCGGGTTGTCGTCGGGGTCGTAGATGTAATACACGCTGAACGCGCGCACGGCGTTGACATAGAACAAGCCGGTCTGCAGGCTGAAGGTCGGAGGGGGCCAGTTTGCCGCCCCGCCCTGATTGGGGGACACGAGCGCGCCGTCGAGTTGAGGGTCCTTCAACGGGTTCGGAATCGGCTGCCCCTTCTCGTCGTAGCCGAGCGCCCAGTTCGTCTTGACGTACTCAGTCGAGATGATCGCCTTGCCGTTGGTCCGATCGAGCACGAAGAAATGTCCGTTACGTGCCGCCTGGGCGATCAGCTTGCGGGGCTTCCCGTCGATCTCGCCGTCGAAGACGACGGCGGCCTGCGTCGAGTCCCAGTCGTGCGTGTCGTGCGGTGACGACTGGAAGTACCACACCATCTTTCCTGTGTCCGGGTTCAGCGCGACGATCGATCCGGTGAACAGGTTGTCTCCCTTCCTGTTCTTGTGCGCGATCACAGGCTGCGGGTTGCCCGTCGTCACAAACAGCAGGTTGAGCTCGGGATCGTAGGTGACGGGCTGCCACGTCATGCCGCCGCCATGCTTCATGGCGTCTTCGTTCGGCCACGTCTCGGAGCCCGGGTCTCCCATCTTCTGCGGCACGGCGTACCAGCGCCACTGCAGCTCGCCGGTCACCGGGTCGTGCGACTGGAGGTATCCCGGGATGTCGAGGTCATCGCCGCTCACGCCGGCAATGACATGGTTTTTGATGACGACCGGCGCGACCGAGCCGTAATAGAACTGATCGAGGTCGCAGATCTGCTTGTGCCAGCGCTCCGTGCCGTCCTTGATGCTGAGCGACACGAGGTTGCAGTCCGGCGTCTCGAAATACAGCGAGTCGCCGAGAATGGCCGCGCCACGGTTGCCGATGTGAATGCCGCCTTTCGACTGCCAGCCGACGTGCCACAGCTCGCGGCCGGTCCGCGCGTCGAGCGCCCAGACATGGTCGGGCGCGGTGAGATACACCACGCCGTTCACCTGCAGGGGCGTGCCTTTGATGTTCGAAGGGGATGGCGTGGGATTCAAGCGGTACACCCACCCGAGGCTCAGGGCGCTGACGTTGGCGTCGTTGATCCTGGTCAGCGTGCTGAAGCGGCGTCCCGAGTAGTCGCCGTTGTAGGTCACCCACGAATCGGTGGGGGGCTGCAGCAGCTTCTTCGGATCCAGGGCGGTCTGCCCGGATCCCATGAGGACGGCGACGGCGACGGCGGCGGCGCCCACCAGGCCGCATACGAGCGATGTGAAGCGTCTCATTTCAGCGTCTCCAGGTAGGCCACGACGTCATGCATGTTCTTATCGGTAATGGTTTCGAGCAGCGCGCGATGCGCCGCCAGCGGATCGGTCTTCACCACTTTCAGCGCCGGAGTCCGCTTGAACGTGCGGTAGGTACCCGATCCGTCCCGCAACGACACGTTGAAGTCGTCCATCTGCACGAGCACGCCGGAGACGGGCTCTCCGGTGGGAGACGTCACGGTCACCGTTATGGCGCTCGCCGGCGGCGCTCCCCCGGCGCGGCCGCGCCCCCCACGGCCGGTGACCGGAAAGAGAAACCGCTGCTGCAAATCGACCGGTTCATAACGTGAAGCGATCCCGGCGAGGCTGAGATTGCCTTCCGTATGGCACGTGCTGCACGTGCCTTCCCCGTTGAAGTACGCGGCGCCCGCCTTCGGATCGCCAGTCAGCACGTTGCGCACCCGGAAGATGGGCGAGCCTCGAAGCGAATCGGTGACGCGCTGGCGCAGGAAATGCGCGAGGTCGACCACCTGCGCTTCGGTCAGGCTCGCGCTCGGCGCGCCGCTCTGCATTTTGTGTCCGCGCTTGAGAAAGGGCCCCAGCTCGCTGCCATATCGATCGCGCAGCACGACGAGCGACCGCACGAGATTCGAACCGTTGGGGGTTCCACGAGCGTCATCGCGGTGGCACGTCGCGCACTCGGCGGCCCAGACCACCTTTCCGCGATCCGCGGCCACCGGGTCCACGACCGGTTTGTCGGCCGCGCCTGCGCCGGCAAGCATGCCTCCTCCTCCTCGCCCCGGCGCGGGAGGAGGCGGCTGGCCGCCACGCCCGCCAACGGGGGGCTGCGGCGCCTGCGCGCCGGCGAAGATGACGCTCGCGACAAGGACGCCGCCGACGCCGGCGATCCAGGCACGGAACTGTAACGGACGGCGCATCAGTGGTTCTCCCCGAAGTCGGTGCCCCAGAAGCCGGAACACGCTCTTGTCGGCAAATCATAAGCCACGGACGACACGGAAAGCCACGCAGGAGACGTCAAGCCACGGACGACACAGAAAACACGGATGAACACGGAAGCAGACGAGGAATTGCGGGCGGCCAACGCCGACGCGCCGCGGTGCGTGGTGTAGGCTCCAGAAAGACCGTGAGCCGAGGAGCCCTCGGGGTTGCACTATGATCCGGGTTGGAAAAGGCACCACCCCGCAGCGAGAGATCAATTGGCTCCGTTCGCTCTGTTCACTCTGAGGTGAGATCGCTGGTGATACCCCGTTGAGAACGCGGATTCGTCGCGAGTGGAAGAGCTTGAAGACGCGCGGGACGGCGCGCTGGCGGCAGCGCCGCGTGGCGCGGCAGTGGCGCTACCGCCTCGCCCCGGATCCGCGGCTCCGTCGTCCCAAAGGTGCGCTTCCGCTGTGGACGCGCGCGCGCAGGCTGCTGTGGTCCTGGTGGCCCTGGGCGATCGCCTGTCTGTACGCGATGGTCCAGGACAAATGGGGATGGGCGATCGGAACGGGGTCGATGGCGTTTATCAGCTATCTGATCGCGCCGACTGAATTTCCTCCACGATACGGCCTCGACCACGAATTCGCCGTGGACGACGAGGAGTTCCTGCCCACCATGGCGGGCGCGACCGGCGTGCCCTTCCTCGCCGGCAACCGGATCGACATTCTCAACAACGGGGACGAGTTCTTCCCCGCGATGCTCGAAGCGATCGCGGGGGCGGACGCGTCGATCACCATCGAGGCCTACATTTACTGGGCGGGCGGCATCGGGCGGGAGTTCGCGGAGGCGCTGGCCGACCGCGCCCGCGCGGGGGTCAGAGTCAAGATCCTTCTCGACGCCGTGGGATCGGCGAGCATCGGTGAGGAGATACTCGAGATTCTCGAGGCCGGCCGGTGTCAGCTCGCGTGGTACAACCCGATCCGGTGGTACGCGCTCGGCCGGTTCAACCATCGCACCCACCGCAAGTCACTCATCGTCGACGGGCGGATCGCGTTCACGGGGGGAGCGGGCATCGCGGACCATTGGCGCGGCTGCGCCCAGGATCCGCAGCACTGGCGCGACATGCAGGTCCGCATCGAAGGGCCGGCGGTGGCGCCGCTGCAAACCGGCTTCGCGCAGAACTGGCTGCAGACGACGGACGAGCTGATCTCGGGGCTGCTCTACTACCCGCCGCTCGAGCCGGTGGGCCCGCTCGCGGCGCAGACGATCATGAGCTCACCGGAGACCGGGACGTCGACCGTGCGGACGATGTATTACCTGTCGATCATCTGCGCGCGGAAGTCGATCTTCATCGCGAACCCGTACTTCGTTCCGGATCAGACGGCCGTCGAGGCGCTCACCGACGCAAAGCGCCGGGGTGTCGACGTCTGCGTGATGGTGTCGGGCATCCACAACGACGCCTGGCTGGCGCGCCAGAACAGCATCCGCATGTACGGCCCGCTGCTCCGCGCGGGCGTCGAGATCGTCGAGTTCAATCGCACGATGCTCCACCACAAGGCGATGGTGGTCGATGGCGTCTGGAGCACCATCGGCACCACGAACTTCGACAACCGATCGTTCGCCCACAACGAAGAGAACAACGTCTGTGTGTACGACGTGGGGTACGCGAAGCATCTCCGCGCGCTGTTCCTGGCGGATCTCAAGGGGTGTGACCGCGTCGATTACCGCAGCTGGCGTCGCAGGGGCGTGCTGCAGAGGGTCCAGGAAGTCATCGCGGCGTTTCTCACCGAGCAGGTCTGAGACGCGGTGAATCGGGAGGCTGCCAGCTTCCAGCTGCCAGCTACAGAAAACCCGGCACGCGACGAACCAAGAGCTGGAAGCCGGAAGCTGGAAGCCAAGAGGCTGCCAGCTCCCAGCTCCCACCCTATCCCTCGTGCAGATACGCCTCTTCGCCGTGCAGGCTGAGGTCGAGCCCCGATCTCTCGTCCTGCTCCGCGGCGCGCAGCGGCAACACCAGGCCGATGAGTTTGAGGAGCACGAAGCTCACGACGCCGCTGTAGACGATGACGGCCAGGATCGCTGATCCCTGGATCACGAGCTGGTACGGGTTCCCGAAGAGCGCGCCGTCGGCGACCCCGTTGAGGCTCTTCTGCGCGAAGACGCCGGTCAGCAGCGCCCCAACCGTTCCCCCTATGCCGTGCGCCGCCACGACGTCGAGCGAGTCATCGAGCGACGTCTTCACCCGCACCATCAACCCGAGATAACTCGGTACGGCGGCAATCGCTCCGAGCGCGATCGCGCTCATGGGGCTGATGAAGCCTGCCGCAGGCGTGATCGCGACCAGGCCGACGACAATCGCGGTTGCGGCGCCAACGGCGGTCGGTTTGCCGGAGCGCAGCGCGTCGAGAAACGTCCAGACCACCAGCGTCGACGCCGGCGCCAGCATGGTCGTGACGAATGCCAGGCTCGCGATCGGACCCGCGGCGAGCGCGCTTCCCGCATTGAATCCGAACCAGCCAAACCACAGCAGGCCCGCGCCGAGCATCGTGAAGGGCACGCTGTGCGGGAGCAGCGAAGACGACGGGTATTCCTGGCGTTTGCCGACCACCACGGCGGCGACCAGCGCGGCGATGGCGGCATTGACGTGCACGACGGTGCCGCCGGCGAAATCGAGCGCTCCCCATTTCGCCAGCCAGCCGCCGCCCCACACCCAGTGCGCGATAGGGCTGTAGACGACGAGCGCCCACAATGAGATGAACGCCACGTATGCGGAAAAACGCATGCGCTCGACGATGGCGCCTGAGATCAGCGCGGCCGTGACGATCGCGAACGTGCCCTGATACGCCATGAACAGCACGTGGGGGATCGTCCCCTGCGCCTCGAGCCCAACCCCCTGGAGGAAGAGGCGCGAGAGGTCCCCTACCCACGGGCCGCCCGGGGCAAATGCGAGCGAGTAGCCAATCAACGCCCACAGGACGCCGACAAAGCCCAGCGACACGAAGCTCATCATCATCGTGTTGAGCGCGTTCTTCGAACGCACGAGCCCGCCGTAGAAGAGCGCGAGCGCTGGCGTCATCAACAGCACGAGAGCCGTCGCGACGAGCATCCAGGCGGTGTCCGCCTGGTTGATCGGCGGCGGCTCCGGCGTCTGACCGGCGGCGACGGCAGGAACGCCTACCAGAAACACGACTCCGAGTGCGAACGCATTGCTCACGATCAATCGACCTGCCCTGCTCATGTTCATCAGCTCCTGACGCTGTGGGTGTGCGATTCGAGCGGCTGACCGGACACTGCGGCGCGTGCCTCTCCCGCTCACGCGTCGCGCTCGCCGGTCCGGATGTTGTAGCTGTGCTCGACGGGCAGCACGAAGACGCGCCCGTCGCCGATCTCCCCCGTGCGCGCGGCCCGGATGATCACCTCGATCACTTCGTCGACGACTTCGTCCGGAACGACGAGCTCAATCTGGACCTTCGGCAGCAGACTGACGCTGTACTCCTTGCCTCGATAGACGGCCGTGTGCCCCTTCTGACGGCCGTGGCCACGGACGTCCGTGACCGTCATCCCGGCGATGCTCAGCTTCTCGAGCGCATCCCGCACTTCGTCCACTTTGTGCGGTCGCACGATGCTCTTGATCAGTTTCATAATCTCCTCTTCGTCCGACGGCAGTTTCCGGGCGCGGTCGCCAGCCGGCGAGGCGCGTGGCCGCCGGCGGGCCATCTTGTATCACGAACCGGACGACTGCACGTCATCGCGGGCCTCCAGCACCCGCTCGAGCTCCTGCTTCAGCGCGCCCTGGTCTGGCGCCGACAACTTGCCTCCTCCTTTCATCACGTGCAGCACGTCGATCGCCCGTTTCCCTTCGGTGGCAATCAGGACCAGCTCGACGTCGCATCCCTGGCTCGAAATCACGCGGCTGATCCGGTACAACAGCCCCGGCGCATCGTCCGCCACGATTTCCAGGACGGTGTACTTTCGCGAGTGCTCGTTGTCGAAATGGACGATCGGCGCCGCGCGCTGACGGCGGCGGTGCAGCGTGCTGCGCACGCGGCCGCCGAGCAGCGCCGTCACGTCAACCGCGCCGGCCACGACCTTCTCCAGCAGCCGGCAGATCTCGCCGGTGGCGGATGCGTTCTGCCGGAGGTAGCCCTCTTCGTCGGAGAATTCGAACACGTCGAGGACGAGCCCATCCGGCGTCGTCATCGCCTGGCCGCGGTGGATGTCCATCCCGAAGTACGACAGGACGCCGGAGACGTTGGAGAACAGGTACGGCTTGTCGAGCGTGACGATGGTCAGCTCCCAGACGTCGCCGTGGTTCTCGAGGAGCGTGTGCACTTCGTCCGGATGAATGTCGCGCGCCAGACGGGCATGCCGGTAGACGGTGCCGAGGCCGAAACTTCTCAGGTAGCGCCGCGGCAGGCCTTCGAGAAAGCGTGAGAGCTCGGCCTCGGAGATGTCGTCGGGACGCCCGGCGCTCAGGACGGCGATGCCGGCCTCGTCCCGCGCGAGGAGCTCGTCGGCGTAGCCGAGGGTGAGGCGGTTGTACGTGTCCACGTACAGGCGCCACAGGAGATCCTCTTTCCAGGGGGTCAGCGTGTCCGGGCTGACGGCGCCCACGTCGGCGAACGTCAGCAGACACAGCAGCTTCAGCTGCTCTTCCGTCCCGACCAGATCGGCGAACTGGCCGATGACGTGCGGATCCTCGGAGTCGCGGCGGAACGCGACCTGAGACATCTGGAGATGCTGGCGGATCAGGAATTCGACGGTCTGACGCGCGTCGTCCGGCAGCTCGAGGCGATCGAGCATGCCTTGCGCGAGACGCAGGCTTTCCTGCGCGTGGTCCGCCTCCCGCCATTTGCCGACGTCATGGAAGAGCAGCGCGAGCGTCAGCAGCTCCGGGGCCCGTACCTCCTGCAGAATCGAGTTGAAGCGCTTCCGGCTGGCGGTCTGCGCATCGCGCAGCGACTCCACGCCGCGAATCGCGAGCAGCGTGTGCTCGTCGACGGTGTACTTGTGGTAGAAGTCGCGCACGACGCGGCAGTGGATCTTCGCGAACTCCGGAAAGATGCGGCTCAGGAGCCCGCAATCGTGCATTTCCGAAAGCCGCGCGTAGAGTCCGCGCCGGGGCTTCAGGAGATTCCGGAGCTGCTGCCGCTCCCCTTCGGTCCCGACGAAGTCGTCCGCGGAGTACCGGTCGACGTGCTGCTCGATGCAGGTGAGCGCCTGCGCGGAGACCTCGCAGCCCTGTTCGAGCGCGATGCGAAAGAGCTCGAGCCACAGCGACGGCTGCGCCGCCGCGCGCTCCACGTTGACGAAGCGGGCGCCGTCGGCGCCGATTTCGAGCTGCCGGCCGATGCGCCGCGTCTCGACGGGGGCCGGAGGACGCACGGCGCGCTGCGCGGAGGCGAGGGATCGAGTGACGGCGCGCGCGCGCAGGAAATACTCCCCCATCAGCGCTTCGACGCGCGGCTGGGGCCTGGCTCCCGCGCAGCCGAGCATCTCGGCGATCTTCTCCTGCAGCTCGTGGGTCAGGAGGTTGACGTCCCGGCCCGCCTGCAGGTGCAGCGCCGAGCGGATACGCAGCAGGAGCTCCTCGGCCTCATGCATGCGCTCCGGCGCGGCGGTGTCCTGATCGCGGCGGTCCGCTTCGGGCTGCAGCCTCTGCAGGTGCCGCGCGGCCACGATGTCGCGCAGGCCTCCCGGCGCGGACTTGATGTCCGGCTCGAGCTGATAGAGCGTGTCGTTGAACTGCTCGTGCCGCTGCTGCACGAGCGCCAACAGCGGATCGATGACTCCACGCGTATGCTGCGGATCGCTCACCCGCTCGACGAGCCGCTCGAAGAGCGGCGCGTCGCCTGCCAGCGGACGCACGTCCAGCAGCGCGAGAAAGAACTCCGGATTCGTCGTATCGGCGGCGTCGAAGTCCGACAGCTCGCGCACGTGGTGGCCGAGGGCGAGCCGCAGATCCCAGAGCGGCTGCAGCACGGCGTTGACGAAACGCGCTTCGGCGTGCGCGAGCGGGTGCTCGAACAGGATGAGCAGGTCGATGTCCGAGTGCAGACAGAGCGCCCGGCGGCCGTAGCCGCCGAGCGCGCACACGACCACCGGCTGGCTGACGTGCTCCTGGGCCTCCTGGACGATCGTGCGAATCAGGCCGTCCATGCGATCGGCGAAGCGCGCGACGACGGCGCGTCCGCCTCGGCCTTGTCGCGCCTCGAGGGCGTACTCCTCCCGTGCTGCCGCGAGCAGCGTCGTCCAGCGATCCTTCCGGATCTGGCCGTCTGTGCCAGCCGTGCTCACGGTCACCTGAGAGTCGTCAGTCGCATCGGAGTAAACGCCCTTCACTGCGGCCCACGCGGGGGCATGCCCAGCCGCCGCCTTGACGGCCTAGTAGATGAATGTGAAACCGATCACGGCAACCGGCTTGACCCTGTCGCCGCCGCTCAGCGCCTTCATGTTGTCGCCGAGGCGGAGGAAGTCAACCCCGCCGTGCGCTTCGAGCGACCCGCCGCTGCCGGAGATGACCGGCACGCTCGCGATCAGCCCCACGTCGAAGTACCCGAACTTGTCGTTGGTCACGGGACCCTCGTAGTAATCGCGCACGCTCAGACCAAGCTTCACCGGAATCGCCAGCGTCAGCTTCGGGGCCACCTTGACGCCGGGCCGGACGCCGAGCTCCAGATACGTGCCCTTGTTGGCGCCGCCGTCCGCCTGACCATCGCCCAGCTCGAATGCGAGGACGACCCTGGGTGAGAGGGGAAACGCGCTCGCGCTGTCGTCAATCGACAGCACGCCTGCAAGCTCGTGGACGGTCGCAAACCTGTCGGCCGGACTCGTATAGGACGTGTAGAGCAGACCAGGCTTCAGCTTCCCGGCGGTAAAGGTCACGGAGCCGTAGTAGTCCGACTCGTACCAGCCGCTGGGCGACTTGGTGTGGAGGCTGTCCCAGTTGCCGACGTTCGCGGTCACGCCAGGCGCAAGCGCGAACCCGAGATCCACATAGGGCTGCGCGATGGCGCCGCCGGAATGCTGACGAATGCCGCGGAACATGTACGCCGAGGTGAAGTCCAGACCCGTGGTGATCGTCACGCGCTTCGAGACGGCGGGTTGCTCCGGCGCCTGGGCTGTCGGGGCCGGCGGCGTGCCGGCGGCTGTCTGCGCTGACGCGGGCACTGACACCAGTGCGGCCACCAGCACACTCCCCATGACTGTCGAGACTCTCGAGATCTTCATAACCCTCCTTCACTATCAGCCAACTGACCACTGCATGTTGCTCTACTTACCCGTCGGAACATCGGGATGCTCCTCCGCAGGCGCTATCGCCGCACGCCTCGCGGAGGAGTCCCCTCCCTCTGGTCGAACCAACACACGCCGGACGTGACCGCGACGTCCTTCGCGGTGCCGGTGGCTGCACCCGACGGATCGGCAACCTGCGTCCCCTGCGCCAGCGCCGTCAAGGGACGCGCAACCGTCGAAACGAACAGCGCGAGCACCAGAGCGCCCATCAACACGCAGACAAGTCGGACGGCACATCGCATAGGGGAGTCCTTCCAGGAATAAAGGCTTCTCATCGGAATCCGGCCGTCAGCTGCGGCCACCCTCCGTAAGAGCAAGTTGGACGCCAGCGGCAGAGGCGCGCGCGACGCGGCCGGATCGCGCGGAATCAGGCGCAAGATCGTCGATCTTCGGCGGATCGGCGGCGGCAATCCGCACCGGGTCAAATCAGACAATCCTGTAGCTCCACGAATGAACTGGACGTTTTTGTCTCGTTCTTGTTTTCGTGCGCCCCGCCGGATGCGAGACACCATTGCGCCAATGCCGGCGTAAACGCGCCGATTTCGGCGCGTCGGCATGAAGCGACAATTTTGAATGGATGTGGGGTCTGCAGACGAAAATGTTTGGCGCCGCCAGCCGGCGGCGCCGCAAATCAGGCGCTGAGGGCCGCCGGCAGGCTGGACGCGCCCATCAGGAAGGCGTCCACGCTTCGCGCCACGCTCCGGCCGTCGGCGATGGCCCAGACGATGAGCGACTGGCCGCGCTGCATGTCGCCGGCGGTGAAGACCGCGTCCTCGCTGGTCATCCACTGCTCGTCCCGCCAGACCGTGCCCCGATCGGTCATGCGGACGCCGAGCTCCGAGAGCAGGCTGCCGCGCTCCGGACCCACGAAACCCATCGCAAGCAGTACCAGATCGGCCGGAACCTCGAAGCCGGAGCCGGGGTTCGTCACGAACCTCGGGCGTCCGCCCTCGTGCTGCAGCGAGCCGGTGACGGCCTGAATCGCCGAGACACGGCCCCGGCCGTCCGAAACGAAGCGCTCGGTCGAAACCGAGTACAGACGCTCGCCCCCTTCTTCGTGCGCGGCCGAGGTCCGGAAAATGGCCGGCCACTGCGGCCAGGGGTTATCCGCCGCCCGGGAGTCCGGCGGACGCGGCATCAGCTCGAACTGCGACACGGACCGCGCCCCCTGACGGTGCGCCGTGCCCAGGCAGTCCGCGCCGGTGTCGCCGCCGCCGATGATCACGACGTGCTTGCCTTCGGCGGAAATAGGCGGGTCGTCGCCGAGCGAATCCCCTTCGCAGCGGCGGTTCTGCTGCGTCAGGTACTCGACCGCGAAGTGAATGCCCGCCAGCTCACGCCCGGGAATCTGGAGGTCGCGCGGCGCGCCGGCTCCGCCGCAGAGGATCATGGCGTCGAACGCCCGGCGGAGCGCGGAGGCCGTCAGGTCCACGCCGATTTCGACCCCCGACCGGAACACGACCCCTTCCTGCTCCATGATCGCCAGCCGCCGATCGAGCAGCCGCTTCTCGAGCTTGAACTCCGGGATGCCATACCGCAGCAGTCCGCCAATCCGATCCGCGCGCTCGAAGACGGTCACCTGATGCCCGGCGTGGTTCAACTGGTCCGCGGCCGCAAGTCCCGCGGGACCCGAGCCGACGATCGCGACCCGCCTGCCGGTGCGCACCGCCGGGGGCCTCGGCACGATCCAGCCCTCCTCGAACGCGCGCTCGACGATCGCCAGCTCGATGCTCTTGATGGTCACGGGATCATCGTTGATGCCGAGCACGCACGACCCTTCGCACGGCGCCGGACACAGACGGCCGGTAAACTCCGGGAAATTGTTGGTCGCATGCAGCCGCTCGCTGGCGGCTTCCCATCGATGCCGGTACGTCAGGTCGTTCCAGTCCGGAATCAGGTTCCCCAGGGGGCATCCCTGGTGGCAGAACGGGATCCCGCAGTCCATGCACCGCGCCCCCTGCTCCCGCACGCGCGCCTCGGACTCGACCAGGTACACGTCCTTCCAGTCGCGAACGCGCACCTCGATCGGCCGCGTCTGAGGCTTCCGCCGCTTGATTTCCAGAAAGCCGGTGGCCTTACCCACGTGCCGCACCGACAAGCTCCGCGAACGCCGGTTCGCGATTCTCCGACCGGGCGAGCGCCTCCGCGGCCAGGACCCGTTTGTAGTCGCGCGGGATGACCTTCACGATACGCGCGCAGGTCGACGTCCACTCGGCGAGCAGATCCGCCGCGCGCGTGCTGCCGGTGTGTCCCGCGTGGTTCGCGATCAGCGTCCGCACGAGGTCGATGTCCTCCGCGTCGGTCAGCGCCTCCAGATCCACCATGCCCAGGTTGCAGCGCCTGGCGAACGTGCCGTCGGCGTCGACGACGTAGGCAACGCCGCCGCTCATCCCCGCCGCGAAATTGCGGCCGGTCCGGCCGAGCACGACGACCCGTCCCCCCGTCATGTATTCGCACGCGTGGTCGCCGACGCCCTCGACCACGGCCAGCGCGCCGCTGTTGCGGACGGCGAAACGCTCACCCGCGATGCCGCGGACGTACGCCTCGCCGCTCGTCGCGCCGTAGAGCGCGACGTTGCCGATGATGACGTTGTCCTCCGGCGCGAACGTGCTGCCGGCCGGCGGGTACACGATGAGCCGCCCGCCCGACAACCCCTTGCCCCAGAAATCGTTGGCGTCCCCTTCGAGGCCGAGCGTCACCCCGCGCGGCACGAACGCGCCGAAGCTCTGGCCCGCAGTCCCGGTGAAATGAATCCTGATCGTGTCGTCCGGCAGTCCCTCGCCGCCATACCGCCGCGTAATCTCGTACCCCAGCATCGTCCCCGTCGCCCGATTGGCGTTGCGAATCGGCAGGTGCAGCGTCACGGGCTCCTTGCGCTCGAGCGCCGCCGAGGCGGCCGCGATGATCGTGTGGTCGAGCACGTGCTCCAGGCCGTGGTCCTGGCTGCGCACGCGGTGCCGGGCCGCCCCGTCCGCGACGGATGGCTGGTACAGGATCTGCGACAGGTCGATGCCGGCGGCTTTCCAGTGATCGATGGCGGGCCTGATGTCCAGCCGGTCGGCACGGCCGACCATCTCGTCCAGCGTCCGGAAACCCAGTTCGGCCATCAGCTCGCGGACGTCCTCCGCCACGAACCGGAAGTAGTTCTCGACAAATTCCGGCTTCCCGTTGAACCTCGCGCGAAGCTCCGGATCCTGCGTCGCGACGCCGACGGGGCAGGTGTTCAGGTGGCAGACGCGCATCATGACGCAGCCGGAGACGACGAGCGCGGCGGTCGCGAACCCGAACTCCTCCGCCCCCAGCAGCGCGGCGACGACGACGTCGCGCCCGGTCTTCAGCTGGCCGTCCACCTGCACGACGATGCGATCGCGCAGATCGTTGAGGAGGAGGACCTGCTGCGTCTCCGCGAGGCCGAGCTCCCACGGGATGCCGCTGTGCTTGATCGCCGTGAGGGGGGACGCTCCCGTGCCGCCGTCGTGCCCGCAGATCAGCACGACGTCGCCGTGGGCCTTCGCGACGCCGGCCGCGATCGTGCCGACGCCCACTTCGGCGACGAGCTTGACGTGCACGCGAGCGACGGGGTTCGCGTTCTTGAGATCGAAGATCAGCTGCGCGAGATCCTCGATCGAATAGATGTCGTGGTGCGGCGGAGGCGACAGCAGTGTGACCCCCGGCGTCGAGTGCCGCACTTTCGCGATCCACGGGTACACCTTGGAGCCTGGCAGCTGGCCGCCTTCGCCTGGCTTGGCCCCCTGCGCCATCTTGATCTGGAGGTCATCGGCATTGACCAGGTACTCGCTGGTGACGCCGAACCGCGCCGAGGCGACCTGCTTGATGGCGCTGCGCCGGGAGTCGCCGTTCGGATCGGGACGGTTGCGGGCGGGGTCCTCCCCTCCCTCGCCGGTGTTGGACTTCCCTCCCAGGCGGTTCATCGCGATGGCGATGGTCTCGTGCGCTTCCTGGCTGATGGAGCCGTACGACATCGCGCCCGTGGCGAACCGCTTGACGATCGACCCGACCGGCTCGACCTCGTCGAGCGGAACCGGCTGCGCCCCGGATTTGAACTCGAGCAGGCCCCGCAGCGTACCGAGCTTGTGGCTGTGATCGTTCACGAGCCTGGTGAATTCCCGGTAGACCTTGTACTGGCCGGAGCGCGTCGCGTGCTGCAGCTTCTGCACCGTCTCGGGATTGAACAGGTGCAGCTCGC
>CAYZBZ010000022.1:0-3738 GCA_964476725.1 uncultured Vicinamibacterales bacterium
GCAGACGCGCGAGCAGCACATCCGCCGCGAGAAGGCGACGTCCAACATCTGCACCGCGCAGGCGCTGCTCGCGAACATGGCCGCGATGTACGCGGTGTACCACGGACCGGCGGGCCTCCGTGCGATCGCTCAGCGAGTGCATCGCTACGCCCGGGCGCTCGAGGACACGTTGACCGCGCTCGGCTATCGTCAGACGAACGCCGCGTACTTCGACACGCTTCGCATCGAAGGAGCGGACACGGCCGCACTCCGCAGAGTCGCGGAAGGTGCGGGCATCAACTTCCGCTACCGGACGGATGGCGCCATCGGCGTGTCGCTCGACGAAACGACCTCGTTCGACGATGTCAGGGATATCGTGAAAGTGTTCACGGCCGCCCGGGGCTCGGAAGCGAAGGTCGTGCTGAAGGAGGGGGCGGCTTTCGCACTGAAAGCGCCCGCGGCGCTGAAGCGTACGACTGCGTACCTGACGCACCCGGTCTTCAACATGCATCATTCGGAAACGAAGATGATGCGGTACATCAGAAGCCTGGAGCGGAAGGACGTCGGACTCGATACCTCGATGATCCCGCTCGGCTCCTGCACGATGAAGCTGAACGCGGCGTCGGAGATGATTCCCGTCACGTGGGCCGCCTTCTCGAGGATGCACCCCTTCGTGCCCGCGGCGCAGGCGCAAGGATACCGGCAGGTCTTCGAGGAGCTCGAGCACGCGCTGTGCCGCATCACGGGTTTCGCGGCGGTGTCGCTGCAGCCGAACTCCGGCGCCCAGGGGGAGTTCGCCGGCTTGATGACCATCCGCGCCTACCACCGCGATCGCGGCGAGGGCCAGCGCAACGTCGTCCTGATCCCCGCGAGCGCGCACGGCACGAATCCCGCCAGCGCCTCGATGGCCGGCCTGAAGGTCGTCGTCGTCGCGTGCGACAGCAACGGCTACATCGTGCTCGACGATCTGCGGGCGAAAGCGCAGGCCCATCGCGACTCACTGTCCGCGCTGATGGTGACGTATCCCTCGACCTGCGGCGTCTTCGAGGAAGCCATCAAGGACATCTGCGCCGTGGTGCACGAGCACGGCGGTCAGGTGTACATGGACGGGGCGAACATGAACGCGCAGGTGGGGCTGACGAGTCCAGCGGCCATCGGCGCCGACGTGTGTCACCTCAACCTGCACAAGACGTTCGCGATTCCGCATGGCGGCGGCGGACCCGGGATGGGGCCGATTGCCGTCGCGGCGCATCTTGCGCTCTATCTGCCCGGCCATCCGGTCGTGACGGTCGGCGGCAGCAAGGCGATTCCGGCAATCTCCGCTGCGCCGTGGGGCAGCGCGAGCATCCTGCTCATCTCGTACGGCTACATCCGGATGCTCGGCGCGGCAGGGATGACCGACGCGACGCGCTACGCGATCCTGAACGCCAACTACCTCAAGGCGCGGCTGCAGGAGCACTACGACGTGCTCTACGCGAACCACAACGGCCGCGTGGCGCACGAGATGATCTTCGACCTCCGGCCGTTCAAGCACGGCGCCGGACCGTCGGTCGACGAACAGGACGTCGCGAAGCGGCTCATGGACTACGGCTTCCACGCTCCGACCGTCTCATTTCCCGTCGCGGGGACGATGATGATCGAGCCGACCGAGAGCGAGGCGCAGGACGAGCTGGACCGGTTCTGCGATGCGCTGATCGCGATCCGCCACGAGATCGAGTCGGTCGTCAGCGGCAGAGTGGACGCGAAGGACAACGTGCTCAAGAACGCGCCGCACACCGCGGAAGAGGTGACGTCCGACGCGTGGACCCATCCCTACTCGCGGCAGGAGGCGGCGTATCCACTCCCGTTCGTCCGCGCCAGCAAGTTCTGGCCGGCCGTCGCGCGAATCGACAACCCATACGGCGATCGCAACCTGATCTGCTCGTGCCCGCCGATGGAGGCCTGCGAAGAGCAGGAGTTGGGCGCTAGGGGCTAGACGTCAGCCGGGCGCGCGTCGCGGGATCCAGAAGCGACGCGGCGGGCTCGTCGAGGAACAGAGTGACGTCCGGGTGGGTCCGCAGGATCGACGCCGGCACCTCCGGCCCGATTTCCGCTTCGAGAGAGGCCTTCACAGCCGCCGCCTTGCGAGCGTCGGGGACGATGACCAGGATCTCCCGGGCCTCGAGTATCTGGTGAATGGACATCGAGATCGCGGTCTCCGGCACATCTTCCATCCGCGCGAACCACCCTTCGCCGACCTGCTGCCGCCGGCAGGCGTCATCCAGCTTCACGACGATATACGGACTGGTGTTCTCGAAGTCGGCAGGCGGGTCGTTGAACGCCAGGTGCGCGTTCTCGCCGATGCCGGCGAACATCACGTCCACCGGCTCTTCCGCGAGCGCCAGACCCACGCGACGGCAGACCTCCGCGACGTTCCCCTGGCCGTCCAGCAGGTGGTGGTTGACGATGCCGTTCTTGTCGATCAGATGCTCGCGGAGGTAGCGTCTGAAGCTGGCAGGATGAGTCGGTGGAAGGCCGACGTACTCGTCCAGATGGAACAGCTCGACGCGGGGCCACGCGACGGCCGGCAGCGTGGACAGCGCGCTCAGAAACTCTAGCTGCGACGCGCCCGTCGCCGCGACGATTCGAGCCTTGCCCTTTCGCTCGATCGCGGCCTGAAGGCTCGCTGCGGCATGCCGCGCAGCCGCCTCGCTCATCGACCGCCGGTCTTTGTATACGCGGACTCTCATTGGACGGCGGCGGCCGCTAGACCAGCGCGTCCTTGCAGTATTGAAGGCTCTTGGCCAGCTCGGTCATGCGGTCGGATCCCTGCGGGACGGGGTACTCGAACTCGATGGTCGCCTGAATCTTCCACTTGTTGTCCCTGATCAACTGGAGGACCTCCTTGATGGGCGTGTCCCCCTGGCCGAACGGCACGTTCGCGTTGTTCAGCGTCTTGTCCTTCACGTGAACGTGCGTGATGCGATCGTGGCGCTGCTTCAGGAACGGGACCGGCGACGTCTTGTGGCCGGCAACGAAGTGGCCGATGTCGAGGTTCGCGCCGTTGTGCTTCGCGAAGCCGAACGCTTCCTCCCACTGCGCGGGGCCGGTTTCCGTGTGGCCGTGGTAGCCGACCATCATCTTGTGCTTGTCGGCGAACTGGCCGACCCGCCTGGTCTGCGGCACGTCGATTTCGCACGAGATGGCCCTGGCGCCGAGGTTCCTGGCCAGCTCGAACGAGTAGTCGAGCTCCGCGTCCGTCAGGCCGTAGATGCCGTCGAACTTGACGATCTCGATCAGCACGCCCGCATCCTCGTATTTCTTGCGGAACTCCTTGACCTTGCTCATCGGGGCGGACGCGCGCCATTTGCGCAGCTCCTCGACGGCGGCGTTCCGTGCGGCGACCTGCTCCGGAGTCGGCGTCGCGCGGCCCCCGGGTGCGCGAGCCGCCGCGACGACGCTGGCCGGCACTCCAAGAAACGCCTCAACGGGCTGCGATCGAAGCTCGAGCCCGCTCACGCCGAGCTGGACGCACCGCTCGAGAATCTCGTCGCCGCTCAGTACCGGCGTGGGGCCAAAGTTATACGGGATGTTCATCCCGACCTGGACGCCCGCCCACTTCGAGTTGGGTTTGGCGGCGAGTAGAGCGCCGGACTTACGCAGCACCCTGGCCGCAGGCACGCCCGCCAGCGCGAGCTTTCCGAGTTCACGTCTCGTATACAACATCAGGGTCTCCTTGGCGGTGCGACATCGGCTTCTCCGAACAGGGTTCAGGGTTCA
>CAYZBZ010000022.1:3838-28563 GCA_964476725.1 uncultured Vicinamibacterales bacterium
TCAGGGTCTCCTTGGCGGTGCGACATCGGCTTCTCCGAACAGGGTTCAGGGTTCACGGTTCAACGTTCAGAGTTCGGGTCAGTGCACGTAGCGCAGCCCTTCAGGGCTGCCTCGAACGCCGAATCAAGGCGGCCCCACACTAACAGGAGCGAAAACACCGGGCAAGGGTTTCTTTGTGCGATTATGTGCGGCGTCGGTCCGATGCCAGAACACACGCGCGCGGAGACCCCCTGCTTCGATCTGCAGGTCAACGGCTACGCCGGGGTTGACTTCAACCAGGACGGCCTGACCGCCGAGGACCTGCACCGCGCCTGCGCGCGGCTCGAAGCGGACGGCGTCGGCGGTTTCCTCGCGACGATCATCACCGAACGTCTGGATCTCATGTGCCACCGGCTCGCGACGCTCGTCGAGCTTCGCGAGAAGGATCCGCTCGCCAAACGCCTCATCGCCGGCTTGCACATCGAGGGCCCGTTCCTCAACGAAACTGACGGTTACCGCGGCGCGCACCCTCGCGATGCGATTCTGCCCGCCGACGTCGATGCGATGAAGCGCCTGCTGGACGCAGCCGCGGGTCTGACCCGCGTCGTGACCCTCGCCCCCGAGCGCGACGCGAACCTGAAGGTCACACGGACGCTGGCGGCGGCCGGCATCGTGGTCTCCGCGGGACACTGCGACCCCACGCTCGACGAGCTGCGCGCGGCCATCGACGCCGGACTGTCGATGTTCACGCATGTCGGGAACGGGTGCCCGATGCTGATGCATCGTCACGACAACATCGTGCAGCGCGCGCTGAGCCTTGCCCGGGAACTGTGGCTGTGCTTCATCGCCGACGGCGCACATGTCCCGTTTGTGGCGCTGGGGAACTACCTGCGACTGGCCGGTCACGAGCGCTGCATCGTCGTCAGCGACGGCATCGCGGCGGCCGGACTCGGTCCGGGCCGCTACACTCTCGGACGCTGGGACATCGAGATCGGCGACGACATGGTCGCGCGCGCCCCCGATCGGTCCCACCTCGTCGGCTCCGCCATCAGCATGAAGCAGAGCGTGTCCAACCTGCGTGAGGCACTCCATTTGCCCGAGTCAGCCGTGCGTCGGCTGACCCACGATAATCCACGGAAAGCCATCGGACTCTGACATTCCCGCTCTGTCGATTTTCGTGGCTTTCGCCTTAAGGCGGAAGCTGCGCGGGGGGACCGAGGCTGGTCAGGCCTGCCCGACACCACGATGGATGGGCTGGGAGCGGTAACGACCGCCTCCGGGTGCCAAAAGGGTATTATCTCGGCCGGGAGGAGAGTGAGGCAATGAGGCGGCTTCAACGCTTCGTCCGCTACGGGTCGTCCGTGATCGCGTTGGCTGCCGCGGCTCAGGTCGCGCAGGACGCGCCTGCCGACACGATCTACTACAACGGCAACATCGTCACGATGTGGGCGGACCATCCGGTCGTGGAAGCGGTCGCCATTCGCGGAGACCGCTTCCTCGCTGCAGGCATGACGGCCGAAGTCCGGAAGCTCGCCGGACCCTCGACGCGCCAGGTCGATCTTCGCGGCCGCGCCGTTCTGCCCGGCCTTCAGGACAGCCACACGCATCCGATCGCGGCCGCGCTCAGCGAGCAGGACGGGCCCGTCCCCGTCATGCACTCCATCCCCGAGATCCTCGCGTATATCCGCAAGCTCGCCGCCGTCACGCCGCCCGATCGCGTGATCTTCGTGCCGAAGGTCTACTCCACGCGTCTCGCAGAGCGCCGGTATCCGAACCGCTACGAGCTCGACCAGGCGGCACCCGGCCGCGCCGCGATGACGGACAACGGATACGCCTCCGCCCTCAACTCCGTCGCGCTTCAGAAACTCGGCGTCGGACGCGACACCCCCGAACCGCCCAACGGCAAGATCATCAGAGATGAGAAAGGCGAGCCTACCGGGGTGATCCTCGGTGCGCCGCAACTGCTGGGCACTCTGCGGCAGTCGAAACCGCCGACGCACGCCGACATGGTGTGGGCACTCAAGGCGATGCAGAAGGCGTACAACGAGGCGGGCGTCACGAGCACCATCGATCGCAGCGAAGGCCCTGCCGGTTTTCGCGTTTACCAGGAGCTCCGACAGC
This sequence comes from uncultured Vicinamibacterales bacterium, assembly GCA_964476725.1. GTDB lineage: Bacteria > Acidobacteriota > Vicinamibacteria > Vicinamibacterales > 2-12-FULL-66-21 > JALZOC01. Next base: position 5,939 of record CAYZBZ010000022.1, read on the forward strand.
AGAACCAGCTGACGGTCCGCAGCACCGTGACCTATCTCATAAGCGGACAAGGGACGCCCGACTCGGTCCGCCAGGAGATCGAGCGCATCCCGTTCGTGACAGGTTTGGGGGACGAGTGGTTTCGCGTGGGGCCGCTGAAGGTCGTCGCTGATGGAGGCATCCTGATCGGCACCGCGTATCTGCGCGAGCCATACGGCGAGAACACCGCTGTCTACGGCTATCACGACCCTCAATTCCGCGGCGTGCTGTCGGTGCCGCGTGAGAACCTGATGGAGATGGCGAGAGTGGCGAACCGGCTCGGCTGGCAGATGACGGCCCACACGACCGGAGGCGGAGCGACCGACGCGCTGCTCGATGCGTACGAGGCGGCGGACCGCGATCGGTCAATCGCCAGCCGGCGCTTCACCGTGACGCACGGCAATTTCCCCAATGCGCTAGCCATCGAACGAGCGCGGCGTATGGGCGTCGCATTCGATTCGCAGCCTGCCTGGCTCCATCTGGACGGCGCCGCACTGAAGGACGTCTTTGGCCCCACCCGAATCCGCGACTTCCTTCCGCTTCGCTCGCTCTTTCAAGCGGGCGTCGTCGTGGCCGGCGGATCCGATCACATGATCCGGTTTGATTCGCGCGACGCAACCAATCCCTATAATCCGTTCTTCGGAATGTGGATGGCCATTACGAGGAAGACCACCGACGGGGCGGTCATGGGGTCGGGTCAGACCCTCACGCGGGAACAGGCGCTGCGAATGTGGACGCTCAACGGCGCCTGGCTCTCCTTCGAGGAGAAAAGCAAGGGATCGATCGAGCCGGGAAAACTCGCCGACATGGTCGTGATCTCGAAGGACTATCTCCATTGTTCCGTTGACGACATCAAGGACATCGAGGCGCTATTGACGGTAGTGGGCGGCCGAGCGGTCTATCGAAATCCAGTGATGGAGCCATGATGATGAGTCACATGCGACTTCCGGCAATTCTCGTTCTTCCCGTTCTGGCGATCGTGTATGGCGCGGCCCCGGTCGAGGTTCGCCCAATCAATCAGGAACCGGCCGCGGCGCCGCCCCAGTGGGCGGCGAGGGACCTTCGCGCGGGCATCATCGGCACGGACACGTCTCATGTGCCGGCCTTCACCGCGACCTTCCAGTCGCATCCGGAATGGCGCATCAAGGTCGTCGCGGCTTTCAAGGGGGGCAGCCCCGATCTGCCGACCAGCGCCAATCGTCTCGAGGGGTTCGCCAGGACCATCCGGGAAAAGCACGGCGTCGAGATCGTCGACACGATCGCCGCGCTCCTGGCAAAGGTGGACGTCGTCCTGCTGGAAAGCGTGGATGGCCGGCCGCATCTGGCTCAGGTCGCTCCCGTGCTCAAAGCCGGGAAACGCGTCTTCATCGACAAGCCGCTGGCCGCCAGCCTGGATGACGTCCACAAGATCGTGCAGCTTTCCAGGCAAACCGGCACGCCGTTTTTCAGTACGTCCTCCGCCCGCTTCCACAATGACATCCCTCGGCTGCGAGCAGACCCCGGAGTGGGGAAGGTGACCAGGGTCCAGAGCACCTACACCCTGAACAAGCTCGAGCACCACCCCGACCTGTACTACTACGGGATACACGGCGTCGAGGCGCTGTACGCAGTGATGGGAACGGGATGCGTCAGCGTGTCCCGGAAGATCGAAGGGGACGCCGACATCACGACCGGGAAATGGAAGGACGGGCGCGTCGGCGTTTTCCACGGGTTGCTCAAGGCGGGCGAGAAAGCTCCGCTGATCCGAATCTGGGGCGAGAGAGGCACGATCGAGTCAGCTGGTCCGGAAGGTTACGACGGTCTGGTGCGGGCGATCGCCGAGTTCTTCCAGACGGGCCGTCCGCCTTTCGATCCCGCGGAGACGATCGAAGTGTTCGAGTTCATGACCGCCGCCCAATTGAGCAAGGAGCGTGGCGGCGCTGAAGTGTCGTTTGCCGAGCTGAGAAAATGAAATCCCTTGCCGCCGTCCTCCTCGCGGTGGCGGCAGCGGCTTCTGAGTCTGGCGACCAGAGCTCGCCGTCCGGCCGCCCGTGGCCACCGGGTGTTCAGAAAGTGTCGGCCGAATCTCCGGTGCTGTCGCCCCCTGACGCATTGCAGACGTTCTACATGCCGCCCGGGTATCGTCTCGAGCTCGTCGCGAGCGAGCCGCTGATTCAGGAGCCCGTCGCGATCGACTGGGACACCGAGGGACGGCTGTGGGCGGTCGAAATGCCCGGCTTCATGGCGGATATCACCGGTTCGAATGAACACGATCCGATCGGCCGCGTCGTCGTGCTGGAGGACGTGAACGGCGACGGGAGGATGGACAGGCGGACGGTATTTGCGGACGGGCTGGTGCTGGCGCGCTCGCTGAAGGTCCTCGATCGTGGCGTGCTCGTCGGCGAGCCGCCCAATGCCTGGCTGATGCACGACACCAACGGCGACCTGCGCATGGATACCAGGGAGCTGGTCACCAGCCAGTATGGCCGGCGAGAGGCGGATCCCCAGAACAACGCCAATGGCTTTTACTGGGCGCTCGACAACCGGATGTACACGGCCGGGCAGGCAGACGTACAGCTGCGTCTGAAGAACGGCGTGTTCGAGGTGCAGAAGACGCTGCAGCGTGGCGAGTGGGGCGTGACGCAGGACGACGCGGGGCGCATTTACCGCAACACGAATGAATCGCCGCTGCATGTGGATCTGGTGCCGACCGCCTATTTCGCGCGCAATCCCAATCTCCTGCGCACGCGCGGGAGCTACGAACGGCTCGCGGACGCCGACAACGAGCTGACCACCGTCTGGCCAGTGCGCCCGAATCCCGGGACGAACCGTGCGTATCAGACGGGCATCGATCGCGCCGACGGCTCGCTGGCCAGGTTCACGGCGGTCTGCGCGCCGGTGGTGTACCGCGGCGATCGCCTGCCGGCGGATCTCTACGGGAACGTCTTTGTCGCGGAGCCGGCCGCGAACCTCGTGAGTCGCATTATCGTCCACGACGACGGCACGACGCTCCGGGCGCGGAAGGCGTACGACAAGGGGGATTTCCTGGCGTCGACCGACGAGCGGTTCCGGCCTGTCTATCTGTCCAATGCGCCCGATGGCACGTTGTACGTCGTCGACATGTATCGCGGGATCATCGAGCACCGCATCTCCATCACGATGTACCTGCGCGATCAGATCATCGCGCGCAAGCTGGATCGGCCGACCGGGCTCGGGCGGATTTACCGGGTCGTGCACGACACGACCCGGCGGGACACAACCCAGGGGCTGGCGAAGGCGCCGCCGGTGCAATTGGTGGAGGCGCTGTCGCATCCCAATGGCTGGTGGCGCGACACGGCGCAGCGGCTGCTCGTCGAGCGCGGGGACAAGTCGGTCGTGCCGGCGCTGGTGAAGCTGGCCGAGAGCGCCCCGGATCCACGTACGCGTCTCCATGCGCTGTGGACGCTGGACGGGGTCGATGCCATCGAGCCGGCGACCGTAACGAAGGCGTTAACGGATCCTTCGCGCGACGTGCGTGCGTCCGCGATTCGTGTTGCAGAACGATGGCTGGGGGACGCAGGCCATACGATCACTGCGTCGGTGCTGCGGCGGCTGGACGATACGGACTGGGCCGTGCGGCAGCAACTGGCTGCGTCGCTCGGCGCGCTGCCGGCGGGACCGCGGGAGACCGCGGTCGTCGCGCTGCTCGAGCGGTACGCGGGCGATCCGATCGTCATGGATGCCGCTCTCAGCGGCCTGCGCGGCAGCGAACCAGTCGTTCTCGAAAAATTGCAGGTGGGTAACGGGCCACAGACGGCGCAGCGCGAGAGCGCGATCACGATGATCGCCGCAACGATCGTTCGAAGCGCGCAGGAGGGGGCGATTCAGACGCTGCTGGCGGGGATCGGCAACGACGGCCGGCCGGGCTGGCAGCGGTCAGCGCTGCTGCGCGGGGTGGAGGTCACGTTGCTCGGGGCCGTGATGCCGGGAACGCCGGCGGGACAACGCGGCGGCGCGCCCGCGGCGTCACTGCCGTGTCCGACCTGCCCGGGCGGGCGAGCTGGTCCGGGTGGGGCCTACGCGTTCGGAGGTCTGCCTGCGGCTGGCCGCGGAACGACAGGCAGCGGTGCTCGCCTGCTGCGGCTGAATCGCGAACCGGTGGCGCTCTCTGCGCTGGCCGCCCGTGGCGGTGAGCTCGGAGCGCGAGTGACACGCGTGCTCGCGCGGGTGGAGTGGCCCGGTAAGCCCGGCGCCGCCGCGCCGATCACGCCGCTCACCCCCGAGGAACAGCAGCGGTTCAATGCCGGGCAGGAGGTCTACCGGAATATCTGCCAGGCGTGCCATCAGCCGGACGGACGCGGTCAGGACAAGGTCGCGCCGAGCCTGATCGGGTCCGCTCTGGCGCTTGCGCCGGCTGACATCACGGCGCGCATTCTGCTCAACGGCAAAGAGGGCACGATCGGCCTGATGCCGCCGGTCGGCCAGGCCTTCAGCGACGATCAGATCGCCGCCGTGTTGACCTATATCCGGCGCGAGTGGGGCCAGACCGGATCACCCGTCGATCCCGCCACCGTGAAAGACGTCCGTGCGCTCACGGCAGGCCGCACCCGGCCGTGGACGAATGATGAATTGACGACGCTGGCCGCGGGAGGCCGAGGCGGCCGGTAGGCAGTACGCGTGTAGCTTCCGCCTTTAGGCGGAAGTCCCGACGTGGCCCCCGGCCCACGGGACCGTGTCTTCACGATGTTTGCCGCGCAGGGCTACCGGGGCTACATGGGCCTCGAGCACGAGGCCTCGACAGATCCGGCGGCCGTGGTGCCGGGCTACTTGCGGCGCTTGAAGGAACTGGCGCTGAAGTATTCCGCCTGACTCGGCCTAATTCATTCAAGGAGCATCCACTATAGGGCATCCTGTGGCTTCCGCCTTCAGGTATAGGGCCGCCTCCCCGCGCGAGCTCAGAGCTGAAATAACTGCTTCGCGTTGTCGTGGAGCAGTCTTCTCTCAATGCGCTTGCTGGCCGACAGCCGGCGAAGAGCGGCAATCGTCTGTGCGCCCTGACATGTCGGTCCGGCCCCGTCGAGGTCGTTGCAGTCGCTCCCGTAAATCAGTTTGTCCTGATGCCGCTTCAGGAAATCGCGCGTGAAGTCCTCGTCGCGCGTCAGCGCGTTGAGCCCGGAGCCGGCGGAGAGATCGCCATACATGTTGGGGTAGTCGCTCAGGTAGCGTTCGGTCAGACCGCCGGGGGTGACCGGGCCCTTGGGATAGAGCACTGACTGGTCGCTGTGGTTCCTGTCGATGTTCGCCCACCAGGTTTGCGCGTGGCCGAGGAAGTTCACCTTCGGATACTTCTCGAGCATCCTGTAAAACCGTTCGAAGCCGTAGTTGTACATCTCGAATTGCCAGTGCATCAGCACCGGCACGCGGTACGCCTGCGCCAATCGGTAGATCCTCTGCATCTCCGGCGAGTCGCACTCGACGCCGAACTTCTGCTCGGCAATCACCACCGCGCCGAGCTTCAGATATCGTTCGATCGTCTGCGTCGCGTCCTCGACGTCCGGCACTTCATTCGCGCCGACGACGAATGCCTTCGAGTGCGCCCTGGCAAACTGGTGGCACGCTTCGTTGCCGAGGCAGTTCGCCTGCAAGCCGTTCGACACTCCTTCGTGCGTGGAGGGCCTGTTCGCAGGCCGTCCGGCAGGCAGCAGTATCGTCGTTGTCGCGCCTATGGCGCGCTGATGAGCGAGCAGCACGTCATCGGAGCGCCCGCTGTAACCGACGTGCTGGTGGATGTCGATAATCGGCTCGGCCGGCGCGGGAGAGTCCGGCGCGGCAAGGCCATGAATCGTCATGCCGAGCAACGCGAGGCTCGAGGCGGTCAGGACTTCGCGGCGGGAGAGACTGCCGGCTTGCGGTCGTGACGAGCGATCGTCTTCTTTCATGCGCCGGCATTACCGCCCAGTCACGCGGGTCATGCACTCCTTCATGTAGTCGATGCTTTGCCGTGCGATCGTTTCGGGGTCCGGCTTGTAGTCGAACACCTCGACCGAAACCCATCGCGCGTAGCCGGCGTCGTGAAGCGCCTGGAAAATCGGGACGAAGTCGGTGTCTCCGAATCCGGGGCCGCGAAGGTTCGCGTCGTTCGCGTGAAAGTGGCCGGCCGCGGAACCGTGCCGCCGGATCAACTCGGTCACCGGCGTCGGCTCGCTGCTCATCGCCTTCACGTCAAGATGCAGGACGAAGTTGGGATGGTCCACCCGTCCGGCGAGCTGTAAGGCCTCGTCGCACGTGTTCACGAAGTCCGTCTCGGCGGGGGACAGCGGCTCCATGCAGATCGTGACGCCGAGGTCGGCAATGGCGGGCAGTCGTTGCCGGAATGTCTCGGCGGCCCAATCGAACGCCTGTTTCCTGGACACGCCAGAGAGCAGCAAGCGCTGCTTTGGGGAGCCGAAGACCATCAGGTTGCCGCCGAGGTCACGGCAGGCTTCCGCGAGCGCGACGAGGTATACGCCCGTGCGCTCTCGAACCGCGCGATCGGGCGAGGTGAGGTGCAGTCCTTCGGTCTTTGCGAGCAGCCAGTGCAGGCCGAGTATCTTGACCTCCGCCTCTTCGGCCTGTCGACGCAATGCTGCCCGCTGGTCCGCCGTGACGTCCGTGATCCTCGGCGCCAGTGTGAACGGCGCAACCTCGAGGCCGTCGTACCCGGCCTGCTTCACGAAGCGGCACACGCGGCCGAACTCCCAGCCTTCGAATTGCTCGTTGCAGATGGCGAACTTCTTGGCTGACATCAACGGTTCATGACGAAGGAAACGATCGAGTTGCCGGCCGCCACCATGACGTGTCAGCAATGCGGCGGTACCCGGCGCCAATTCTACCGCGGGCCGTGGCGGCTGGTCCGCTCTGAATGGGCGCGTGCTGCTATGCTGGCGGCATGCGAACGGGCCCCGCGGAGCCTCCCCGAATCCTCACGACGACCGTCGGTTCATATCCGGTCCCCGATTGGCTGGCAGCGCTGCCGAGCGAGCAGTCGCTTCTGGACGCCACGCGGGTCGTCTTCGATCTTCAACGCCAGACCGGGATCGATCTGCCGACGGACGGCGAGCTGTATCGCTTCGACGTCAACCATCCGGACACAAATGGCATGATTGACTACTTCGTGCGGCGGTTGGGGGGAATCCGGTGGGACGTCGGCCGGCGAGAGGCCGCGGCTTTTCGCGCCAAGACCGACATGCGCTTTCGCAGCAAGCCGGCGGGGGCCGTCGTCGCTCCGATCGATGAAGGCGTGCTGAATCTGCCCGACGATTGCGCGCGCGCGGCCAGGGTTGCCGGCGGCCCGTTCAAGTTCACGCTGACCAGCCCCTACATGCTCGCCCGCACGCTGCTCGATGAGCACTATCGGGATTTTCAGAGGCTCACGCTTGCCATCGCCGACGCGCTCGCGATGCAGGCGCGGGAGTTGAACGCCGCCTGCGTGCAGGTGGACGAGGCGAACATCCCCGGGAATCCGGAGGACGGTCCGCTTGCCGCGGAAGCGATCAATCGTGTGCTGGACGCGGTACGAGGGCAGAAGAGCGTCCATTTCTGCTTCGGCAATTACGGCGGGCAGTCCGTCCAGAAAGGCACGTGGGCGGCCTTGACCTCGTTCCTGAGCTCGCTCCGTGCCGACCATCTCGTGCTCGAGCTGGCGCATCGGCCAGCCTCCGATCTGGATGCGCTCCGCGACGTCGATCCACGCATCGGCATTGGCGTCGGGGTCGTGGACATCAAGATCAACCGCGTCGAGACGCCGGAAGAGATCGCCGCCGCGATCGAGCGCGCCGAGCGGGTGCTGGGAAGCGGCCGCGTACGCTTCGTGCATCCGGACTGCGGGTTCTGGATGCTCAAACGATCGGTGGCGGACCGCAAGCTCGCGGCGCTCGCCGCGGGGCGCGATCTGTATCTTGGACGACCCCGAGACACGAGTGGCTGAACGTTTTACCCTGTCGCCGTTCGAGTGCTTCGTGCTGCCCACGCGGACGAGGTTCCCCTTCCGCTACGGGATCGCCAGCATGACCGACGTGCCGCACCTCTTTCTGCGCACCCGTGTGACCGCCGGAGCGCGGTCCGAGTGTGGCCTTGCCGCCGAGGGACTCCCTCCGAAATGGTTCACGAAGAATCCCGCCACGACGTTCGAGCAGGACCTGCCAGAGATGTTCGAGGTCATCGGTCACGCGGCGGCGCTGGCGAGCGAGATCGCGCACGACGCCGTTTCGTTCTTCGACCTGTGGCGGGAGCTGTATCGGCGACACATGGAGTGGGCGGAAGCCCGCGGGCTCGCAACTCTGCTCGCGGGTCTCGGCATCAGTGTGACGGAGCGCGCTGTGCTGGACGGCCTGTGCCGCCTAGCAGAGCAGCCTCTGCATCGGATCGTTGCGGCGAATACTCTGGGTGTGCGCCTCGGCGAGGTGTACCCCGAGCTCGGTGCGGCGCAACCGCGAGAGCTCCTGCCCGCCGCGCCGCTCGAAGCGTGCTTCGTGCGGCACACCGTCGGGCTCGGAGATCAGCTCGCGCCCGGAGATCTCAGCGCGGAGGAACGTGTTGATGACGGCCTGCCCCAGGACCTGCAATCTTCCATTCGCGCTTACGGGCTGCGCTACTTCAAAGTGAAGTTGAGCGGCGTGGCGGAGCGTGACTTCCCGCGCCTCCGGCAGTTGGGCCGACTGCTGCACGACGAAACGGGCGGACAGTTTTTCATCACGCTCGACGGCAACGAGAACTTCGAGGACTTCAGCGTGTTTCGCGAGTTCTGGCAGGGCGCACTGTCTCAGCCGGCGTTGCGCGAGCTCTGGCGGCGGATCGTCGTCGTCGAGCAACCGGTGCACCGCGATCGCGCGCTCGGCGCCGGCGTGGAGGCGGCGCTCGGTGAGTGGCCTGAGCATCCGCCGCTCATCATCGACGAATCCGACGGCGCTCTCGGCGACGTGCCGCGCGCGCTCGATTGTGGCTACGCGGGAACCAGTCACAAGAACTGCAAAGGCATCATCAAAGGCATCGCGAACGCGTGCCTGCTGGAGAAGCGCCGCCGGGAGGGACGGTGCGGCCTGCTGACTGGTGAGGACTTGTGCAACCTGGGCCCCGTAGCCCTGCTGCAGGATCTTGCGCTGATGGCCCTGCTTGGCATCGACCACGTCGAGCGCAACGGTCATCACTACTACCGGGGGCTGAGCATGTTTCCGCAGGACTGGCAGGAGAAGATGCTTGCGGCGCACGGCGACCTGTACGGGCGCCACCCCGATGGCTTCGCCCATCTCCAAATCCATTCAGGTAAGCTGCAACTCGCGTCCGTGAACGCGGCGCCATTCGGCGTCTACCCTGAATTCGATCCTTCAGGGCTGGCAAGCCAGCACATCTCAATATGATGACCCGGCCTCTTTCGTTCACAGTGTTTGCCGCCGTCGCGCTCTCGCTCACGAACCTCCCGCCAGGCGCCCGCGCGCCGATCGAGCAGGTTGCGCGAAGCCAGAACCGTGGCCGCTCCGGTGCCCCGCCACCGGCGCCGGCTCAGGCCGGCTCAGGCCAGTCGCCGGGCGACTGGGCGTCCTACGGCCGGGATCCGGGAGGACAGCGCTTTTCGCCCCTCACGCAGATCACTCCCCGGAACGTCGCCACCCTGACGCGCGCCTGGACGTTCGATGCCGGCGCGACCGGGCTGCAGGTCACGCCTCTCGTGATCGATGGGGTGCTGTATCTCTCGGCCGGCAACAGTCTTTTTGCGCTCGAACCCGAGACCGGAAAAGTTCGATGGAAATACCAGGCGTCCGGCGAGGTGACCCGTCGTGGCGTGGCGTACTGGCCGGGTGACGGCCAGGGCAGCCCTCGGATCTACTCGGGTGATGGCGACGGCCGCATGATCGCGGTCGATGTCAGGACGGGACAGCTCGCCAGGGACTTCGGCGCCGAAGGCGTGGTCGACCTGAAGGCCAGTGTGAGCGTTGACGGCGGCACGGGGAGCTTCGTGCTCGCCTCTCCTCCCGCCGTGTACAAGAACGTCGTGATCACCGGCGGCAACAACAACGAGGGGTCGCCGAGCGCTGGGCTCTACGGCGACATTCGCGGATGGGACGCACGCACCGGCAAGCTGCTGTGGTCCTTCCATACCGTGCCGCGGCCGGGCGAGCCGGGATCCGAAACGTGGCCGGCCGACGGCTGGAAGAACCGCTCAGGCACCAATGTCTGGGGCTTCATGACGGTCGACGTCGAGCGCGGTCTCGTGTTCGCGCCGATCGGCAGCCCGACATCCGATTTCGACGGCTCGGATCGCCACGGGGACAATCTGTATGGCAACTCGCTCGTCGCGCTGGATGCGATGACCGGCAGGTTGAAGTGGCACCAGCAACTCGTGCACCACGATCTCTGGGACTTCGATCCGGCCGCGCCGCCGACGCTGGTCGACGTGCGGCGCGCAGGCCGAGTCACTCCGAGCGTGGTGCAGATTACGAAGATGGGCCTCCTGTTCATCTTCGATCGTGTGACCGGCGAGCCGGTGTTTGGACTCGAGGAGCGGCCGGTGCCGCAGACGGTGATCCCGGGAGAGTACACGTCGAAGACGCAGCCGTTCCCCATCAAGCCGGAGCCGCTGGCTCGGCTGACGTTCGACCCCGCGAAGGATTTCTACACCCTTACTCCGGAGCACGCCGCTTACTGCAGGACTCTGTGGGAAAAGAACCAGATGTTCTTCAAGGGCCCGTATTTTCCTCTGCCTCTTGTCGGCACGGCGGTGCAGTTCCCGAGCACACTGGGCGGCGGTAATTGGGGCGGTGTGTCCTATAACCCGCAGCTCGGCCTGGTCTTCGTCAACATCATGCACCTCGGTCAGGTCGGACGCATGGAGCGGCGCACCAATCCCGACACAGGCGCAGTGGCCTACGTGAGGACGTCACCGTGGGGTGGGCCCTACGGCCGTTTCTGGAACCCTGAAAGTCGAATCCCATGCTCGGCGCCTCCATTCGGTGAGCTCGTTGCGGTCAACGTGAACACGGGGGATGTCGCGTGGAGGGTCCCGCTCGGCCTCATCGAGGAGCTCGAAGCGAAAGGAATCAAGAATACCGGCTCATTGAATCTGGGCGGGAGCGTCGCGACCGCGAGCGGTTTGGTGTTCATCGGAGCCACGACCGACAGCCGCTTGCGCGCCTTCGACGCCAGGACGGGCAAAGAGCTGTGGGTCACGAAAATCGACACCGATGCGAAGGCCGCGCCCATTACGTTCATGGGCCGGGACGAGCGGCAGTACGTCGTCGTCACGGCAGGAGGAGGAAGCCAGGTCGGCAGGTCTCCTTTGGGCTCGAACATCATCGCGTTCGCGCTGCCCCCCTCTCCGATCGAGAAGCCATGATGTCCGACGAAGCCTCCTATAATAGCGGCGCAAATGTTCCTCGCCGGATTCAGAGCCGTCATAACGAAGAATTGATGCGGCTGGCACCAGGCGGTCGCGGAGAGCAGCGCCCGTGATCGATCCGATGGTTTCAACGCAGCCGAGCGCGACCAGCAGCCGCGGCTGGTACCGCGAGCTGACGCGCGAGCACTGGTTCGTGTTGATTGTGGCCTCCCTGGGCTGGCTCTTCGACACGATGGACCAGCAGCTGTTCAACCTGGCGCGTCGGCCCGCGATCACCGAGCTCCTCGGACAGCGGGCCACGCCTGCCGCGATTGCCGAGTACGCCGGCTACGCCACGACGATCTTCATGGTCGGCTGGGCCACCGGCGGCGTCTTCTTCGGGATTCTCGGCGATCGTATCGGACGCGCCAGGACGATGATCTTCACCATCCTGAGCTACTCGCTCTTCACGGGCCTGAGCGTGTTCTCGATCGGCATCTGGGACTTCTCGTTCTACCGGTTTCTGACCGGTCTCGGCGTCGGCGGTCAGTTTGCCGTCGGTGTCGCGCTGGTGGCCGAATCGGTGCCCGATCGTGCGCGGCCGTTCGCGCTCGGGTGGCTGCAAGCGTCGTCGGCGTGGGGCAACATGATCGCAGCGCTCGTCGGCATGGCGCTCGGCAAGCTGGAGGAGTCGGGGGCGATCGCCAGCGCGTGGCGGACGATGTTCATCGTCGGGGCGTTGCCCGCTTTTCTGTGCCTGTTCATATTCCGCCGCCTCAAGGAACCGGAGCAGTGGCAGAAGGCCCGGCGCGAGGGGGCCAGGCGCGGCTCCATGACGGAGCTGTTCTCGGACCCGCGTTGGCGACGCAACGCCATTATCGGCATGCTGCTGGCGTTTGCCGGCGTGGTCGGGTTGTGGGGAATCGGGTTCTTCAGCTTCGACCTGCTTCGCTCGGTGCTGGACAAGACGGACATGACGGCCGGGCAGAAGACGTTCTGGATCGGGATGACGTCACTCCTTCAGAACTTCGGGGCGTTCCTCGGGATCTACGCCTTCACGCATCTCACGCACGGGATCGGACGCCGGAAGGCGTTCGCGATCGCGTTTACCGCCGCCATGTTCGTGACCGCGTTCACATTCTGGAACCTCGACAGCTTTGGCGACATCTTCTGGATGATCCCGCTCATGGGCGCCTGTCAGCTCGCGCTCTTCGGCGGATATGCGATCTATCTGCCGGAGCTCTTTCCAACGCGCCTCCGCAGCACCGGGACGTCGTTCTGCTACAACGTGGGGCGATTTGTCGCCGCGCTGGGCCCGCTTACGCTCGGGCTGCTCACGAGCCGCGTCTTCGCCGATCAGGCGGAGCCGATGCGCTACGCCGGCGTGACCATGTGCCTGGTGTTCCTCATCGGGCTGGCGACGGTGCCGTTCATGCCAGAGACGAAAGGAAGGCCGCTGCCGGAATGAGCCTCAAGATTCCCATCGGCGCGATCACCGACGAGCTCTCCCCGGATCTCGACACCGCGCTCACGGCCATGGCGGCCGTCGGCATGACGTTCGTCGAACTGCGGATCATCTCCGGCCGGAATATCATCGACCACACGGACGAGGAGGTCGATCGCATCCGCGCGCGCGTCGAGGAGCGAGGGATGCGAATCCTGAGCATCGCGTCGCCGGTTCTCAAGTGCGTGCTGCCCGACAGCCCGCCGCTCGACGAGCGGGTGCAGCACGACGTCTTCGGATCCAGCTACACCTTCGACGATCAGCCCCGGCTGGCGCGCCGGGCGTTCGAGATTGCCGCCAGGGCCGGCGCCCCCATCATCCGCGTCTTTTCCTACTGGCGGACCGTGGAGCCGGAGCGGTGCGTGGACCAGATCGTGGTGGCGCTCCGGGACCTGGCGGACCAGGCCTCCGAACGGGGCCTCGTCGTCGGGCTCGAAAACGAGCACGCGTGCAATGTCGGAACGGGCGGGGAAGCCGCGCGGGTACTGGCCCGCCTCGATCACCCCGCTCTGAAGGTGATCTGGGATCCCGCCAACGCGTCAATCCTGGGGGAAACGCCGTATCCGGACGGCTACGCGACGCTTCCCCCGGAGCGCATCGCGCACGTTCACGCGAAGGACTGCCACGTGCAGGGCCACAAGCCGACGTGGGGCGCTCTCGGCGAGATGGGGCTGGACTGGAAGGGACAGATCGCGGCGCTCGTTCGGGACGGCTACGCCGGCGGCATCAGCCTGGAAACGCACTGGCGGGGACCCGGCGGCGACGGCGACCGGATGCAGACGAGCACGATCTGCGGGCACAACCTGCGGAGGCTCGTCGCGGAGCAGAACTGAGCGTCTGCGCCCGTCAGGCCCACCCGAAGTGACGCGCCACGTTCCTCGAGCAGATGTCCTCGATCAGCCGGCCGACCAGCCCGTCGTCGTCCGGCACCTCGCCGGCGTCCACGTCGTGTCCCACGAGATTGCAGAGGACGCGGCGGAAGTACTCATGGCGCGGGAACGACATGAACGAGCGGGAGTCGGTAACCATGCCGACGAAGTGCGCCAGCAATCCGGCGTTCGACAGCGCGTTCATCTGCCACTCGATCCCTTCTTTCTGATCGAGAAACCACCAGCCGCTGCCGAACTGGATCTTGCCAGGCACGCTGCCATCCTGGAAATTCCCGACCATCGTCGCCATCGCGTAGTTGTCGGCGGGATTCACGTTGTAGACGATCGTCTTCGGCAGCGCGTTGTCCTTGTCGAGCCGGTCGAGGTAGGCGCCGAGCGCCTCGGTCTGCGGCCAGTCTCCGATGGAGTCGTAGCCGGTGTCCCGGCCCGACCGCTGCAGGCCCCGGGTGCTGACATTGCGCAGCGCCCCGAGATGTAACTGCTTCGTCCAGCCTTTCTCGGCATCGAGCTGCCCGAAGAAGTGCATCATGAAGCCGCTGAAGCCCTCGTGATCGTCGGGCGTGATCGACTGCGCGGAGCGGGCCCTGTCGAACGTCGCGGCGGCGGCGCGCTCGGTGGAGACGGCGACGGGGCAGCGGGCCAGGCCATGATCGGAGGCGCGACCGCCCGCGTCGTGGAAATCCTGGTGGCGCTTTCGCAGGCCGTCCAGCAGGTCCGCGAACCGCTCGATGTGGACGCCGGCCGTCGCGGACAGGCGCTCGACCCACGGGTTGAACACGGCCGGCAGGTGGACGTCCAGGACCCGATCGGGGCGGAACGTCGGATAGACGCGCGTCGCGAGCTGCGAGTCGCGAATCTGCGCGTGGCTCTCGAGACTGTCCGCAGGATCGTCGGTCGTGCACAGCACCTTCACGTCGAACTTCGCAAGGATGCCGCGCGCGCTCAGCTCCTTCGACTGGAGGCGTTCGCTCGTCTGCGCCCAGATGCGCTCGGCCGACGTCCCATCGAGCAGCTCGTCGATGTCGAAGTAGCGTTTCAGCTCGAGGTGCGTCCAGTGGTACAACGGGTTGCGCAGGCAGCGCGGCACCGTGGCGGCCCACGCCTTGAACTTCTCGTACGGGTCGGCGTCGCCGGTGCAGAGGCGCTCGGCAATCCCGTTCGCGCGCATCGCACGCCACTTGTAGTGGTCCCCTTCGAGCCAGATCTCGAACAGGTTCCGGAAACGTCGATCTTCCGCAATTTCCTTCGGGGAAAGATGATTGTGGTAGTCGAAAATCGGCTGCGGCGCAGCAAACGTGTCGTAAAGACGGCGCGCGGTTGCGCTCCGGAGCAGGAACCCTTCGTGGATGAATGCCATATCGAGATACCGCTGGTAGTATGGGACGCGATGCGCGCCCCGGCGCGAGTCATTATAGACAATATGCGGCGGCCCGGATGCGGGGCGCCGCCGTTACCGAGGTGAGGCCGTGAGCGTCATTGGCAGAGGGGTCGCGGACGGTTACCTCCTCGAAGAGGATCTGGCTCGAGTTGCGGGGGAAGGACTGGGGCGGCTGCCCGTCGACGGGCGGCGCGTGCTCGTGCTGATCCCGGACGGCACCCGGACGATGCCGATGCCGCTGATGTTCGGGATTCTGGAGCGCGAGCTGGGGCCGCGGGTGGCGGCGCTCGACTACCTGGTCGCGCTCGGCACGCATTCGCCGATGGACGATCGTCAACTGAGCGCGCTCGTCGGGCGCCCGGTAGTCGACGGCCGCGCAGGCGCGCGACGGATTTTCAACCACCGGTGGGACGACCCGTCCACCTTCTTCGATCTCGGCACGATCCCTGCGGATGTGGTCAGGAAGGCGACCGACGGGCGCCTGGACCGGCCGGTTCAGGTCGCGCTCAACCGGCTGGCGGTCGAGTACGACCACGTACTGATCTGCGGGCCGGTCTTTCCCCACGAGGTGGTCGGGTTCTCGGGAGGCACGAAGTACCTGTTTCCCGGGATCGCGGCGCCCGACATCATCCACTTCACCCACTGGCTCGGCGCGCTCATCACCAGCTCCGAGGTGATCGGGACGATCGACACACCCGTGCGCGCGATCATCGACCGCGCGGCGGCGATGTTGAAGACGCCGCTGTCGCTGCTGGCTCTGGTCGTCACGCACGACGGCACCGCCGGCCTGTTCTGCGGCGACGTGCACGAGACGTGGCGCGCGGCGGCCGAGTTGTCCGCGCAGCGTCACGTCACGTGGGTGGATCGACCCTTCGAGCGGGTACTCGCGGTGATGCCGTCGATGTACGACGACCTGTGGACCGCGGCCAAGGGCGCGTACAAGACGGAGCCGATCGTCGCCGACGGCGGGGAGGTGATCATTTACGCCCCGCACGTGCGCGAGGTCAGCCACGTGCATGGCCGGATCATCGACGAGATCGGCTACCACTGCCGGGACTACTTCCTCGGGCAGTGGGAGCGCTTCGAGCGGTATCCCGGTGGAATCCTGGCGCACTCGACCCACGTCAAGGGTCTCGGCGCCTTCGACGCCGCCACGGGAGTGGAAACGCCGCGGATCCGCGTGACGCTCGCCACCGGGATCCCGCGCGAGCGCTGCGAGCGCATCAATCTGGGCTACCTGGATCCCGAGACGATCGATCCTCACGCGTGGCCCGGAAACGGTTCAGAGAGATCGCTGGTCGTGTCGCCGGCAGGGGAGAAGCTCTATCGGTTGAATCACCAAGGTAATCACCAGTCCCTAATCACTAATCACTAATCAGGCGGCCCTTTTGGGCTGCTAGCGATTGGCGATGAGTGATGAGGGATTCGTCGTTGACTGCGTGCGCTTCCGATACGCGTCGAGCAGCTGCATGGTGATCGGGCCGGGCTTGCCGCTGCCCACGGGGCGGCCGTCGATCCGCGTGACCGGGCTGAGCTCGCGGGTCGTGCTGGTGATGAACGCTTCCTCGGCGCTCTCGAGGTCCCTGGGGAAGAGCGTCTCGTCGCGGACCTCGATCCCGATGTCCTTGCCCACCTCGAACAGGAAGGCGCGCGTCACTCCCTCCAGCAGACCCGCGTGGGACTTCGGCGTGAGCGCGACGCCGCCGCGCACCATGAAGAAGTTGGCCTGCGAGCACTCCGACAGCTCGCCGCGGTAATTGCACATCAGCCCTTCCTCGCCCCCTCGCCTGTTCGCTTCCTGCATCGCGAGCGCGTTGTTCAGCAGGTTGTTCGACTTGACGAGCGGGTTGACGGATCCCGGATGGTTCCTGAGGACAGGCACCAGCGATATCGGGATGCCGTCGCTGAAGACCCGCGCCGGCGGCTCTTCGAGCGGCTTGACGATGATCACGAGGGAAGGGACAGGAGTGGCCCGCACGTCGTAGGTCAGCTCGCCGACGCCGCGTGTGAGGAGCACCCGGATGTACGCCTCGCGCATCTCACCCGCGGCCGCCACGGTGTCGTTGATCCACCCGAGGAGCATCTCGTCGGTGAACGGCACGTCGAGCTGCAGGTGCGCCGCCGACGCGCGCAGCCGCCGCATGTGACGGTCGTACAGAAACGGCACGTGGTTGTAGGTGCGCAGCGTTTCGTAGATGCCTTCGCCGTAGAGAAAACCGTGATCGTAGACCGGGACGACCGCCTCTTCGGCCCGTGCGATCTTCCCGTTGACGTAAACCGCGCCGCGGATCGGCATGGGATGAGAGTCCTTCGGTGCTGCGGATGGGACGGAGATCACGGGGGGATTCAACCACGGAGGCACGGAGGTTGCGGAGATTTACGGAAAGGAGTTTTCCGTGTGCTCCGTGTCTCCGTGGTGAAATTATCCGTGCCCTCCGTCTTCTCCGCGCTCTCCAGCGTCCGTTGACGAAGTCTAGCACAAGCAGTACGCTCGGTTTCGATGCGCGTGCTCAACACCCAGCAGATGCGAGAGGCGGATCGCCGCACGATCGACGAGATCGGGATTCCGGCGATCGTGCTGATGGAAAACGCGGGCCGGCAGGCGGTCGCCGCGATGGAAGCGGCGTTCGACGATCTCGCGACGAGTCATGTCGGCGTGCTGTGCGGGCGCGGCAATAACGGTGGCGACGGGTTCGTCGTCGCGCGCACGCTCGTGCAGCGCGGCGTCGAGACGTCGGTGTTTCTGCTCGGGAGCGTCGCGGACGTCCGCGGCGACGCGCGCGCCAACCTCGAGGTGCTCGGGCGCATCGGGCTCACGGTCGTGGAGATCACGAACGCGCAGGAGTGGGAGCTTCACTTCAGCGAGATCTCGCGCTGCGAGGTGCTGGTCGACGCGATTCTCGGCACCGGGTTCCACGGACGACTGAGCGGCCTGCTCGAGACGGTCGTGGCCGACGTCAACGGCCTCGGCGTGCCGGTGGTCGCCATCGATCTGCCGACCGGGGTGTCCGCCGACAGCCACGAGGTGGAAGGAGAGGCGATCGAGGCGTCGATGACGGTGACGCTTGCCGCTCCGAAAATCCCGCTGGTGCTGCCGCCGGCCGACTCGCACGGAGGAGATCTCGTGATCGCCGACATCGGCATTCCGCTGCCGATCCTGGACGAGGTCGAGGGGCCGTACATCGAGCTGCTGACACTAGAGCGCATGCGCGAGCTGGTGCCGGCGCGCGCCGCGGAGTCGCACAAAGGGGACTTCGGGCGCGTCCTGGTCATCGCGGGATCGCTGGGGCGATCGGGGGCCGCGCATCTCGCCGCCCTCGGAGCGCTGCGATCCGGGGCCGGGCTGGTCACGATCGCGACGCCGCGATCGTGTCTCCCCATCGTCGCCGCCATGGCCCCGGAGTACATGACGGAGCCGCTCGAGGAGACCGAGTCCGGCACGGTCGACTACGCCGCGCTCGAGCGCGTCCTCGAGATTCAGGCCGACGTGATCGCGGTCGGTCCCGGGCTGGGCCGGTCCCCAGGCACCGTCGCGTTCGTGCACGGCTTGTTCGAGCGGGCGGGGGTTCCGCTGGTGCTCGACGCCGACGCGCTCAACGCCTTCGCCGGCGACCCGGACCGTCTCATGGGCCGCGACGGCATGGACGTCATCATCACGCCGCACCCCGGCGAAATGGCGCGCCTTCTGAACACCAGCGTCGAGGCCGTCCAGCACGATCGCCTGCGGCACGCCACGGAGTTCGCCGCACGCCATCGCGTCCACGTGGTGCTCAAGGGCCACCGCACGATCATCGCGGGCCCGGACAACCGCGCCTTCGTGAACCTCACGGGGAACTCAGGCATGGCAACCGGCGGCACCGGCGATCTCCTCACCGGCATGATCGCGGCGTGGTGCGCGCAGCTCCTCGACGCCGAAGCCGCGTGCAAGCTCGCCGTGTACCTCCACGGGACGGCCGGCGACCTCGCGGAAGCGGACGAAGGCGAGGTGTCGCTCATCGCAGGGGATGTCGCGGCCCGCCTGGGCGACGCGATCCTGGAGCTGACCGCGCGCCGCCGGGTTAAACGCACCGCGGACTAGAACTAGAATGGCGACCGCCGTGACCGACCCCGCGCCAGACGACGTCAGCATTGTCACCAGCAGCGAAGACGGCACAGCAGCCGCGGGGGAGCGCCTCGCGGGACGCGTGCAGCCTGGCGACGTCGTCCTGTTATACGGAGACCTGGGCGCGGGGAAGACCGCCTTCGTGCGCGGCCTCGCGCGCGGCCTTGGCGCGGCGGCCGATGACGTCTCGAGCCCGACGTTCACGCTCGTGCAGGAATACCACGGGCGCGTCACGCTGCATCACGTGGATCTCTATCGCCTCGAGCCGGCCGAAGTCGTGGATCTCGGCCTCGAAGAGCTGACGTCCGGCGACGCCGTCGTGGCGATCGAGTGGGCCGAGCGGTGGCACGAGGCGCCTGGAGACGCCTGGGAGGTGAGGCTCGACCACGCAGGGGAGCAGCAGCGGCTGATCGAGGTCAGCCGGCGACCGCGGAGCGCAGTCCTGTAGCGCAGCCCTTTAGGGCTGCCGACAAAGCAAATGCCACGAGCCAGCAGCGCATTTGCGCTTTCAACGAAATCGCCGCACGACCGGCCCTCCGCATGAGGCGAACCACACCTATCGCGTGGCGACAAAGCGCAGCAGACGCTGCCGCTCGGAACGACTGAGCCTCGAGGAGTACTGGCGCGACTGAGTCGCCTCGCCAGCATGGCGGAGAATGGCTTGTTCCAGCGTCGCTGCGGAGGCGTCGTGCAGATAGGGCGGCCCGATGGAAGCCACGCCCCAGAGCGTCGGCGTACGAAACTCCGTGCGGGAATCGCTATCCACAGCCCGCCGGCCATTTCCTATAGTTCCGCACGCCAGCGCCATCCGTGCGCGTGAAGTACTCGTCCAGCCTGAATCCGGTCAGCAGGTTCGCGGTGGGCGTGCCCGTCGCGCGTCTGATTCAGTCGCTGACAGAACGGATGCCCGCCTGTGCCGGGCAACTCATTCGTGGCAATCCACAACCCCGGTGTGCGTGCCCGGTCTTTGCGCCGACCCATAGCCATGCCGGAGTGTAGTACACAGGATCGATCGTGTCGATCCGTTTCTGGCCTTTAAGTTAAGCACGGGCTGCTAGACTAAGACTAGTGGCCAAGCGGGTCGGTAGGCACCATGTCGTCACGGGCAGGAGCGTAGTGACAAATGGGACATTCGATGATCTTGAAAAGATCGCTCGCCACAGTCGATGCTGACCCGGTGGTCAGTGAGCGCCAGAGCAGCCTGACTCCGCAGTTAGGGCACGCGAGTGAGCGACATAGCCACGCCGCTGCTGTTACGGCTATGCCAAACCCGCCGAACAGCACGACTCCAAATGCCCTACTGCTGGTCGGAAGGTAGCCGGATGCACACATCATGACCAGTCCGAAGCCGACGACAAACGTTGCAGCACCAGTCAAGAGCTTCCAGGTTTGCCCCGTTCGTTTTACGAATGAGTGATCAAACATATTTGCAATCCGTAGGAACTCACATGGAGCTAAGTTACTTTGTCGTTCGCCGGAACCGGATCGAAGCCGGATCCACTGACGGTCACCGCGGTTCCCGCCATGCCGATGGTCGGCGAGATGCCGCTGATCGATGGCGCCCCCGGGCCCGACGCGACGACGAAGCTCGGGGTTGCGCTCGCCGAACCGCTTGGCGTGGTGACGGCCAGCGTGCCGCTCATCGCTCCTACGGGGACGGTAATGACCAGCGTCGTCGTCGACGCAGAGGTCACGGTGGCGGCCGTGCCATTGATGGTGACGGTGTTCTGCGCGGGCGTGGCACTGAACCCGATGCCGTAGAGTGTCACCGAGCTCCCGATGGGCCCGGCATTCGGCGTGAATTCGAAGATCGCGACGGCGCCCGCGCTGGTGCGCGTGATGCCCGTCAAATTGCCGACGGCATCGTAGTGATAGCTTGCGGCATCGCCGTTCAGATCGATGACCGTGGTCAGACGTCCGAGTTCGTCATAGATGTAGCGAACAGGAGATTAGCCGAAAGCGACGGCGCTCGATAGCACGAACGCAATGAGGACGAGACTGTGCTGAACGCTGCGCCGCATACTGGTGCTCCAGGCTTGACAGAATCGAATTCAATGCACGCGGTCCAAGGCCGTGTGCCTCTGTGCGTGAACTGCAGAGTTGGGAACTCACCACGTCCATGCGGATCACCCGTCCGAGACATGGCGAACAGAATGTGAGAGAGGACCCTTGAACTGAGGTGGTGCCGTTACCAGCAGCAAGGCCTATACCTGCTGTTGGCGATCGGCTGAATGAGCCCGCCTGCGCGGGCTACCCTCCGGCGCTGCGCGCGCCATCCTACTCGACTCGATAGTTTGGGGCTTCCTTCGTGATGATCACGTCGTGCACGTGCCCCTCGCGATGGCCGGCCGGGGTCACGCGGATCATCTTCGCGTCGCGCTGGAGCGCGGGGATGTCGGCGCTGCCGCAGTAGCCCATGCCGGCGCGCAGGCCGCCGACGAGCTGGTGGATCATCGCGGCGACGCTCCCCTTGTGGGCGACGCGCCCTTCGATGCCCTCGGGGACCAGCTTTTCGCTCGCCTCGGGGTTCGCGTCGAGGTCGAACTCGTCCTGGAAGTAGCGGTCGCGGCTGCCGCGGCGCATCGCGGCGAGCGATCCCATGCCGCGGTACTCCTTGAAGCTGCGGCCCTGATACAGAATCATCTCGCCCGGGCTCTCGTCGGTGCCGGCAAAGAGGCTGCCGATCATGACGCAGCTCGCGCCCACGGCGATCGCCTTGGTGATGTCGCCCGAGTAGCGGATGCCGCCGTCGGCGATGACCGGGATCTTGTGCGGCGCGGCCGCGCGCGCGCACTCGGCGATGGCAGTGATCATCGGCACGCCGATGCCGGCGACCACGCGGGTCGTGCAGATGGACCCCGCGCCGATGCCCACCTTGACGGCGTCGACGCCGAGACCGATGAGCGCTTCGGTCGCTTCCGCCGTCGCGACGTTGCCCGCGACGAGGTCGACGTCCTGGTACTGCCGCCGGATCCACCGCACCATGTCGAGCACGCCCTGCGAGTGGCCGTGCGCGGTGTCGACGACGAGCACGTCCACGTGCGCGGCCACGAGCGCCTCCGCGCGCGCGAGCGCGTCCTTGCCGACGCCGATCGCGGCGCCGGCCCGAAGCCGCCCGAGGCTGTCTTTGGCCGCGTTCGGGTACTTCACCAGCTTCTGGATGTCCTTGACAGTGATCAGCCCCTTCAGCATGTAGCGGTCGTCGACGACCAGCAGCTTCTCGACCTTGTGCCGGTGCAGGATCTCGCGCGCCTGCTCGAGCGTCGTGCCCACCGGCACGGTGAAGAGCGGGTTGTGCGTCATGATGTCGGCGATGGGGCGGTCGAGATTCGTCTCGAAGCGCAGGTCGCGGTTGGTCAGGATCCCGACGAGGCGCCCTTCCTTGTTGCCATCCTCGGTGATCGGCACGCCCGAGATGCGGTACT
>CAYZBZ010000023.1:0-28142 GCA_964476725.1 uncultured Vicinamibacterales bacterium
GAAGGCTCCGGCCAAAGGGGTCGTCGCGAGCGGGGCGGTGGGCGCGCGCGCGACGTCGATCCGGGGGGCCGCGTGGAACGCGGACAACTCACCGATTCCGAACGCGCGTCTCAGGCTGCGCGACGTCGCCACCGGCAAGGTCGCGGCAACCACGGTGGGCAACGACATCGGGCAGTTCACGTTCGACAACATCGCGGGGGGGGCCTACATCATCGAGCTGGTGTCCGAGAGCGGAAAGATTCTGACCGTCAGCCACACGTTCAGCGTGGCTCCGGGCGAAACGGTTGCCACGTTCGTGCGGCTGGGCACCAAGGTGCCCTGGTTCGACGGATTCTTTGCCACGGCCGCGTCCGCCGTGGCGGCGTCCGCGGCCTCTCTTGGCGTGACCGCGCTCGCGCCGGAGCAGGTCACCTGCGCCAGCCCTCCGTGCTCCAGGTAGCGGACGCGAACGAAGCCATGTTCGACTCGCAGGAAATCAGAGCGGGGGCGATGCCCGCGGACACGGCCGCACTGCCGTTGCCGCCGTCGGGCAGCCAGCCGATCCATCTCCTCGATCGCCTGAACGCCGTCTTCAAGCATCGCCGCGTGTCCGGCACCGCGTTTCTGCTCGTCGTCACCGCGATGATGGTGCAGACCTACTCGACGATTCCGGTCTACCAGACCTCCGCGCGATTGGAGATCCAGGACGAGCGGAGCACGTCGGTCAGTAATCTCGGCGTCAACGATCCGACGTTCTGGCAGGAGTCGGCCCCTTACTACCGCACGCAGTACCAGATTCTGACGAGCCGCGAGCTTGCGCGGCGCGTCGTGCGCAGGCTGCATCTCGAGAATCATCCCGACTTCAACGGGAACGCGCCGAAACCGCGCGACCCGGTCGCCATGATCCGCCAGGCCCGCGCCTCTGCGTCCGCGTGGGTCCGGTCGCTGGTCTCGAAGCCGGCGCAGGTGGCGGCGCCCACGCCGGCCGCGAGCGAGACGGCGCAGGAAGCCGGGCTCATCTCCGCGTTTCTCGGCGGAGTGGACATCCGTCCGGTCCCGGATACCCGCCTCGTGGACGTGCTCTACAGTCACACCGACCCCGACTTCGCCGCGCTGGCGGCAAACATCCTGTCCGAGGAATACACGGCGCAGAACCTCGACCTGCGGCTTCAGAACACCGGCCAGACGCTCGACTGGGTCAACGCGGAGCTTGAAAAGGCGACCGCCAAGATGAAGGCCAGCGAAGGGGCGCTGACCCAGTACCGTGAGGTCAACAACGCGCAGTCGCTGGACGATCGCCAGAACATGGTGGTGGCGCGCCTCACGTCGCTGAACGAGACGGTGACGCGCGCGCGGACCGACCGGCAGCAGAAAGAGACGCTCTACAGCCAGGTCAAGACCGCCGATCCGACGAGCGACTCGGCCGACAATTTCCCGCTGGTTGGGAACAGCCCTGCGGTCGTCAGCGCGGAGAGCCAGCTGGCCGCCCACAAGGCTGAGCGCGCGACGCTCGCGCAGACCTACGGCCCGGACGCGCCGAAGATGCGGGAGATCGAGCAGAAGGTCGAGGGGGCCACCAAGCTGGTCATCGCCGAGCGCCGCAAGGTCATCGACGCGGCCCGGATCGACTACGAAGCGGCGCTCGCCCAGGAGCGAAGCTTTGCCGGGGACCTCGAGCGCGCCAAGGGCGACTCGATGGACCTCGATCGCAAGAGCGGCGATTACCGGATCCTCCTGCGGGAACTCGACAGCAATCAGCAGCTCTTCAAGTCGCTGCTCGACCAGCAGAAGAACCTGGCGGTCGTCGCCAACAGCCGCGCGAACAACGTCCGGCTGATGGACCGCGCGGAACCGCAGCGCACGCCCATCTCGCCGAACCCGCGCAAAGACTGGCTGACCGCGATTCTCGCGGGGCTGACCATCGCGTTCGGCCTGGCGTTCGGCCTCGAGTACCTCGACGACAGCGTGAAGACGCCCGAGGACGTGACGCGCCGGTTGAAGCTGCCGCTGCTCGGCCTCGTCCCGGCGGTCCGCGGCGAGCACGTGCCCATCCTCACCGAAACGGTGCCCCACGACTTCGGCGAAGCGTTCCGATCGCTCAGGACCTCACTGGTTTTCACGAGCGGAGGGGAGGCGACACGCATCATCGCCGTCACGAGCAGTCAGCCGCTCGAGGGCAAGACGACGACCGCGTGCAACCTGGCGCTCGCGCTGGCGCTCGGCGGCTCGCGCGTGCTGCTCATCGACGCCGACATGCGCCGCCCGGGACTGCACAAGACGATGGGTCTGCAGAACGGCTCGGGCCTTTCGCACCTGCTCGTCGGCCAGGCGCGCGTGCGCGAGGTCATCCAGCGCACCACCGAGCCCAACCTGTTCGTGATCACGGCCGGACGCACCCCGCCCAACCCCTCCGAGCTGCTTGCCTCCGAGCGGATGAATCACTTCATCGCGAACCTCGCGCACGGACCCTTCGACTGGGTCCTCCTCGACACGCCGCCGGTGCTGGCCGTGACCGACGCCGTCATTATCGCGCAGAAGGTCGCGGGGGTCGTGTTCGTGGTCGGGTCAGAGATGACGCGGCGCGTGCACGCGGAGCGCGCGCTCGAGACACTGCAGAACGGGCGGGCGCGCGGGATCGGCGTCGTGCTCAACCGCGTCGACTTCGACCGCAACAAGTACTACTATTCCCGCTATTACGGCTACCAGTACAAGAGCTACTACGGGCAGAACAACGTCGCGTGAGCGCCCCGGGATTGTTCTCGGCGGCATTCTCGCGTGGACGGCGTTCGCATTCGGCGGCATCTATCCCTGGACGCTGCCGGTGCCGGCTCTCGCCTGTCTCGCGCTGGCCTTCGCCTGCCGGCCGGCGGTCCTTGCCCGCTCACACACGCCGCGCCTCGATCTCTGGATGTTCGCGGCAGTCGGCGCCGCGTCCTTCCAGCTGATCCCGCTGCCGCGCGCCGTGCTCCGGCTGATCGCTCCCGCGTCTGAAGCCGTCGCGCGGGCGCGCCTGCTCGTCGATCCCGGCGGGGCGCTTCCGCTGTCAATCGACCCGTACCGGTCGGCCAAGGCCATCCTGCTGCTTGCCGCCATCTTCCTCTTGTTCGTCACGGCCCGCACAATTTTCGACGCCGGCGGCGTCCGCACGACGACGAGGCTCGTCGCAGTGATAGGGCTCGTGCTCTCGAGCGTCGCGCTGGCGCAGGACGCCACGGCGCACGGCCTGATGTACTGGCGGTGGAGGCCACTCGACGAAGGGCCCGCCCCGTTCGGCCCGTTCGTCAACCGCAACCACTTCGCCACCTGGGCGATGATGGCCGTTCCGCTGTCGGTCGGCTACCTGACCGCGCACGCATCGGCGCACCGGGGCCCGGCTCCTCTGGCTGGATGGCGGCGGAAGCTCATCGCCGCCATCGACGCCCGGGCGTCGCTGCTCCTCGCGTCCGCCACACTGCTCATCGTCGCGATCGCGGCCTCGCTGTCGCGCTCCGGTCTCGTCGGGCTCGTGGCAGCGCTGGCATGCGGCGGGCTGCTCGCGGGGAGACGCGAGAGCGCCTCGCCGGCGCATTCCCGCGCGCGGGCCTTTGTCCTCGCGCTCGCCCTTGTCGCGGTGGCGGCCGTGCTCACGCAGGTCGGTCCTGGCGCGATCACCGCGCGCTTCGGCGCGAGCCGGGTCGCCGTGGCGGATCGGCTCACGATCTGGCACGATACGCTACCGGTGCTTCGCGACTTCTGGTTGACGGGCACCGGGGTGGGCACATTTCTGACGTCAATGGGCGTGTACCAGCGAAGCAGTCCGGGCATCATCTTCAACCAGGCGCACAACCACTATCTGCAGGTCGCCGCGGAAGGCGGGCTGCTCGTGGGGCTGCCGGTGCTGCTTGCGATCCTGGCGTTCGTCCGCGCCGCGTGGCGCAGCCTGCAGGACGATCACTCGGGGATGTACTGGGTTCGCGCAGGCGCCGTATCCGGGCTCTGCGGCGTCGCCGTCCAGAGTCTCTGGGAGACCGGGCTGACCGTTCCGGCAAACGCCGCGATGGCCGCGGTGCTCGCCGCCATCGCGATTCACGCGCCCATGCGTCCCGCGCCGGACACACGCTGATGTCGCTGCGCATCGGCATCGACATCGACGGCGTGCTGGCGGACTTCCGCTCCGCCTTCCACAAGGCGGCGCAAGCCAGTGTCGGCCATACGATCGAGGAGCCCGATGACCCGCACTCCTCGCATTCGCTGGCGCAGAAGGACGTGAGGCGCGTCTGGGAGTACGTGGCGCGGACACCGAACTGGTGGATGACGCTGATGCCGTACGAGCCCGATCAGATCGCCCGGCTATACAGCCTGACGCGGGCCGCAGGGTGGGAAGTGTTTTTCCTGACCAACCGGCCGGTGAGCGGCGGCGATACGGTGCAGTTCCAGACGCAATGGTGGATCGAGCGCCACGGCTTCTACCTGCCGGCGGTGCTCACGGTGCCTGGATCGCGCGGCGAAGTGGCGAACGGCCTGCGTCTCGACCTGGTGATCGACGACCTCATCATGAACTGCATCGAGGTCGTCAGCGCGTCCACCGCAAAGGCGCTGCTGCTCCTCCGGAGCGGCGACAAGGCTGCGCAGACATACGCCATCGATCGCGGCATCGGCGTGGTGCCGACTCTGTCGGAGGCGCTCGGGGTGCTCGAACGGCTCCATGATCTGCTGCCAAGCCGCCGCGGCCGCGTGCTGCGTCTGGCCGACTGGTTCATGCCGGTCGAAAAGGGGGAATCCCTCCCGCACAGTCCCCGCATCGTCCGCCCGCTGCCTCCGCTCAAAGATCGCTGAAGGGGGCGCGGCTCGCGGGCGCGTCCGTCGGACAGACCTGTCAGTGTCAACGGCAGACGAACCATACCTGGCTGTTCAGCAGGGCACCGAGCGCCCCGAGCGGTGTGAAGAGACGCCGCTCCACGTCGAAGCGCTCCGCAATTTCCCGTTGGAGCACCCGCCAGTCGAATCCTTTGTGGCCGCAGTACCGCATCGGTCCGGACGGGGTATCGACCTCGTACTCGGCGCGTGCCAGCCGCGGCCGCGCGAGCGCTGCGGCCAGCATCTCGCGGGGCGAATACCTCTCGCGGTACTGGTAGTCGCCATGACCGCGCCACGCGGCGATCGCGCGGAAGAGCTGCTTGCCGAGGAGCGCCGGGCCGACCTCGATCGGCACGCTGATGATCACCCACCCTCCGCGCACGACCAGCCCGCGCAGATCGTCGAGCACACGCCTGCGTTCCCCGTCCACGCAGTGCTCGAGAACCTCCATGCACGTCACGACGTCGTAGGCCGCGGTCGTGCCGTCGAGCTCCGCGGTCCGAACGAAGCGCACCCCCGGCATGTCGACGAACCGCCGCCGGCACTCAGCAAGCTGCGCGGCGTCGATGTCGGAGCCGACCGCTTCGGCGAACGTGCCGTGCGTCAGCGCGATGAACGTCCCGTCGCCGCACCCGTAATCGAGCAGGCGCCCGCCCGCGCCGCTGGAGGCCAGGCGCGCCGCCAGGCGGAACCGGCTCCCGTGGCTCCAGGCCACGACGCGGCTCGGACAGTAGATTTGTTTCCGGGCGTAATCACCGGAGGCGAGCGGGTCGGTCACGGGTGGCACCTGTGTTGGTGAAAGCGGAGGGGACGGAGGGCACGGAAAGATCAAACCACGGGGACACGGGGAACACGGGGCACGTGACGCTCTGGAAGATCCCCTATATGGGCTCCGTGACCTCCGCATCTCCGCGGTTGAGGCCCTCCGTTATCTCCGTCAGCTCCAGAACGATGCCAGCAGAATCTTCCGGAACTGCGCGTGGCGCAGGAGGGCAAGGGCGGATCCGCTGTGCCAGTTGAAGTTGGCCGTCTGTTTCAGCAGCGGAATCAGGCCGTCGATGCGCGCGAGCTCGACGAGGGAATCGATGGCGCGGTCGTTGAGCCGCGAGGCGAGCGAGCGGAACGTCAGCCCGATGCGGATTTCCGATCCCAGGCGGGCTCGCCAACGATCCTCGTACGCGCGGAGCCGCGGCTCGCTCAGGTCGTCATCACGAAGCGCCGGGTGCAACACGTCGGCTGCCATCCGGCCGCTGATCAGGCTGTAGTAAATCCCGCCGCCCGTCGTCGGCTTCACGAGGCCGGCGGCATCGCCCACGGCGACGAGCCTGTGGCCGTACGTCTTGGCGACGGGGCCCAGCGGAAGCATCTTCATCCTCGGCTCCGGCCAGGGATCGCCGGCAACGGCGTAACGCTGTCGTATGGAAGCGGCGAACCGGGAAAACCTCGCGACCGCTCCGTCTTCGCACATGAGACCGACACGGTTGAAGCGCCGGTCGCCGCGCATGAACGGCACCGTCCACGCGAATCCGCCGGGGGCTACCGCGCGTCCCAGATAGACCTCCACGTGATCGGGACCATCGAACGGCGCCTCGAGCTGGGCGCTCTGCACGAAGGCGCGCGGCGCGCCCAGGCCGAGGGCGCGGTTGAAACGGTAGCTCGCTCCGCACGCGACGATGCAGACGCGCGCCTCCACCGCGGCGGCGTCGGAGTCGCCGGACAGGATCACCCGGTCGTCGGCGACCGTGATGGTGCGAACGCGAGCGCCCGCTCGCAGCTCCGCCCCGGCGCGACGGCTGCCATCGGCGAGCGCCTGGTCGAACACGGCGCGATCGACGATGGCGGCGAGGACGCGTTCGGCGTCGATGAGCACCGACGCGCCGTCAGCGGCGATGAACCGCGCGGAATGGGTGGTCGTGAGGATCGAGTGTCGAGAAATGTCGAGCTCGTCGAACGCCTCGATCCCGACGAGGCCGGTGCAGTGAACGGGAACGCCGATGCCGTCGTGCTCCTCGAGGACGACGACGTCGTGCCCCTCGGAAGCGAGTGCGCGGGCGGCGACGAGCCCGGCAGGGCCGGCGCCGACGACGACTACGTCACGCACCGCTCGGCTCTCAGTATTTCCTGCCGCGTGCTTCCCATGTGCCCAGCACGCTAATCCAAAACGAGAGGAGAATCAATCGCAGGTCGAGCAGCCACGATCGCCTGCCGACATACAGACGGTCGTATCGGAACTTCTGCCGGCGCGGGAGATCGCGGCGTGCGTATATCTGTGCGAGGCCGGTAAGGCCCGGACGCACCTTGATGCGATGCTCGAAGCCCGGGACCTCTTCGAGGCGCACGAGACGGCCTCCGCCATCCGCCTCGATCTCTCCCGGGCGCAGCGCCCGGGGACCGACGAAGCTCATGTCCCCGCGCGCGATGTTCCAGAGTTGCGGCAGCTCGTCCATCGCCGTGGCCCGCAGCACGCGGCCGACGCGCGTCACGCGCGTGTCCCCTGCGG
Organism: uncultured Vicinamibacterales bacterium; assembly: GCA_964476725.1. GTDB lineage: Bacteria > Acidobacteriota > Vicinamibacteria > Vicinamibacterales > 2-12-FULL-66-21 > JALZOC01. The sequence goes on from CAYZBZ010000023.1 coordinate 7,316, forward strand.
TCGCCTGCACCGCACCGGTGAGCGCTTCCGCGTCCGGGCGCATCGATCGGAACTTCAGCGCGCGGAACGTCCTGCCTCCCTGCCCCACACGATCCTGCGCGAAGAACACGGGGCCGCCGTCCTCCGCCTTGATCGCCGCCGCGAACAGGAGCCACAGCGGCGCTGAGGCGACGAGGCCGAACGACGCGAGCAGGATGTCGAATACGCGCTTCGCCACGTCCACGAGCGGGCAGAGCCAGGGTCTTACGACCCTGCCGTGCCCGCCACCTCCCGATATAACGCGGCTGCTGCCGCCCGCATTTTCTCCATCGTGAATTCCGATCGCACACGCGCGCGGCCGGCATTGCCCAGCCGGTTCCTGAGGGCCGCGTCCCCCGCAAGAATCTCGATCGCGTCGCGGAGCGCGCCCGGATCGCCCGGCGGCACCGTCAGTCCCGTCTCGCCGTCGCGGTTCACCCACGGCACGCCCGAGGCAACCCGCGTGCTCACGACGGGCTTCGCGCACGCCATGGCCTCGAGCTGCACGTATCCGAACGCTTCCGCGCGGGTCACCGACGGCAGGACGAAGAGGTCGCACGCGTGATAGAGCGCGGCCAGCTCGTCGTGGGGCACCTCCCCCGCGAATCGGACCCGCTCCGCGATCCCGAGCTCGCGCGCGAGCGCGATCCACCCGGCTCGCGACGGTCCCGCGCCGGCGAGCACCGCCGCTGCGTCAGTCCCGGCGAGCGCCCGGAGCAGCACGTCGACTCCCTTGTACGGCACCATCCGCCCCGCAAACAGAATCAGCGGACGCGCGCCGGCGTCCGTGCGGATGGCCTCGGCGCGCGCGCGGACGCTCGGCGTCCCCTCCCAGCGCGACTCATCGATGCCGAACGGAATCACGGCAATGCGATCGCGGTAGGGCGCGAGCGCGGCCGCGTGCTCCGCGAGCAACGGAGACGAGACGACAATTCGTCGCGCCTGCTCGTACACGATTCGGGCGAGCGGGTGATAGAAGAGCGCGTACTGCAGGCGCGGCCGGACCACTTCGCTGTGAAACCACACGGCGAGCGGTACCTTGGGCCGTGCGATCGCAAACGAGAGGAGCGCCCACGGGTTCGGCTCGTGCAGGATCATCGCGTCGGCGCGCGCGCGCGCCAGCGCCGACACGAACGCAGGGGCGATCGGCACGGATCCCGCGGCGCCGATGGTGCCGACGCGCGTCACCTTGACACCGTTGACGCGCTCGTGCACGGTCTGGCGACCCGAGTTGAACACCAGAGCGCGGCTCTCTATCCCCTCCACCCGCGTCTGGCAGAGGGACTCGAGCACCTGCTCCATCCCTCCAGACACGGGGGGATAGAACTTGCCCACGTGGAGTACGTCCAGGATGTCCGGGGCAGTCGTCACCGATCGGCCGCCATCCGCGCCGCACCGGCGGCCAGCCGGAGATACAGACTTGCGACGTCGGCTGTGTAGCGCGACCAGCTGAACGACGACGCGCGTTCGAGGCCGGCGGTCCGGCGCGCGCGCCAGCGTGCCGGACCGTCACGGCGCTCTGCGAGCGCCCGCGTGACTGCGTTCGCCCACGCCGTCACGTCCTCGGGCGGGCAGTACTCCACCGCGGCGCCGCCGACCTCGCGCAACGCGTCGATGTCGCTCGCCACAATGGGAGTGCCGCACGCGAGCGCTTCGAGCACAGGCAGCCCGAATCCTTCGCGCTCGGACGGCAGCAGCACCAGCGCGCTTCGGCGGTAGACGGCAGCGAGCGTGGAGCGGTCGAGGAACGGCAGCACGACGATCGCGTCCTCGAGTCCGAGCTCGCGCACCTGGCCCCGCTGCTCGGCGGTGAAAGGACCGCCGACGCGCACCAGACGCACGTCGGGATGCCGCCGCCGCACGGCGGCGACGACGCGCAGCAGCACGTCGATGCGCTTGCGCGCGATCGTGCTGCCGACATGCAGCAGATCCGTCGTCCGGCTCGCCGGGCCAAGCACGCGCGCGGCCTCGACGTCGGCGGCGGGCTCCGCGTCCGGCGAGCAGCTGGGATGCGGACCGTTCAGGACCACGCTGGTGCGGGCGGGATCGACGCCCGCCCTGGCCACGAGCGCGTCCCGCGTCGCTTCGGTATCGCAGGCGATATGACCGGCTTTGCACAGGCCGGCCAGTATCCGGCGGGTCATCGCGCGGAACAGCGCGGACCTTGGTTCCAGGCCGGGCTCGAGGACGGACCGAAACGTATCGAGGTCGTGACAGGTGACGAGCGTTCGTTCCGGCGGGAGCGTGTGCACGAGCTGCGAGTAACTGTGGTCGACCACGTGAAAGAGGTCGAAGCGGCCGGCGACATCGCGCGTGACGTGCGGGTAATCCCACAACCGGTTGGCGAAGCGATCGACCGCGAACGCGGACGCGATCCCACCGGCAAGCGGCAGCCGCGTGAGCCGCGCGTGCAGCCGCGGGCGAATGAGCGTCGGCTCGATCTGCGCTCGATGCTCCGACCGCAGGTGCTCGACGAGCATGTCCGCGACGAGATCCATGCTGGGCCATTGCTCCTCGAGCAGGTCCGCAATGACCGCGACCTTGAGCCTCGTCATCCGCGCGCCACCAGCTCCTCGAAGAACTCGAGGTGACGCCGAGCCACCACGCCCCACGCAAACTCCGTCCGCGCGCGGCGCAGACCGCGATCGGCCAGATCGCGACGCAACGCGGCGTCCGCCAGCACGTGCTCGAGCGCGGCCGTCCAGCCGGACGCGTCCTGCTCGGGGAGGAGGATGCCCGCATCGCCGATGACGTGAGGGATCTCGCCGCTGTCGCTGGCCAGCACCGGGACGCCGCATGCCATCGCTTCAATCAGCATCCGGCCGAACTGCTCCCGCCAGCGCGGCGTCGACTGGCTCGGCGCGCACAGCACGTCCATCGCGTTGAAGTACGCCGGCATCTCCCCGTGCGGCACACCCGCCGCTATGCTCACACGCCCTGGGTGCGCCTCGGACAGGTCCTGCAGCAACGGCAGTTCCGGACCGCCGCCGACGAAGAGCGCCCGCCAGGGCCTCGTCAGCCGCTCCAGCGCCTGCGTCAGCACCGACAGCCCCTTCTCCGGCACGAAGCGACCGGCAAACCCAACGACCGGAATGCCGTCGTCCCATCCGCGGTCCGCGCGGATCCGCGCGCGCCCGCCGGCCGACGGCGCGAACGTCCGCGTGTCGACGCCTGGAGGGATGATTCTCGACGGCATGTCCGCGTAGCCGGCGCGGCGCCGCTGAATGTCGTGCACCGTATTCCCGAACGCAATCCAGCCGTCGGCGCGGCGCAGCACCCGCTGCTCCATCCAGTTGAACGGAGGGGGATACGTTTTTGGCAGATTCTGAAACGTGGCAAACACCAGCGACGCGTCGCGCGGTGCGAGCCGGGCGATCTGCGCGCCTGCGGCGACGTACGGCTCTTCCCAGCAGTGGACCACGTCCCACGGCTCGGCCATCAGCCGGCGGAGACCGCCATAAAACATCAGGTGCGGCGATCGCGCGAGGTGGGTGGTCAGAGGAACCACACGGCACGCTTCATTGGCGATGGGCTCGAGCGCGATCCTGCGGAGATCGCCGGGGTAACTCGACGGCGCGGCCGCCGTGACGCTCCATCGTTCGCTGCCCTGCCGCGCCATCTCGTCCGCAAGACGCCGGTTGAGACCCACGACATACGAGTGGCCGATCGTCAGGAGGCGCTTCATGGGTACGGAACCACCGTCCGCGCGAGCCGTCGCCATTCCCGGACGGTCGACCATGAGACGGCACGCCGCTCGCGTCGCACCTCCGGCAACAAGCGCTTGAGCTCGCCCAGGATCCAACGCATGCCGCCGGGCTCCGCGTCACGGCCTGCGACCATTCGCCGATACCGCCACAGTCGTACCGGCACGCCGACCGCCACGAGCGGCCATGGCTCGTTGTACAGGGAGTACAGGCAGTCGTTACGAATCACGAACCGCACGTAGCGCGTCGTGCTGCGGCCACCCGGATCCGGAACGTGGCCGACGAGCGCGTCCGGCAGGTAGACGACGCGCATGCCCGCATCGAGCACGCGAATGCAGAAGTCCTTCTCTTCGCCGTAGAAACCCAGACTTGCGCGATAGCCTCCGAGCCGCAGAAACGCGTCGCGTCGCAACAGGTGCGCAAATCCGATGAACGCCGCCACGTAAGCCGCCTCGTGGCCCCGGCCGGCCTGCATGGCTGCCGGCCAGGGGCTGCCGTCGGCTTCTCCCTGGGCGAACGCGATCGCGGCGACGTTGGCGTCACGTTCGAGCACGGCCACCGCGCGCAGGACCGCATCCGCGGAGAACACGACGGCGTCGTCGTCGAGCAGCAGCACGAACGGCGTGTCGGCGTGGCTCACGATCCTGTTGCGTCCCTCGATGTATCCGCCCTGCTGCTCGTTTCGAATGACGGTGACGTTCATTCCAAGCGGCGCTGCCTCGGCGACCAGCCTCGCGACCGGCTCGTCCGACGCGTCGTCGAACACGATGACGCGGGATGCCAGGGACCCCAGGCACGCGAGCGATCGCACGCACCGCGCGATCGCGCGAGGGCGGTTTCGTGTCGTGATGCCGATCGTCACCTGGCTCACTGGTGCGTCTCCGGCCGCGCCGTGCGTGCGAGCGCCCGCGTGTAGACTTCCACCGTGCGTTCCGCGGTCCGGCGCCAGGACATCGCCGACACCCTGGCGGCGGCGTTCGAGCCGAGCCGGGCGCGCGTGGACGGCGATGCCATCAGCCGCGTCACTGCTGCGGCCAGCGCGTCGCTGTCGCGTGGTGGGACGATGACGCCCGTCTCGCCGTCCACCACGAGATCCGGCACGCAGCCGACCGGCGTCGCAACGACCGGCATCCCCTGACTCATGGCTTCGAGCACGACCAGCCCGAATCCCTCGTACGTGGACGGAAAGACGAGCAGGTCATGGCGCCGGTACTCCCCGACGACCTGGTCTTCCGGAACGCGATCGATGACCGTGACGTTCGGCCTGACGCGCTCCGAAAACGACGCGAGCACGTCGCGCGCGGACACTCCACATCCGAGGATCGTGAGCGGTACCGCGCTACCCCGCTCAGCCAGCTGCTCGAACGCGCGCACGAGGTACGGAGTTCCCTTGACGCGGTCCCAGGCGCCGCAGAACAGGGCGCCTGCGCCACGCGGGCCTGCCGCCGTGTGGCCGACGAGGAAGCGATCCGACACGCCGTGCGTCACGACGTCGATGCGATCGGCCGGCTGCCATCCCCGCGCGATCGCAAACCGTCGATCCGTTTCGTTCAGGACGATGACGCGATCCGCAAGCCGCGCCGCGCCGGCTACCTGCGAGAGCCTGGACATCGGGTACCAGAGCCGCCCCGTCCATGGCTTGGATGCAAGCCCTGCCGCGCTGTCGTCGATCATCCGGCGGTAGTTCAGATGCTCGATCCCATTGGACCGGCAGACGAACGCGGTCGAGGGCCACACGCCGAGGCGCTTCTCTGCGCCGAACCACAGCCCCTCCGCGCTTGCGGCGTCGACGACGTCGTAGGGTCGGCCGGAGAGCATGCGTCGGATCGCCCGTGCAGCGAGGACCGGGGCCACGAGCTGCCGCACCTGACGCCCTGACGGGCGCACGCCGATGTCGTCTGCGAAGAGCGCGTCACACTCGTGTCCGGCCGCGCGCAGCTCTTCGCGCAGTTTGTGGGTGACCTTGGCCGAGCCCAGGCGCGGATCGTCGGTGTAGTCACCGACCAGCAGCACGCGCAACGGGCGTCCGGTCATACGCCTGCAACGGGCCCGCGCAGCAGCGCCTCGATGGTGCGCTCGATCGCAAAATGCTCGTCGTACGCTCGGCGTCCCGCCGTCGCCAGGGCGGCCCTGGCGCCTGGATCGCGAAGCAGCGTGACGACGGCGGCTGCAATCGCGCGGGGATCGGACGCGGACGCGAGCGCGACGGCCCCGGTGTCTCGCCATACCGGCTCGGTCAGCGCGCCGGCAGTGGACACGGTGGCCACGCCGTTTGCGAGCGCGGCCATCACGGACGTGCGGCGTGTCGTCACGCCGTCCGGATACGGCTGCACCACCACGTCGCACGCACGGAGCGCGGCCGCGACATCCCCGCCTTCAATCGGTCCGGTGGCGTCGATGCGCTTTGTGAGGCCAGGATGATCCTTACCGAGCCTTGCAGCGAACTCGACGCTGCCACGCCCGATGCACACGAACCGCGCCGCCGCTTGCGCATTCAGGATCGCCGGGATGACGCGCTCGAGTATCCGGCCGACGTGATCCCCGAACGTGCCGAAGTGCCCGACTACGACAGCCTCGAAATTATCTGTCAGCAGGCGCGACCGCCAGCGGGCGATCTCCCCGGGTGCGACGTCGGACGGCACCGTGGACGGAATTGGCGACTCGACGAGAGTGGCGCCACGGCCCCAGGGGCGCAGGTAGCGTACCCAGCTGGCCGTCGAGATGTACGTGACGGCGCTTGCGCGAAGCAGTACGGCCGCCATTACGCGCTGTAGCGCGGCCAGGGCGTTGCCGAGCGGATGCCCCCAGGAGAAATAGAAGTACGGCTCGTGAAACATCACGCGGACGTCCGCACCACCCCGGCGGACGCGCAGCAGCCAGAGACAGAACGCCAGGTTGCCACCTCGGACGCCGAGCGCGTTCGGGACGTACTGCAGCAGCAGGCACCCGGGCATCGTCGTCAGTGCCGATTCGATCGCGCGCCTGGAGGCGGGACCGAACGCGTCAGGCAACTGATGAAGGCGGACACCGCCGTGGTCCTCCGCCGTGACCGTCGGGCACCATACGTGCACGGCATAACCGCGCGCCGCGAGCCCGTGGGCGACCAGACAGGTGTAGTCACCGACGCCGCCCCTCTGCGGCGGGTACTCGCCCGTGAGCACGTGAAACGTTCCCGTCACGTGAGCGCCGCCCGTGATCCGATCGCACGCGAAAGCACGCGCTCGAGGACGTCGAGGTGCGCGGTGATCGTGAGGGCGTGCGCCGTGCGCCGCGCGCCTTCGCCAAGCCGGGCGAGCTCGCCCGGCGTCGAGCACATGGAAGCGATCGTGCGACCGAGCGCGTCCGCGTCGTCGATCTCGCGCACGATCCGCCCGCCGACGTCGTCCTGCAGCCATTCCCGAACGCCGCCGACGTCGAAGGCGACCGCCGGCACGCCGTGGGACGCGGCCTCGAGCCCGACGAGCCCGAAGGGCTCCGGCCACAGGCTCGGGACGGCCACGAGGCTCGCACTCCGCAGAAGGGCCGTGCGCTCGGGGCCGGTGAGCCATCCGGTGAACGTCGCGCTGACGCCGACGCGGCGCGCGAGATCGCGCCAGTGGTTCCTGGCCGGTCCGTCGCCAGCGAAGACGAGGCGCAGAGGCGCCTGCACGAGGCGATTCGCCGTCGCGACGGCGCGGACGAGCACGGCCCCCCCTTTGATTCGCGTCATGCGTCCGGCAAAGACCACGGTCGGGTCGTCCGGAAGCGGTCGCGGGACCGCCGGATCGCCATCCGTCGGAAACAGCGGCGCCGCCGTGAGCCGATTGGAGCCGACGCCGTGCCGCGCGTACTCACCGGCCATGTGGCCGCTTGCGACGACAACTTGGGCATAGCGATCGAGCAGCGCGTGCTGCCGCGATGCCCACCCGAACTGCTCGAACATCAGAAGCGGTCGCAGCTGGCCGCAGCGGCGCGGCAGGTAGAGCGCGAGACAGGTCGCGCCGAACGTGCGCGAGCACGGCACGACGCCGGGAAAGGTGTGCGCTTTCTGTCCACTGATGCACGTGCCGAAGTATCCGTGCATCATCTTCACCACAGGCCACTGCGACGTCAGCTGTTCCTCCACCTCGAGCGCTCGCATGTTGTGGGAAAAGCAGACGTCGGGACGCCACTCCCGCACCGAGCCGATTGCCCCATCCATGCCATCGTCGCTGACGCTGATGTCGGGCATGCCGGCGTGCGCCAGCCGGGTCGGCCCCTGCTCGCTGCGCGGGTTGTGGTGGAGGAATGCGAGCCGATGCCCGCGCGCGGCGAGCGCGGGAATGATCGCCGCCAGATAGCTTTCGACTCCGCCGCCGCCGGCGGCTGCGTCGTTGGCGATCAGGATGCGCATCGCCGCATCCGGAGGCACACGCCCTCGATGCCCCATACGTCGGAGGATCCATCCAGACGTTCGGGTCGAAGCCGTTGCCGTTCGAGCTCCTGCTCGATCTCGGCCCGCGACGTGCCGAACGCGGCCCACAGATGCGGGTGCATCTCGATGTACAGGCCCAGCGCCGGACCGGCGGCGGCGATGGTGCCGCGAGCGCCCTTCAGCACGTCGAGCTCCGCTCCTTCCACGTCCACCTTGATGAGGCCGGGCCGCAGGTTTCGCTCGCGACAGAAGGCATCGATGCTGGTCGTCGCGACCTCGATGCCGCCGTGCCCGGCACCAACAATGCGGTTGTCGCCCAGCGGTCCGGCAGCGCGGAACCTCGCGACGCCGGGGGCTGCCGCCATCGCTTCGGGCCGCACCACGATTCGATCGCGCAGGCCATTCAACGCGACGTGCCGTTCGAGCCCGCGCCGCGCCTCGGGGGCGGGCTCGAAAGCAAACACACGTCCTTCGGCGCCGACCCACTGGCCGAACAACAGCGTGTAGGCCCCGAGGTTCGCGCCGACGTCGAGCACGACGCCGCCCGCCGCGACCTCGTGTTTGAACGCGCGGTACTCCTCGGCGTTCCACGTGACCTGACGAAAGGCGGCGGCCAGCCGCACGGATTCGCCCAGAGGGAAGCGGCAGACCAGCCGGTCGCCGGGAAGGCGATCGAGCACCGCTTCGTACGCGCGCTTCAACGGCGCCTTCAGCGGGGATCGCGCCAGCGGGCCGCGCAGCGCGGACGCTGCGCGCTCGATCCAGCTCTGGTTCCTGAACGCCTCGCCGGTGCCGTACTCCATCAGAGGACCGGTGGCTGCTCCACGCCCGTCAGCGGGAGCAGTCCCTCCAGCCGAACGCTCGCCAGACGGCCGCGAATGACTGCGGCGACCGGCGGATAGCCGAGTATCAGCTGCCGGACCAGCCAGACATACACGAAAGCGATCAGCGCACCCGCCGGAATCGAGGCCCACAAGGGTGCCGGATAGAGCACCGGGCCGGCGAGGGCACTGATCGCTGTCAACACAAGCGATCGAGCGGCCCAGGGACCGACCACGTCGCGCGCGAATCCGAGCGGTGTCAGACCCGTGCGGGCGGAAAACGCCGGCATCAGCGACGGGATCAGCACGCATGCCTGTGCGCACAGCGCCGCGAGCGGCACGCCGATGATGCCGAACCGGCGGCCGAGCAGGAGCGCAAGTCCCACCTGCACGGCCCCGGCGACGAGCGTCGCGAGGCCCACATGCGTCCGGTTTCCAAGGACCGACGCAATGGCGGCGATCCCGTGGGCCGTCGTCGACACGATGATGAGCGTCGCCAGGATCGTGTTGACGGGGACGCCGGTAAAGAGATCACCGCCGACCCACCCGCGAACGAACGCGCCGTTGACGGCGAGCACGACGCACGTCCCCGCGGTTGCGAGCGCCAAGTACACGCGGAAGACGGCGGCAACGGCGCTGCGGAGCCGCTCGGGGCGCTGCTCACCGGCCAGTTGGGCCAGGCCGACCAGGCTGCTGTCGCCAGGCACCCAGGACATCTGCGTGAGCATCTGCCCCAGCTTCGCCGTCATGGCGAGCATCGTGATCCCGAGAGGGTTCCCGAGCGACGCGAGCACGATCCCGTCGGTGGCCGCTGACAGGCGCCATCCCCACGCCCCGAGCCACGCGCCGAAGCCCTCGCGGAACAGCCGCGCCACTTCACTGGCCGACGGCCTGGGCCAGTGGGACGTCAAGTCCGGCGCGATGACCCGGACCCGCGCAAACATCACCAGGACTCCGATGGCGGACGGCGCGGCGGCGCCGATGGCAAGTGCGTAAAGTCCGAAGCCTTTCAGCAGGAGCGAGACCGTGAGGACGAGGCTGAGCGCCCAGCTCGCGGTGGAGAGCAGCCCTGAGAACTTGGCGTCCTGCAGTCCCATCAGCACCGCGCCGAACACGCGCAGCGGCATCACGATCGCGGTCGCCGCGGCGATGAGCATCAGCGGCCCGGCAATGGCGGCGCGTTCCGCGGGCGCGAGGTTCAAGACGGAGGGGGCGAGCCGCCAGAGCACCACGACCAGCACTGAGTAGAGCACCGCGACGACGACTGCCGCGCAGAAACCGGTGCTGATCAACCGGCGGATCGCCGCGCGATCGCGACGGCCGTCCGCCTCCGCGATGAGCCACGGCACGACGCCCATGACGCCGAGGTCCGCCATGGTCGCATAGGCGAGCACTTCTCCGGAGGCGAGCCAGTAGCCGTACAGCCGCACCCCCACCTGATGCAGCACGAACGGCACCAGCGCGAGGCCGACGACGATCGCCAGCCCGAACTGCAGATAGGCGAAGACCGCGGTGATGCTCGCACGGTGCGTGCGGCTCATGCGCGGCTCCCGGCACCGCGACGTCGCGTGCCGGCTCGCACCATCTCTCGGAGCGTCACGCCCCATGCCGCGGCGCCTGCGCGGCGCAGCCACGTGCGGCGCGGACGGGGGTGCTGTTCGGCGATCGTCCGGTCCCATCGCGCATGGAACAGCCGTCCGTTCTCGAGGACCCTGGCGCGGTAGGGTCCGGACGGCGCGCGCGAAATCGTCGTGCTGCCGAGATGGAAGTACGCGCCGAGTCGCTCGTATCCGCAGGTCGCCACGCGCCACCCGGCCTCGCGGATCCGCAGCGCCAGGTCCGCCTCGTCCCATTCCGTCGGCCGGAACGCTTCGTCGAGCGGGCCGACGCGATCGACCGACGCGCGGCGGACGATCCACGGCCGAATCACGACGTCAACCTCCTGCAGACGGAACCAGTTGCCGGGCGCAGATCCGATCGTGCTCTGCAGCCTGCGCCAGTCGATGAGCTGCTCCCACGTGTCGATTGGCTCGTCGAGCGGCAGGCAGTTCAGGCCGCGGCTCAGGCTCACCAGGCCGATGTCTTCGTATCGGACAAAGGTGCGCACCAGCTCGGGCACGAGCCAGGACGCGCGCAGAAACATGTCGTCCTGCCACGCCATCATGAGCGCGCCGCGCGCCGCCGAGAATCCCGCGTTCGTACACCGCAGCTCGTGCGCGTCCTCCTGGTGAATCCACCGGAGCTGGCGGCTGCCCCAGGGCGTGACCGCGATGTCCTCAAGGTACGCGGCCGTGCCGTCGCGGCATCCGTCCTCGATCACGATGAGCTCGACGTCTTCGCCGCCGTGCTCGCGCCAACCGTCCACGCACGTCCGCAGGACGTCGACGTTGTTGAACGTCGGCACGACGACGCTGATGCTCGGTAAGGCGTTCATGCCTGCCTGCGCGCGGGGGCCGACGCCTGCGCCGGCCGTCGTCCGTATGCCTGGAGGTTCAGCGTGAGAGGCGTATGAAGGCCGAACGGCACGAGCCGCGCGGCGCGGTAGATGGTCAACCGCGAGACACGCGCCATCGTGCCTCGAAGGCCGGGGATCGCCGGCAGCTCCGGAGCGGCCGGCTCGACGGACACGTCGGCAAACCCTGCGCGTTCCAGCGCGCGGCAGAGCGAGGCAGGAGAGAAGTGGCTGACGTGCACCAGGTTGTCGGCGACGGTGGGGCGGTAGCCGCGACGAAGGCGCCCCCGCCAGTTTTCCTTGAGCACCTGACTCGGACCGCACGGCACCTTCACGGCAACCCACCCGCCTGGTGCGAGCAGCTCCGCGACGCGGACGAGCACGCGAACGGGATCCGGAATGTGCTCGAGCACGTCGGTGAGGGTGATCGCGTCGAACGCCGCAGTGGTCCCGTCGACGTCATGGACGTTCACTTGACGAATGGACGTGCCGGTCCGCTGCGCCGCGTACGCCGCCGTCCGCGGATTGAGCTCGAGCCCTTCGGCCGCCCAGCCGGCGTGGCACGCCAGCGACACGAAGCGTCCGGCGTGCGCCCCGACGTCGAGCAGCCTGCGGCGCCGCGGCGCGAGGCGGCCTGCCAGCGAGCGCAGGACGCCCTCGAAGATGTAGTCCTTGTAGTCGGCCTCGAACTCGCTGCGGATCCACTCGCCCGACCATCGCTGGTCGTACATGCGGTCGAAGTATCGCGGCAGCGCGGGAAGCGCGGCGGGCTGCGCGAATCCACAACGCGCGCAGCGCGCGAGCGCCAGACGACTGCCGGTGTACGCCGCCAGTTCCGGATCCTGCGACTCGTACTCCGACAGCTCGAAGACGAGCTCGTGAATCGGCGCAAGGTCCGCGCCGTCGCAGATCCAGCACGCGCGAACCGGAACGAACGCCGCGCATGATGCGGCCACGCTCACTCGCCGACCGCCTGCCGAATCTCGGCCGACATGTCGTCCCACGTTCGCGCGCGCAACCGCTCCGAGAAGGAGCGCACGCGCGCAGCGCCGGCCTGAATGTCCCACCGCCAGCGATGGAGTCGATCGGCAATCTCGGACGAGTCCTCGACGTTCCGGATCAGCAGGTCTGACAGTTCAGCGGGGTACAGTTCGGCCACGCCGGCCGTGGCGTTGACGATCGCGGGCAGCCCGCGGCAGATCGCTTCGTGCACGCCGAGGCCATAGGCCTCGTACCGCGCGGGATGCACGAGCACATCCGACGCCGCCAGCACGCGCGAGACATCGTCGCGAAAACCAAGGAATCTGATCCGGCCCTCCAGGCCTGATTCGGTCGCGGCACGGCGCCATCGCGACAGTTCGGCGCCGTGCCCCGCCACGGCGAGGTCGGCATCCCACGAGCCGTCGCGGCACAACTGCAGCCACGCGTCGAAGAGCCGGTCGAACCCCTTCCGGCGATCTCCCAACGCTCCGACGAACGCCACGACAGGCCGATCTTCCGCCCAGTTCAGCTCGCGCCGAGCCGCCGTGCGCTCGGCCACGGTGACCAGTGGAAACCGCTCGGGATCGGAACCGTAGTAGATGACCCGCGTGCGCTCGAGCGGCACTCCCAGCCGCTCGTGAACGTCGGCAGCCGTGCGCGCGCTGTTGCACAGCACCACTCGGGCGCGCCGCAACGCCGTGCGCTCCCGCGCCAGGTAGTACTGGTGACACGCACGTCCCTGGATCCGCCGCCGGATACCGCGGGAGCGCGGCGTGTGCGCGGCGTGGAGATAGTGCACCCAGGTGATGTCCCCCGCGTCCGCGTTGCCGCCGTTCGCGATCACGCGCCCGTCCGTGAACGTCCTCGACCGCCGCTCACCTTCGGCTGCCAGCAACGGCGCTCCCGCGACGTTCGAGCCGAACGGACGCCGGACGCGGTGCACGTGCACGGCCGCCGACCGCTCGAGATCCGGCCAGACGCGGTGCGCGACGAGGTGCACGTCCGCGCCGGGCGCACTCGCAAGGCTGCGCGCGAGCGCGTGGTTCGCCCGATCCATGCCGCCGAGCGGCGTAAAGTCTCCCGCGATGATCAGCCAGCGGGTCATGCATCCTGGAGCCGGTAGTGGCACGCGACGCCGTGAAGCGCCCCGGCGAGGAACCAGTACTGGATGCCGATCTGTGTCACGAACGGCGTGAAGCTGAACACCATCGCGGCCGTCCCGACGTTGGCGGCGAACACGACGGCCGCACAGGCGGCGACGCGCGGATACTGCGTGCAGCGCGCAAGCCGCACTTGCGCGGCCCCGGCAGCGATAATCGCCCCTCCGTACAGGATGATCATCGGTATGCCGCCGTCGATCATCCAGCCCGCAATCTGGATCTCCGCCCACAGCGTCGGCGCCCCGGCGGTTCCGAAATAACCGCCGGCCATGCCCCAACGTCCGAGTCCCGCACCCAGCGGATAGTCGACGAGCATCTCCGAGAGCGTGCTGTGCAGCTGCACGCCGCGTGCATGGTAGTAGATTGCCATCGGGTCTTCGGCGAAGAGCGTCATGAACCGGTCCGTGATGCTCTGACCGCCGAGCGTGACCGCGATCAGGAAGCTCACCGCGATGAGCCCGCCGGCCAGCATCCCGAAGATGGTGGCCTTGGCCGCCCGCTTCTGCATCATCAGCGTGAGCCCGTACACGCCGAACATCAGGACCGTCATCACCAGGCTGATGCGTACCTGACTGAGATAGATCGCCGCGATGCCGGCGGCCGACAGCGCGAAGGCGCCGGCCCGCTTCCACAGCGGCAGGGCGCTCAGCCCGAAAATGGCGCCCAGCAGCGCGGCGAACATGCCGGGACCCGCCACCGCGCCCGGCGTGTCGAACAGCCCGGGCGGACGCACGATGATCTGACCCTCCGGGCCGCGGTAGGTCACGGTACCCAGCCCCAACGAGGACTCGGTGATGACGCGCGACAGCTCCACGGGCATCCACCGCGCCGGGTCGTACACCTGGAGCACTCCCACGAGAGAGTTGATGCCGCTGCAGATCAGAAGGAGCGCGAGCAGCCGCGCGAGGTGCTCAGGCGTCTTCACGAAGATCGGCGCCCAGAAGAGCGGCGACATGACGGCGAAGTACACCATCATGTGCGCGAGACCGCCGACGAGCGACGTCGTGTACGGGTTGAACAGCATGAGTGCAAGCAGCCCCATCACCGCCGCAACCCAGGACGACGCCCGATGCGCCGGTGGCCGCACGTTCGACTGCAGCAGCCACCACCCGAACACCGCCAGGCTGATCGCAAAGGCGGCGGCGCGAATCGACAGGCGCATCCCCTGGTTGCCAGGCAAATACAGCAACGCCGGCAGAGCCGTCTGGCTGATCACGAAGATCTCGGGGAAACCCCACGGAGCTCGAACGCTGTGCGCCGCGGCATCGGGAGGTGCGCCGCTCACGCGGCGAACGCCAAACGCGGTGGTGGTATTCATCGCCTGGCCATGACGCCATCCTCGGTCGCCGCCTGGTACGCGCGTGCGAACTCGTCACCGATCCGGCCCGCGTCGAATCGCCTGAGCGCGGTGTGGCGTCCTTCGAGGCCGATCCGCTCCCTCAGCGCGGAATCCGTGGCCAGCCTCTCGAGCTGAGCCGCAAGGTCGACGGCATCGCCTGGCCGGTGCGTGACGGCATCGATGCCGTCGCGGACGAGCTCGCCGGCCCCCCCTGTCCCGCTCGTGACGATGACCCGGCCGCAGGCCATCGCTTCCGCAATGACCAGACCGAACGGCTCCGGCATCGTGCTCGCGTGAACGACGACGTCGAGCGCGCGCATCACGCGTTCGACCGAGTGCACGAATCCCGCGAACCCGACGCGGCGATCCAGATTGAGGCTCGCCGCCAGCGCGCGAAGGTCTTCGATCGCATGCTGGCTGCCGTCTGTGTCGTACAGCGCCCCGCCGATGATGTATCCGCGGACCGGCAGCGCCGGCGGCAGCGCCGCGAGCGCGCGCAGAAACGTCTCGTGCCCTTTCCACCGGCTCAACGTCGCGACCAGGCCGACGCGCACGGTGCCGTCCGGCGCGCGCTCCAGGCCGCAGAGCCCGTCGAGATCCTCGCGCAGACCCTCGGGCGAAAACCGGACGAGATCGACCGCGTTGTGAATGACCCGGATGGGCGCGCGCGATCCCGTAATCCCGCGCACGTCAGCGGCCACGCTGTCGGAGTTGGCCACGATGACGCTGGCCCGCGCCGCATACCTGCGAACCAGGGCCCGTGTCATCGGTCGGCCGCTGACGTATTCGTGCATGTGCCACACGAGGCCCTTGCGCCGTGCGCGCGCGGCCACGATGTGGGCCTTGAGCCCGTTGGTATGGACGACGTCCGGATCGATGGCGGACAGCACCTCGCGCAGCCGTCTCTCGTACGACGGGAGATCGGCGGCAACCCGCAGCAGCCGCGCCGCAATGGCCGCGTGCCGTCGGCCGGCCATCCCCCATTCGCCAAGGCGGGCCAGAGACGCCGGCATCGGCAGCGGCACAACAGCCACGCCGAGAGCGGCGGCGCGATCGGCGAGCGGACCGTTCCCGGGAAGCACCAGATGCAGAGACCAGGACGGCTGCGCCCGTCGCAGCTCGCGCATGATCTCCAGCAGCATGACTTCCGAGCCGCCGATCTGGTCCGAGACGCTGAGGAATGCGACGCGCATCAGGCAGGGTCCGGTGCATCGGGAGCCGCCGCCAGCACGTGGGGCCACGAGCCGAGCCGCTCGCTCCTGTCGTACGGCCGTATCAGCTCGCCGGCGGTCAGCGACCGCCTGGCCGCAAGGCGATGCGCCGCCGGCGTATGCGTCACGAGCCAGGCGCGATACCCCGCGTCGAAGAGCGGTGCGAGGCATTCGGTCTCGGAAATCCCTCGCTCCGCGAGCAGGTCCGCGTGGCATTCGACAAGGACATACCGATATCGGCCCTGCCGCAGCCCGCGGCGCATACCCAGGAGCACATCCGCTTCACCACCTTCCACGTCGATCTTCGTCAGCTGCACCGGCCCGACCTGCTCCGCATCGAGCTCGTCGTCCAGCGCTGCGGTCCGGCATTCAAAGTCGGCCGGTGCGGTCGGCAGCACGGCACGCGATACCCCCCAGTTGCCGCCGTCCGCGTGGAACGCGGCGAATCGCAACGTTCCGCGTCCGGCGGCGACGGCAAGCTGGCGGGGGCGCACGGACTGGATCCGGTTGAGCGCGAGGTTGGTCGTGAGCAGCTCGAACAGGCGCGGTTCCGGCTCGAACGCGATCACGCGCCCGGCCGCGCCGACCCAGTGCGCCGCCGCCAGCGTGAAGTACCCCCAGTTGGCCCCGACGTCCACAAACACGTCGCCAGGCCGGAGCAACCGCGACGCGATCTGCGTCTCCTGAGGCTCGTAGCGCCCGGTGAAACAGACTTCACGCGCGACCGAATCGCGCGGATCGCAGCGAAACGCGAAGCCACCGAGCTCGGGTGCCACGCGTATCACGAAAGGGGGACCGGTGAGACGCCGCAGGTGATGCACCAGGAAATAGCGCCCCATCGGCAGCCGCGGAATCACGCGGGCCAGCGCTCGTACCCAGGGCGGAGCCGGGCGATCAGCCACGCGTCCGGCCGATCAGCTCTATCACGCGGTCACCTGCCGCGCTGCGGCGCTGGTCAACATCGCCGCGAGAGCCGCGAGCTGGCGGGCCGGATCGCAGAGCTCCCGCGCCCGAGCCGGACCCGCGGATCCAAGCCGGGCGCGCGCCTTGCGATCGACGACGAGCGCGCGGAGCGCGCGCTCCAGCGCGCCGGCGTCTCCCGGCGGCAGCAGCACACCGCAGTCGTCCGTGACGATCTCGAGCGCCCCCCCCATCGCCGTCGTCACGACAGGCAGGCCTGCGTACAGCGCCTCGACGAACGCGAGGCCGAACGGTTCGGGAGCGGTATTCGGCTGGCAGTGCACGTCGGCCGCCCTCATCAACGCCGGCACATCACGCCGTTCTCCGAGAAACTGCACGCGACCCGCGACGCCCGATGCCGCGGCACAATCACGAAGCTCTCCTTCGTACGCGTCCTCGCCGGCGCGCTGCGGCCGGCCCGCAATCCACATGCGCCAGGGTTCGGACACCCGCGCGGCGGCGGCAATGAGCTCGCGATGTCCCTTCCATGCTTCGAAGCGGCTGGCGATGAGGATCACCGGCGTCTGCTCGTCGACCCCGAGAGCGGCACGCACATCTGCGCGTTCTCCGGAAACGGCGGCGTCGGCCACCGGCGCGTACAACACGGCGTGTGGAGTGCCGCGATAGAACGCGCGTACGCTTTGGTCGGTAAACCTGCTGTTGGCGATGATGAGATCGGGCGACGTGAGGCGTGCCCATCGATCCGCCCAGGTCCGCGACGGCCGATCGTGAACCCAGAGCACCAGCGTCCCTCCGGCCGCGCGGACGACCGGGGCCGCAAGACCGAAGATCCACGAGGAATGGCAGATGACCGTCAGGGGCCGCTCCGCCTCCAGCAGACGGCCGAGCTGGCGCCGCGCGCGAAGGACCGTGTGAGGCCGGCTCATCCTCACGGCGCCGAGGCGCGTGCAATCCAGTCCCAGGGCGTCGATCTCCTGCGCGAGGCGCCCTTCGAAACAGACCGCAACCGACGGCGCCATCGCGGGGCACAGCTTCCGGGCGGCCACGCACTCGGCGACGATCCGCTCCACGCCGCCGTACAGGTTACCGGCGCAGAGATGCAGGACGCGCATCGCCACGGCCTCGTCGTTCTTCACCAGAAACGCTTCGGGACCTTGATCGTGTCGCCCGCCTGGACGATCGTCGACTCCTTCGCGGCGATCTCGACTTTCTTCCCGTTGACGATCCGCTCGATCTTGACCTTGCCCTTGTTGGCGCGGTCGGTGACGCCGCCCGCCATGGCGAGGGCCTGCAGGACGTTGAGCTCGCCGTTCAGCACGTACTGGCCCATCGACTTCACCTCGCCGGTGACGAAGAACTTGTCGGCCGTCGGCACGAAGACGAAGTCGCCGGCACGCAGGCGGATTCTGCTCGCGCGGCCCGTGTCGATCTCCTCCCTGCCCACTCGCACCTGGTCCTCTGGGCGAGCGGCGGCCGGAGGCCCGGTGGCAGGCTGCGTGCCGATCGCGTGCGTGATGAGCACGTAGGAGCCGGATTCGCTGGTCGGATATCCGGCCTCCGCGAGCGCCCGCGTCAGCGTCGGATCCCCCTGCAGCTCGACGAAGCCCGGCGACTTCACCGCGCCGGTGACGTAGACGCGCTGGCTCCGGAACTCCTTGACGACGACGCTGATGTTGGGGCTGTTGAGGTAGCCGCCGACCACGCGCCCCTGCGCGTCCCGCTTGAGCCCGAGACGACGCCGCAGATCCTCCTCGATCTGCCGCGTCGTGAGCCCGCTGACTTTCACGCGGCCGACGAGCGGGCAGTCGACCGTCCCCTCGCTGTCGACCGACAGCGCCGGCCGTGACAAGGACTCGTCGTTGAAGACGACCAGGGCGATCACGTCCTGCGGGCCGACGACGTACTCTTCGGCGGTGGATCCCTGCGCCGCACGCGGCGGCTCCTGTGCGGCCGCGGCCTGCGCCCCGGCCAGCAGCAGCGTCAGCAAGATGGTGTTCATTGGTTGATCGCTCCCCAGTTCAACGTAGCCATGATGCGCCGGTTCGTGTATTCCCGAGACGTCTCGCGCTCCGACGTGCGGTGCGAGAGCTCCGCCTCGATGACCAATCGGATGCGCTCGGCAAAGCGGTAGCCGAACCCCGTGCCGTAAATCACCAGCCGGTCGCGTCCAGGCGTCCCGACGTCACCGAGCGCGCGGTAGTCCATCGACTCCCGGCCGCCGGTGACCCGGACGTCGAGCGCGCCCACCGTCCGGACTGCCAGTGTCGCCCGGCCCCCCGTGAGGATGTAGTACGGCAGCCCCTCTTCGTACGAGTACCTCACGTCGCGGCTGAACATCGTGTCGAGCTTGTACTGGCCGCCGAGCAGGAGGCCGATGGCGCCGGCCGAAACCAGGCCGCTGTAGTCCGGCAGCGACGGATCGATCCCGTTGAAACGCCGGAAGCCGACAGACGCCGTGCCGGTGATCTGCCCAAGCGGGCTGAACGTCACCGTCGGGGCAATGCGCAGGCTGTCCGCGTCTTTGATCGGCGCGTGATCGAACCGCTGCTGCTCCCGCGCCGCGACCAGGCTCACGGTCGTGAACGGCGTCAGGTTGACGTTGAACGACGCTTCGTATGCCTTCGTCTCGTTGTCGAGCGACCTCGACAGATCGACGCCGCGGAACTCGAGTCCGGGATCGTACGACTCGGTCGCGGCGCGGGCGGTGAACGCGACCGACGTCCGTGAGGCGAGCCTGAGGCTCGTGCCGGCCGTGTAGGCGCGCGGATGGTGCCGCGCCCTGGAGTCGATCTCGGAATTGAGCCGCGCGCTCGTATGCGCGGCGCTCACCGTGAAGAACGGCTTGAGCCACGTGAGGTCGAGATCGGCCCGGCCGGAGAAGATGCGGTTGACGCTCCGCTCGCTCGTGTACGTGTGGAAGTACACGAAGTCCACCTGGGAGGTGAGGGCGAGCCGCAGCCGCCCCGGCTGCACCGACAGCTCGACGTCCGGCGTCGCGGTGAGCGTGAAGTCGCGCTTCGGGTCCGTCGGCTCGTTGAAGACGTTGTCGTCGACGCCGATGTTGCTGAAGACGAGACGGGGGCTGATCTGGAGCGGCCCGACCCTGACGCCCGGGCGCTGCGGGTCCGTCTGCGCCGCGGCCAGGGCCGGCGTGAGTGCGACGGCGGCGACGCTGCAGAGCAGAAGGCGCAGGCCGTGCCTCGACCTTCTCATGCTGGACTTCCTCACGCTCACGACACTTCCGCCCTGGGGACCCTGACGATCCCGAGCTGGCGCGTCTTGCGATACAGGTTGGCGCGCTCGATCCCGAGCGTGCGTGCGGCGTCGCTCATACGCCACTGATGCCGCTCGAGCACGGCCGCGATGTAGTCCCGCTCGAAGCGGCGCCGCGCGTCACGGAGACTGGCCGTGAGATCGAAGCGCGTGGACCCGCCGTCGATCGGCGCGTGCGCGAGCACGTCTTCCTGCATGACGATCGCGCCGGCCCCCTCGAGCACCTTCTCCAGCACGCCGGCGAGCTCGTCGATGTTCTGCGCCCATGGCAGGGCGGCAAGAACGGTAATGGCGGGCTGCGTGAACGACCGCGGCGCGCCACCCATCTCCGCCACGAGGCGCTCGATGATCGCGGCGAGATCCCCGGAGCGCTGCCGCAGCGCCGGCAGCGTGATCCGGCACGCGGCGAATCGACGCAGCAGGTCCTGCCTGAACCGCCCGTCCCGCACCTCCGTCTCCAGGTCCTTCGTCGTCGAGGCGACGAGCCGGAATGGCAGGACGATTGACGGCTGCCGCGACGCGAGCCGCACCTCGCCGTCGCGCAGCACGCGCGC
>CAYZBZ010000024.1:0-27704 GCA_964476725.1 uncultured Vicinamibacterales bacterium
AACGGACGACGCGAGACGACGCTTACTTTCGCGATTCGCGCAGCTATTCGATCATAAACGCGCAGCCGCTCAGGAAATTCGCCTTCTTGTCGGCCTTCTTCACGATCTGAATCTTCATGGTCGGATCCTCTCTTAACGATGGTTGAAGTGAACGGTGCTACTTCTTTGGCTCGGGGAGCCCTTCAATGACCCACGCAGTCTCTGTCGAAATTCGCCTTCTTACCTCAGGGCTCGACCGCGACGTCGATCAGCCAGGGGCGCAGGGTGCCCCTTTTCTTGTCCGCTCCTTTTCTGTCGTTTTTCATGACCGTCCTCCGTTGTTGTCGTGGTGCCGCTAGTTGATTGAGGCCATTTCGCTCACGGCGGCTTCGCGCGCGAGGGAAATCACTCCGGCCTCGAAGGCGGTCTTGTGGCAGTTCGGCCGGTCCATGCTGCCGAGCTCCGTGTGCGCGGCCACCGAGCACCCACCCGCGCACACCGGAATGAACGCGCAGTCGTCGCACTCCTTCCACGCGGTGATCACTTCGAACCGTTTGGCGGCGCTTTCCCGCCACTCGTCGCGCCGGCCGTCGATGTGTCCGGTTGACTGCTGCGGGTCGCCGGTGAAGCCTGGGCACGCGTACAGCGCCCCGTCCGGACCGATCGTGTAGGCGTGCCGCCGGTGGATTTCGCACGGGCCCATGTGCACGCCGTCGACCGTTTTGAACCCACGCTTCTTCGTCTCTGCGCGCAGGAAGGACGCCTTCTCGTCGAGGAAGTTGCAGTTGTCGCAGATGCTCGAGCCGCTCCCCGCCGAGGTCATGCACGTGCCGTTCAGCGGCTTCCCCTCGGAGCCGACGACCGTCAGCGGAATCAGGCCCTTGGGCTGCTGGGGCTTCGGCTCGCGGATGATCGGCTTGAACGCGACGCGCGCGAGCTTGTCGGCGAACTCCTGCTCGCGCAGGAAGTCGAGCAGCGCGGGGTAGCTGTCGACCGAGCTCTCGTCGAAGTTTCCGCCGATCGAGATGCGACACTTGCCCGCAACCTGGCGCACGTTCTCGATGATCTTGTCGAACGTCCCCTGGCCGCCGCGGAGCGGACGCATGCGGTTGTGGGTATCGTGATCGCCGTCGAGCGTCACCTTGACCGAGGTGAGGCCGAAGGGTGCCAGCCGATCCACCACCTCGGGCGTGAGCAGGAGGCCGTTGGTAATGACGTTGATCTGCATGCGCACGCCGCGCGCCTGCGACGCGTTCCAGAGCCGTTCCGCCAGGTAGTACGCCACCGGCAGATTCAGCAGCGGCTCGCCGCCGAACAGCGTCAGGACGAAGCTCTCGGGATCGAGCGCATCCAGCCGCTCTTCGGTCCACGCGGCCACTCGCCCGGCCGTTTCCATCGTCATCTTCGCGGCGGTCTTGTTGTAGTCGCCGTGATCCCCCTGGAAGCAGTAATCGCAGGCGAAGTTGCACTGCAGGGTGGTGAGGACCGTGAGGCGCAGCTGCTCCTCGCTCTCCCGGATGTCCCTGAAATAGTCGTGCAGCCGGACCTGCTCCGACTCGCGGTCGTTGACGAGAAAGCCCTGGTCGGCGAGCGTCGAGAGCGCCTCGCGCTCGTCTTTCGTTAACACGTCGGGCGTCAACGCGTCGGGCGGGATGGAGCCGACCCGGTCGAGCAGTGCCGCGACGTCGCGCGACACGATCAGCTGCGCGTCCGTGAAGGTGTTCATCAGGAACACTTCATCGCGACCGTCAACCGCGTCGAGCGGCACCCGGACGTTGAACATCGAGGGCTGCATGCGCACTCCTTTAACCGGGACGAACATCGAATGTGAGCGGTGACGTGGAGGGCCGAACTTGGCGCGCCGCGTTGCTCATGAAATTGCAACGGGTATTCCGGTAACGCAATCTCTGTCCAAAGAGTCGCTTCGCGGGATGCAGCGAGCGCTTGGCCCGCCAAAACACAGATCTGTCGGAATGACTCTTTAGGACCGTCTTGGTGAGCGGAAGCGGCGCAAACGGCCGGGCGCTTACGGTCGATCAGGGCAATCCATTGGCCTGTCAGGTCAACGAATTGGCCGGTAGGCTGGGATTCTTGCCTACGCTCCCCGGAGCTTGCGGGCGATGTCCCGGAGGTCCAGGCGGGCCATTTTGTGCTTCAGCGTGCTCAGTGGGATACCGAGGTAGCGGGCCGTTGCGGTGACGTTCCAGTCGGACTTTTCGAGCGCCCGGAGGATGAAGTTGCGCTCGAATGTATCGCAGGCTTCCTGGAACAGGGCGTCCCCGGTCGTCGGGCCGGAATCGAGCTTGGCGAAGTGGTATTCGAGAGGCAGGTCCTCGTCGGTGATCCATTCCTTGTCGCTGACCGCGACGAGCCGCTCGATCAGGTTCTCGAGCTCGCGGATATTGCCGGGCCACCAGTAGGACGCCAGGATCTTCAAAGCTGAGCCGGAGATGCCGCGCACGGGCTTGCGGAACTTGACCTTGTAGCGATCGAGGAACAGCCGTGCAAGCTCCGGCAGATCCTCGATGCGATCGCGCAGCGGGGGCATCCGGATCGGAATGACGTTGATCCGATAATACAGGTCCTCGCGGACCCGTCCCTCCTTGACCGCCTTCTCGAGGTCGACGTTGGTCGCGACGACGAGGCGGAAGTCGGTCCGGATGGGTTTGGTGCCGCCGACCCGTTCGATCTCACCTTCCTGGATGGCGCGCAGCAGCTTGGCCTGCAGGTCGAACCGCAGATCGCCGATCTCGTCGAGGAACAGCGTGCCCCCCGTCGCGAGCTCGAACTTGCCGAGCTGCTGTTTGTGGGCGCCGGTGAATGAGCCGCGCTCGTGGCCGAACAGCGTGCTTTCGACGAGCTCGTGCGGGATCGCCGACAGGTTCACCGCGATGAACGGCGCGCCGCTGTGCCCGGACTCGCGGTGGAGCAGCCGCGCCAGCAGCTCCTTGCCGGTGCCGCTTTCGCCGAGGATCAGGACCGTAGCGGAGAGCCTGGCCACCTTCTGCACCAGGTCCACGATGTCGCGGATCTGACGGCTGGGCCCGATCAGGAACTCGCGTTCGCTCTGCTCGGCGACCTGCGCGCTGAGGGTGATGACCTGCCGGTTCAGGTCCTGCCGCTCGCACGCGTTCCGGACGAGCGAGCGCAGCTCGTCGTACTCGAAGTTCTTCGTGATGTAGTGGTAGGCGCCGTGCTTCATCGCCTGCACGGCGGTCTCGACCTCGTTGATGGCCGAGATCATGATGCACTCGATCAGGCTGTAGTTCTCCTTGACGATGCGGAGAACGTCGAAGCCGCTGATGCCCGGGAGACGGACGTCGAGGAGAATGAGGTCGACGTCCTCCGCCTTCAGCAGCGTCAGCGCAGCTTCGCCGCTCGAGACCATCAGCACGCGATAGTCCCGTTTGAGGATGGCGCCGATGGTGTCGCGCATCCCCTGATCGTCGTCGCAGATCAGGATGGTCTTCGAGCCGGCCATGTCCGTGAGCGGCCGATTGTAGCGCGTTTTCCTGCTGTCCCTTCTCCCCTTGTCCCTTTTCCCTCTTCTTTAGTAAGGTAAGTCGGTTGTGGTCTCGTGGGTCGTTGCGGGCCTTGGCCTGCTTCTCGCGCTGATGGCACTGGCCTCCGTGCGCCGCCTGGCGCGCCGGTTGGATGCCCTGAACCAATCGTACTGGGAGCTGCGGTACGAATACACCCGGCTCAGGTCCAGGCTGTCGCGTCTGGATCCCGAACAGGCCGATGCGGAGCCGGCGTCACCGTCGGAGGCCCTCCCTTCCGTGTCCTTCGTCCCCCTCTCGACAATCAGGAAGAAAGACAAGTAATGGCGAACGAATACGATCTCGTAGTCATCGGTTCGGGTACCGGCGGCTACGTCGCAGCAATCCGCGCCGCTCAGCTCGGGCTCAGCACAGCCGTCGTCGAGCGCGCCCCGACGCTCGGAGGCACCTGCCTCAACTGGGGCTGCATCCCGACGAAGGCGCTCCTCGAGCACGCGCACGCCCTCAAGGTCGCACAGGACTGGAAAGAGTGGGGCCTGACGATCGGCCAGGCCGCCGTCGGCATCGACATGGAGCAGGTGCAGGCCCGCAAGGACAAGATCGTCAAGGGGCTCACCGGCGGCATCGAGATGCTGTTCAAGAAGAACAAGATCGACTGGATCAAGGGCAGCGGCCGCCTCGCGGGCCAGGGCAAGGTCGAGATTACCGACGGCCAGAAGCAGACGATCGCCGCGCGCAAGGAGATCGTCGTCGCCACCGGCTCGCAGCCGCGGAGCGTTCCGGGCATCGAGATCGATCGCAAGCGGATCATCACGAGCGACGAAGCGATTCAGCTGAAGGACATACCCAGGTCGATCGCGATCATGGGCAGCGGCGCGGTGGGCGTCGAGTTCGGCTCGATCTTCCGCCGCTTCGGCAGCGACGTCACGATCATCGAGCTGCTTCCGCGCGTCGTCCCCATCGAGGACGAA
This sequence comes from uncultured Vicinamibacterales bacterium, assembly GCA_964476725.1. Classification (GTDB taxonomy): domain Bacteria; phylum Acidobacteriota; class Vicinamibacteria; order Vicinamibacterales; family 2-12-FULL-66-21; genus JALZOC01. The sequence goes on from CAYZBZ010000024.1 coordinate 4,451, forward strand.
TCGGTGTCGACGGAGCTGGAGAGATCGTTCAGGAAGCAGGGCATCAAGGTCCTGACCGGCACGAAGGTCACGAGCGCAAAGCCAGGAGCCGACGGCGTCGACATCGAAGCGCAGACGCCGGACGGAAAGACCACGATGCTGAAGGCGGAGTATCTGCTCGTCGCAACGGGACGCGGACCGGTGACGACAGGGCTCGGCGCCGAAGAGGCAGGCATCCGGATGGAGCGTGGATACGTCCACGTCGAAAAGGACTTCCGGACCAGCGTGCCCGGCATCTCGGCGATCGGCGACGTGATCACGTTCGACAAGCCTGGCCATCCGCAGCTGGCGCACCTCTCCTCCGCGGAGGGGGTCGCGCTGGCCGAGCGCATCGCCGGAAGGGAATACGGGCGGATCAACTACGACCAGGTGCCCGGCTGCACCTACTGCGACCCGGAAATCGGCAGCGTGGGCCTGACCGAGAAGGAAGCGCAGGCGCGCGGGTACGACGTGAAGACCGGCTCGTTCAAGTTTGGCGTGCTCGGGCGGGCGCGAATCGCCGGCGAGACGGAAGGGTTCGTGAAGATCGTGTTCGACAAGAAGTACGACGAGATCCTCGGCGTCCACATGATCGGCCCGCGCTCGACGGAGCTCGTCGCGGAAGCCACGCTGGCGCTGCGCCTGGAGTGCACGGTCGAAGAGCTCATCCGCACCATCCACGCGCATCCGACGATGTCCGAGGCGGTCGGGGAGGCGGCCCATGCCGCACACGGCGCCGCGATCCATGCGTAATCTTTAGGGAACGAGCATGACAAACGTAATGATGCCCCAGATGGGGGAATCGATCGCCGAAGGGACCATCGTTCGATGGATCAAGAAAGTCGGTGATTCAATCGACCGCGACGAGCCGCTGTTCGAGATCTCGACCGACAAGGTCGACGCGGAGATTCCTTCGCCGGCAGCGGGCGTCCTGACCGAGATCAGAGTCAAGGAAGGCGAGACGGTCCCCGTGAACAGCGTCGTCGCGACCATCGGCGCGGCGGGCGAGACGGCCGCGGCTCCCCCGGCGCCTGCAGAGAGTGCGCTGCCTGAGGCGGCGGTCGGGCAGGCAGACGTCGGGAGCGGCCCCGGGAAGCAGGTCAGCGCCGCGGCCACGAGAAGCGCCGCGGCCAGTAGAGAAGACCTCCGCCGGCAGAAGTCGTCTCCCCTCGTGCGGCGCATCGCGCGCGATAACAACGTCGACATCGCGCGAATCCCTGGAACCGGCCTCAGCGGCCGCGTCACGAAGCAGGACATCCTCGGCTATCTCGAGTCCGGCAGGCCTGCCGCGGCGCCTGTCGCGCCGCGCGCAGGGTCGCGCACGCCGACGCCGGCTGTGGGGCCGGCGTACAAGCCGGGCGAAAAGGTGCAGATCGTCCCGATGAGCGTGATGCGCAGGAAGATCGCGGAGCACATGGTGCTCAGCGCGCACACGTCACCGCACGTGTACTCCGTATACGAAGTGAACTTCGGCCGGGTCAGCGCCCTGCGCGAGAAGAGGAAGGCCGCCTACGAACAGGCAGGCGCGAAGCTGACCTTCACGTCGTTCATCGCGAAAGTCACCGCGGACGCGCTCGTGCAGTTCCCGATCGTCAACGCCTCGGTTGACGGCGACAACATCGTCTACAAGAAGGACATCAACCTCGGCATCGCGGTGGCGCTCGAAAACGGGCTGATCGTGCCTGTCATCAGGAACGCGGACGAAAAGAACCTGCTCAGCCTGAGCCGCGCGATCAACGACGTCGCCAACCGCGCGCGCTCGAAGAAGCTGAACCCTGACGAAGTCCAGGGGGGCACGTTCACCATCACGAATCCCGGCATCTTCGGCGCGCTGTACGGCCTTCCGCTGATCAATCAGCCGCAGGTCGCCATCCTGGGGGTCGGTGCCATCGAGAAGCGGGCCGTCGTCATCGACGATGCGATCGCGATCAAGCCCGTGTGCCACATGACGCTTGGATACGACCATCGCCTCGTCGACGGCGCGGACGCCGGCCGGTTCCTGTCCTTCGTCAAGGAGCGGCTCGAGAACTTCGATGAAGCGTGGATGTAGACTGAAATCGAAAGGCTGAAGTTAGAAGTCTGAAGTTCGAATGCCCTCTCGCGAGCTCCACGTCCATCGCCTCGGCGTAGTCCCTTATGCCGACGCCCTCGATCTGCAGAAGCAGCTGGTCGAGCGGCGGAAGGCGGACGAGATCCCCGATCAGCTCCTGCTCCTCGAACATCCTCCCGTGATCACCCTTGGCGTGAAGGCGCGCAGCGATCGGTCGCACGTGCTCGAAACTCCGGATCGCCTGCGCGCGCAGGGGGTGGAGCTTTTCGAGACGGGCCGCGGCGGCGACGTGACCTACCACGGCCCGGGCCAGCTCGTCGGCTATCCGATCGTGGACCTCCGGCCGGATCGGTGCGATGTCCACCGATACGTCCGAGACCTCGAAGAGACGCTCATCCGCGCGGTGGCCGCATTCGGGATTACCGCCGAACGGTCGCCGGGGCTGACCGGCGCGTGGGTCGGAAACGACAAGCTGGCGGCCATCGGGGTGCGGATTGCGCGGTGGGTCACGAGTCACGGCTTTGCGCTGAACGTCAGCACCAACCTCGCTGATTTCGGCCTGATCGTGCCGTGCGGCATCTCTGACAAGGGCGTCACCTCGATCGAGAGGCTGCTTGACCGCTCCGTGGCCATGGCCGACGTTGAATCCGCCGTCTGCCAGTCATTTGCGTCCGTCTTCGACCGCCGCATCGTCTACCCAGCCGCCGCGCCTGTGCCGGGCCTGGCCGGTATCTAACCCACGCCTTTCCTGTGAGTTACGCAGTTCCTGCGGGACCGAGCCATTCGTCCCGCAGCCCGTCCCTCCAGGAATAAGGATGGCCGGTCGCGTGTTCTGTCCTTTACGGAGGCCCCGAGATGCGTCAGCCGGAAGAGCAGGAACTGATTGGCAGGATGCAGGCGGGGGACAGCACGGCCGTTACCGATCTCGCTTCGACCTACGGACCGCGGATCCACCAGCTTGCGTTTCGCTATATGAAGAACTGGGAAGATGCCGAAGAGGTGACCCAGGACGTCTTGATGAAAGTGCACCGGAAGATCGATGCGTTCCGCGGTGACGCGGCGCTCTCTTCGTGGATTTACCGGATCACGTTCAACACCGCGATGTCGCGGCTGCGGAACGGCCGGTTCAGCCGCCCGCACGAAGTGCCGCGGCAGGAAACGCCGTCCATGGACGGAGCCGATCGCGCGGTGCAGGAGCCGGCGGATTGGTCATCCCTGGCGGACGATCGCGTGCTGCGCGGCGAAATGCGGCAGCGGCTGATCGGCGCGCTCAGGCATCTGCCGGAGGTCTACCGAGTGCCGGTGATCCTGCGCGACATCCAGGGACTGTCGACGGAAGAGGCCAGCGCGGTTCTGCGCGTGAAGTCGCAGACGCTGAAGTCTCGTCTGCACCGCGGGCGCCTCATTCTGCGGGAGCACCTCCGCGAGTTCGCCGGCGGCCTCGCGATGCACACGCGGGAGGCGGAGAACTGAGATTTCTGGCTTCAGGCTGTAGGCTCTAGAGAGCCTACAGCCTAGGGCCTAAAGCCCAGAAAGAGCATTCTCGAGCTTTGTGCGCTCCTGCCTCGTCAGCGATGGCTCGATGATGCGGACCAGGCCGTCCTGAGAGAGCTCAACCGGCATTGCGGCCACCCTGCCGCGCGCGACGGTCACAAAACACGAGAACCTGCGGCGCGAGCCGTTGGCAATGGCCTCGACGACCCGGGAGGCGGCTGACGCCAGGGCGTAAGGCCCCGGCGGCCAGAGTCCGGGAATCCGGGCCGTGAGCGCGGCCATCTTGTGCGGCGCGACGTGCGCGGCGAGCGGCTGCGCAAACGCCGACGCTTCTTCCCACGCGACCACCGCGTTGTCGGGCGGCACCCCCACCACGCTCAGCGTGATGTCAACGCCCGATACGTCAATCGACAAGCCCGCGAGCGCTCGCAGAGCGGACTCCAGCGCCAGTGGCGCTGACCCCAGAACCCGGGACTGCGGGAGGTGCAGTTCGGTGGACGCGCGCGCGATGAGCTCCCGCTGCGTGGCACCGGCACAGACAATGGGCGCGACCGCGTCGATCGCCGCGAGCTGACGAAGGAGCGCCAGCCCCTCTTCGCCGCTGTGTTCCCTCTGGCCGTTCGCGGGATCCGCGAGGACGATGACGTCCGCACCAGCGGCGGCGGCAATCGAACCGGCGGCGGTCACGCGCGTCGTGAACCCCTCGACCGGCGCGGATTGACTGATGTCGAGCGCCTTCCCCCGCGCGATGCCCTCGTCCGCGTCAATCAGGCGCACCTCACGGACCCTGTCGCGTCCGGCGAGCTTGTGCGCAATCGACCCGCCGAGGGGGCCGCTACCGATGATGGCGATGAAAGACATGGGGCTCCTGTAGCATTCCGGCGGCGCGTCAGGAGTCGACTATTCTATTGCTATGTGCAGTCAGTCCCAAACGCTCGACCTGTCGGGCAAGGTGGCAATCGTCACGGGCGGCTCCCGGGGTATCGGTCTTGCCGTAGCCGACGCGCTGCTCGCGGCCGGAGCGAGCGTCGTCATTACCGGCCGGGACCAGGCCCATCTCGACGGGGCACGTGTGAAGCTTACGGCGGGAGAATCGGGACGCGGCAACCGCGTGCACGCCGCGCGCGCCGACGTGAGCAATGCGACGGAGGCCGCGGGCGCAGTGGCGGCGGCGGTCGACCGATTCGGCGGCCTCGACATCCTGATAAACAACGCCGGGGTGGGTATGTTCGCCAGCGTTGCCGACATGGACGTGGCGGCCTGGCACCAGGTGATCGAGACGAACCTGAGTGGCGTGTTCTTCTGCTGTCATGCCGCGATACCGCAGATGAAGGCCCGCGGCGGCGGCTGGATCATCAACATCAGCAGCCTCGCCGGCAAAAACGCTTTTCCGTCCGGTGCGGCGTACTGCGCGTCCAAGGCCGGGCTCAATGCCTTCAGCGAGGCGCTGATGCAGGAGGTCCGCCACGACAATATCCGGGTGAGCTACGTCATGCCCGGCTCCGTTGCCACCGGCTTTGCGCGTGGCACCTCCCCGAGCGGTCCGGCCGACGACTGGAAGCTCGCGCCCGCGGACGTCGCGCATGTGGTGATCGATCTGATCGCGCACCCCGCGCGCAGCCTGCCGAGCCGGGTCGAGATCAGGCCCTCCAGGCCGCCGAGGCATTGAGTGAACCGTGAACCCTGAACCGTGAACCCTGAACCGTGAACCCTGAACCCCCGCCAACCATCGCGCACTACAACCTCCTCGAGCGCATCGGCGAAGGCGCCCTCGGAGAGGTGTACCGCGCGCGCGATACCAAGGTCGGCCGGACCGTCGCGCTGAAGCTCGTCCCGGAGGCCGTCTTCACGGACACGGCGACGCGCGAGATGTTCCTCGAGGACGCCCGTGCCGCGACGGCGCTCTCGCACCCCAACATCGCGACGCTGTTCGACGTCGGTGAGTACGACGGAGGCTGTTATCTCGCGTACGAGTTCGCCTCAGGCGTGACGCTGCGGCAGGAAAGCTCAGGGCGCGCGGTGCATCCGCGACGCGCGGTGGAGCTGGCGGTCCAGATCGCCGACGCGCTCGCCGACGGCCACTCGCACGGGGTGCTCCACACCGATCTGCGTCCCGACACGGTGTTCGTCACCCAGAAAGGCAGCGCCAAGGTCCTCGACTTCGGCATGTCGCGCTGGACGCGCGGCGGAAAGACCCGAGCCCTGGCGTCCTCTTCGCCGGAATCGCTCGGCGCGGACGCCGTGCCGGTGGTGAGCTACATGTCCCCGGAGCAGGCGATCGGCGGGACGGTCGATCCCCGCACCGACGTGTTCTCGCTTGGCGTCGTGCTGTACGAGATGCTGGCCGGCCGCAATCCGTTTGCCGCGCCGACCGCGTCGCAGACGGTCATGAACGTGATCGGCGCTGCCGCTCCGCCGCCGGCCGCCGCATCGGGAGACTTCGAGGCGATCATCGCGCGCGCCATGGCCAAGGAGATCGACAAGCGGCACCAGAGCGCCGCGTCGTTTTCGGCGGAGCTGCGAAGCGTGGGGGCGATCCTCGATGTCCGGTCGGGAGACTCGTTGCCCGGCGATCTCCTGCCGCTGGACGATGAGAGTGGCTCGGGGAAGTGGTGGGCGGCCGCGATCGCCGTGGTGGCGCTCGCCGCGGTCGTCTGGTGGCTGGTTAGATGAGCGTCTTCAGCCTGTCCAGGTCGATGTTCGCGCCGGAGAGGATGACCGCGACGCGCCTGCCCGCGGCGTCGATCTTCCCCGCGATCATCGCCGCGGCTCCCACCGCTCCCGCCCCTTCGGCAATCAGCCGTTCCTCGCGCGCAATTCCGGCAATTCCCTCCGCGAGCTGACGTTCACTGACGAGGACGATCCGCTTCACCAGCGATCGCACGATGTCGAACGTGACGGTGTCGGGATCGAGGTTGCCGCTGAGGCCATCGGCAAGCGTCGGACCGACGTCGATCCGGACGATGCGGCCCGCCGCGAGGGAGTGCGTGAACGGGGACGACGCTTCGACTTCGACGCCGATGACGGACGTGCGTTCCGAGATCGCGCCGGCGGCGGTCGCGATGCCGCTGATCAATCCGCCACCGCCCACCGGGACGACGATCGCATCGATATCCGGCCGCTCGTCGAGGATCTCCAGGCCGACCGTCCCCGCGCCCGCGATGACGTCGGGATGCGAGTATGGCGACACGAACAGCGCCTCGCCGGTCGAGCCGTGCGCCTTCGCTCTGACCTCGGCCTCGTCGTAGTCGCGGCACCCCTTCACCGCGGCGCCTGCGCGACGGATCGCGTCGATCTTCACGCGTGGTGCGTGCTCGGGGACGTACACCGTCAGCCGCAGGCCGGCCGCGTGCGCGGCGTGTGCGAGCGCCCGTCCGTGATTGCCGGCTGAAGCGGTGACCAGTTCCGGAGCCTCCCCGCCCCGTTCCTCCCTCAGCTTCAGCACGGCGTTGAACGCGCCACGGATTTTGTACGAGAAGGTCGGCTGCAGGGTCTCGAGCTTGAGAAACACCTCGCCTCCCGAAGCCGCCGAGAGCCACGGCGAGTGCCTCAGCGGCGTGCGCAGGACTCGGCCGTCGAGTCGACGGGCCGCCGCGCGGATGTCAGCGAGCGTGATCAGGACTGTGAGGGGCTGGCGGCCAGCAGGATGTCGGCAAGGCGCCCCGCGAACGCGGAGCGTGCCATGACCTCGTCGATCCCGGCCTCCCGCGCCGCGTCGATGACGTCGGTGTGAACGTGCGACACGAACCCGAGCGTTCGGATGGACGCGAGGTCCGCGTCGCGCTTCATGGCCGTGACGGTCTCGATCGGATTCGCCTTCGCGCTGTTGAGATCGAAGATCACCAGCGCCGGCCGGAGCGCCCGCGCCTGATCGAGGATTTCGGCAGGGGTGCGCGCGAAGGTCAGCTCGACGCCCGCCAGCTTCGCGGTCGTGCGGATCTTGGAGCTGAAGAGGAGGTCGTCAACGGCCGCGAGAATCATGGAGCGATGATACCGCACCCCTAGACTTTCGCGGCGAATGTACGGCGCCGGGATTCTTGCCGGGGCAACGGCTCCGCGCGATACAGGGCGCGGGTGTTCATCATGGCCGACACGATGAAGGTGATGATCAGCCCTGCGATCGCTACGGCCCCGCCCACGTCGAACAGCAGATATCTGGCTCCGGCAATCGTCACCAGATCCGACTGCAGCAGGCGGAGCGTGCCGATGGCAAGGAAAATCCGCAACTCGGTCGGGCCGAACTTCCAGAACGAGATGCGAAACGTGCCGACGGCATGCGTCGCGAGCGCGATCTCGATCATGAGCAGGTAGTAGGCGAGAAGAAACCCGCCGCCCATCGCCAGGCTCATGTGGCCCCCGAGGACGAGCCCCGCGAAGACGAACAGAATGCAGAGCACGTCGAGGACGTGATCGACGTAGAACCCGTACCGCGGGCGCTCGTGCTTCCGGACTCGGGCCAGCGTGCCGTCGAGGCTGTCGCCGAACCAGTTGAGCGCCAGCAGAACCACGGCACCCACCAGCGCCGCCGCCGAGCCCCGCCAGTAGCAGAGGCCGGCGGCCAGCATCGACAAGCCGGCCAGCGCGGTCAGGTGGTCGGAATTCACCCAGGGCGGCAGCCGCTCCGCCATCCAGATGAGGCAGCGTTTCTCGAGCGGCGCGAGCAGGCTCGCCTGGACCCGCACGGCTTCCCGGTAATCGTGGGTAGTCATCTCACCTCGGAATGCGAGAATAGAGGACGAACAGGCTCATCCGGCGAGATCATTCATCATGCTCATCGAAACACGCGCGGTCCAGCCCTTCTTCAAGAACGGCTTCGTCGTGGGGTGCGAGGAGACCCGGGAAGGGGTCATCATCGACCCGGGCGACGACGTCGAGGAGCTGTTGGCCGTGGTGACCGAGCATGAGCTGTCGATCCGCTACATCCTGCTGACGCATGCCCACCTTGACCACGTGACGGGGGTCGCGGCCGCCAAACGCGCGCTCGGTGCGCCAGTCGGCCTTCACCAGGCCGACAACTTTCTCTACGAAGGGGTCGTGCAGCAGGGGCTGATGTTCGGCTTTCGTGTCGAGCCGCAGCCGAAAGTGGACTTCTTCTACGACGGTCCGGGTCCCTGGCGGTTCGGGCGCTACGGGGTCTGGGTCTACCATACGCCGGGGCATTGTCCCGGAGGCGTGTGCCTGGCGATCGGCCGCGAAGCCGAAGCCGCGCGCACGCTTTTCGTGGGGGACACCCTGTTTGCGGGATCGATCGGCCGCACCGACCTGCCGGGAGGCAACCATGCAGTCCTCCTGCAGTCGATTCGCGACGTGCTCTTCAGTTTTCCGGACGACACGGTCGTCCATCCGGGCCACGGCGAGCCCACGACGATCGGCGCCGAGAGACGCACCAACCCGTTCCTGCAGGGGTGACAGAAACAACAGGCACAGGCTTTGGGCTTTAGGCTTTTGCCAACCCCCCAAACCCCCAGAGCCCAGAGCCCAGAGCCTAGTGATCAGTCGTCTGTGCCCCGAGAGACCGTTAACTCAACCCGCCCGACCCCGAGCCTGTCGCCTTCCTTGAGGAGCGCCTGCGTGACCCGCTGGCCGTTGACGAATGTGCCGTTGGTGCTGTCGAGGTCCGCCACTTCCAGCGCCGTCGCGCCGGCGGTGACCCGGCAGTGCAGCCGCGAGACCATCGCCGCGTCGACGGTGAACTCCGCCCCCGCCGATCGCCCGATCGTCTTGATGCTGCCCGAAAGAATGCGGAACGTGAACGGCGTTTCCGCCTGTTCGTCGGTTTTTAGGACCCACATGACGGCTACAGGTCGCGGACGCGAGGATGGACGACTTCGCCGCCGCGTGTCAGCAACGTCTCGCGCGTGATCTCGTCCTCGAGGTTGATCGGCAGCGTCGGCTGCGTTGCGCCGTCCTTGCCGAGAAGGTGCGCGAGGAACGTCGTGATGTTCTTGGAATACATCTGGCTGGCGTGGTACGGCACCAGCGCCGCGGGATTCGACGGTCCCAGGATCGTCACGCCCCGGTGGACGACGATCTCGTCCGGCTTCGTCAGCTCGCAGTTGCCGCCGCGCTCGGCGGCGAGATCGACGATGACCGAGCCCGGCGCCATCGCTTCGACCATTTCGGTCGTGAGCAGAATTGGAGCGCGCTTGCCCGGGATGAGGGCGGTGGTGATGACCACGTCGCTCGCCGCCACGACCTTGAGCATCATCTTCCGCTGGCGTTCGTAGAACGCTTCGTCCTGCGCCTTCGCGTAGCCCCCCTTGTCCTCGGCATCGCCGGATTCGAGCGGCAGCTCGACGAACTTCGCCCCCAGGCTCTGGACCTGCTCCTTGACCGCCGGGCGGACGTCATACGCTTCCACCTTGGCCCCCAGGCGCCGCGCCGTCGAGATCGCCTGCAGGCCGGCGACTCCGGCTCCCATGATGAACACGCGGGCGGGGGAGATCGTCCCCGCGGCCGTCATCAGCATCGGGAACATGCGAGGCAGCGTGGTCGCGGCGAGCAGCACCCCTTTGTAGCCGGCGATCGTCGCCATCGACGACAAGGCGTCCATGCTCTGCGCCCGGGTGATGCGCGGCATCAGCTCCATCGAGAACAGGCTGACCCCTGTCGCGGCCAGCGCCCGGATCACCTGCGGCGCGCCGAGCGGATCCGCAAAGCCGACGACGGCTTGTCCCGATCGCAGCAGCGACGGCTCGCCCGGCGTCGCGTGCACCTGCAGGAGGATGTCGGACGTCTTGAACACGTCCGCCCGCGGGACGACCGCCGCGCCCTGTGCGCGGTACGCCTCGTCCGTGAACCCCGCGGCGGTTCCCGCCCCCTGCTCGACCGCGACCGCGAGCCCCGCCTTCACCAGGCCCTGGACCGCCGCCGGAATGACCGCGACGCGCGTCTCGCCCGGCCAGGTTTCTCTCGGAATGCCGACGTTCATGGGTCAGAGTTTATGCGATTGGGGCGTTACTTCTTCAACCAGTCCGAGATGGCCTTCGCGACAGCTGGCGTGACGGTCTTGTCCCTGAGGCCGCCGTACTCGGACACCGCGCCCGTCGAGGCGGGCACGAGGAGATGGTTGATGTCCGGAAGGTGCAGCACCTCGACCGGCGCCGCCTTCTTGCGCGCGCGCGCGAGTTGCCCGAGCTTATCGGCGTGGTGCGGAAAGACCTGGGTATCGAGATCCCCCTGAACGATGAGGATGGGCTGCTTCGCCTTCGGCAGCACCTTCGCCGGATCGAACAGGAGCAGGCTTCGGAACCAGGGTGAATCCGCCTGAGCGCGCACTTCGGGCGGGAGCCCTTCCCATCCCTTGTCAGCGATGACCGCCGCCTGGATTTTCTGCTGCAGCTCGATCTTCGCCTGCCGCTCGGCCCCCTGGACCTTCATCACGTCGAGGACGTGCCGCTGCTGCTCGAGGATCAGATCGGATCCTGGAGTGCCCGGCGCGGCGATCAGCACCAGCGACGCGATCTTTTTCTGCCGTGCCGCGGCCAGCAGCGCAACCGCACCTCCTTCGCTGTGGCCGGCGACGGCAATCCGCGACCGGTCGATGTCGCTGCGCTTCGCCAGCCACACGACCGCGCTGGAGAGGTCGTCCGCGTAATCCTGCAGCGTGACGCGCTCGCTGCGCCCGCCGCTCTGGCCGACCCCTCGCTTGTCGTACCGCAGCACGACGAAGCCCTCTTGCGCGAGCGATCCCGCAAGCTGCGCGAAGATCGGAATCCCCGCGACAACCTCGTCGCGCTCGATGTCTCCCGAGCCGGCGACGAGCACGACGGCCGGATGGCGCATGCGTCCGGTGCCCGGCGGGAACGTCATTGTCCCTGCGAGGCTGAAGCCGGAGGCGGGGATGATGACGTCGTTGTCGGTCGCGTTCCGGATCGGCTGCGATCGAGTCGACACGGTGGCGAGATCGGAGCGGACGAGCGCCAGCCCCGCGCCGGGAATCTCGAGCCGCACGAGACGGGCGCGCGCGTCGATCGTCACGCTCGCGTCGAGCGGGCCGGTCGGGTTCTGAAACGCGACGTCGTAGCGTCGCGTGGCCATGGGCCCCGACGGGGAGGACAGCTGCTCCGCGGTCACCGCCTTGACCGATACCCTGACCTCCGACTGCGGCGCCACGTAGACGGGCAGATCCGCGCCCGGCTGCGCCGCCGCGAGCCGCGCCGCGAGCGCTTCGTACCCCGCGTAGAAGTTGTTCGGCAGGATCACGGTCCGCGCCGACACCTGGTCGGTCTTCGAGTTGGTCACGCCGTTCTGTCTGATCTCGTTGATCGCTGTCGTGACCCCGAACGAGGTCGCGAGGCCCAGGGTGCGCGCCCCCTGTGGGGTCGTCTGTGTCGCCTCGATGTGCAGCTCGACGGGCTGCCAGTCGGCCGTGTACTTCATTTCGAAGCGGTTGAGCGTGACGTACAGGGGAGCGCCGAACTGCGCGGTCGACGAGATGACCCAGGTGCTGCCAGATCGCACGAGGCGCACCCGCTCGACGCCCACCCGCAAGCCCGATATGAAGAGCGTGAACTCGGCGTCTCCCGTGGCGGGCTGAGCGGCGGCTCCCTGCGCGGAGGCGGCGAGGTTTGCGGGTGCCTGTGCGAAGGTCCCCACGCTGATTATGACGGTCAGCAGCGCGGCGGTACAATAACGGGACAACTGCATCTCTGCAGGATATCAGCAAGTCCTCCTATGTCTTTACTCGACCAGTACCGCGCGCTTCGGGAAGGAGCGGGCCTCATCGACAGGACCGATCGCGGCCGGTTGCTGCTGACCGGCGCCGACCGCCGCGCCTATCTGCAGGGGCTTCTCACGAACGACATCGTCGCGCTCACACCCGGCAGCGGCTGCTACACCGCCTACCTCACTGCACAGGGGCGCATGATTGCGGACATGCGCGTGTTCGAGACCGGCGATGCGCTGCTCGTCGATCTCGATGGCGGCGTGACGCCGGCGGTGCGGGATCGGTGGTCGCAGTTCATCTTCAGCGAAGACGTGCAGATCCAGGATCTCTCGTCCTCGACCGCACAGGCCGGCATCTACGGTCCGGGCGCCGCCGCGGCGCTCGAGGCTGCGCTCGCCGCAGGACGAGTCGCCGACGAACGGGCGCCGCCGGCGCACGTGCTGGATTCGATGCCGGTCCACGCAAACAGCCGGTGGGGCTTCCGCGGCGCTCCCGTGTTCGTGCTGCGGAGCGACGACGCCGGAGTGCGGGGGTTCGATGTCGTCGTGCCGCTCGAACGCAAGACCGACTTCATGGATCTCCTTCGGCGCGCGGGGGCCGTTGACGTCGGACCGGAAGCCGCCGAGGCGTCCCGGGTCGAGGCGGGCCGGCCGCTCTTTCACGCGGACATGGACGAGGAGACGATTCCGCTCGAGGCGGGCATCGAAGATCGCGCGATCAGTCTCACGAAGGGTTGCTACGTCGGCCAGGAGATCATCATTCGCGTGCTGCACCGCGGCCACGGCCGCGTGGCGCGCCGGCTGGTCGGGCTCACGCTCGATCCGTCTGCATCCGTTCCCTCGAGAGGGGAGCGGGTCCGGGCGGGCGACAGGGACATCGGCATGATCACGAGCGCCGTGCGCTCGCCGGCCCTCGACCGGCCCATCGCGCTCGGATACGTGCATCGCGACTTCGTCGAACCGGGAACCGTCCTGAGCGTGGGTGAATCCACGATGACCGTCACGAGCTTGCCTTTTCTTCAAACTCAAGAACGTTAGAACCTTTGAACCTTTGAACCGTGGTTTCGCCCACCCCTGTCTTCGTCTTCCTCCTGCAGCTGCTCGTCGTCATCGCCGTGGCGCGATGCGCGGGGGCGCTGTTCCGAGGCATCGGCCAGACCGCGGTCATTGGAGAGATGGCGGCCGGGATTCTGCTCGGGCCGTCGTTCCTCGGGGCGTGGTTCCCGTCGGCCGAAGCGTTCCTGTTCCCTCCCTCCGCGCTTCAGCCGCTCCTGCTTCTCAGCCAGTTTGGCGTCATCCTCTTCATGTTCGTCGTCGGCACGGAGGTCGACGTGCAGCGGCTGGGACACCGGACCCGTGCGACCGTCATGATCAGCAACGCAGGCATCGCGGTCCCCTTCAGCCTGGGGATCGCGGCCTCGCTCTACCTGCACGAGCACTTCGCCCCCGCCGGCGTAAGCCTGCTGGCGTTTGCGCTCTTCACCGCGGTTGCGATGAGCATCACCGCGTTTCCGGTGCTGGCGCGCATCCTGGCGGAGCGCGGCCTCGCGGGCACCGATCTCGGCAACACGGCGATTGGATGCGCCGCGATCGACGACGTGACGGCGTGGTGCCTGCTCACCGTGGCGCTCGCGGTCGCGCGCCGGGCCGGATATGCGAGCCCGCTGCTGACAGTCGCGCTGGCGGCCGCCTTCTCGGTCGTCATGCTGAAGATCGTCGGGCCCAGGGTGGCGATCTTTCTGAGCGGAGGTCATTCGAAAAAGCCGGCCGGTACGGCCACGCTCGCCTGGGCCGTGAGCTTTGCGTTCGCCTCAGCGCTCGTGACCGAGGCGATCGGCATCCACGCGCTGTTCGGCGCGTTTCTCGCGGGCGTGGCGCTCTCGTCAGCGCGCGAGGTGAAGGCGTCGGTGCGGGAGGCGATCGCGCCGCTGTCGGCAGTGGTCCTGCTGCCGCTTTTCTTCGCCTCGTCCGGCCTGCGGACCGAGATAGGTCTCCTCGACAGCGCGCGGACCTGGGGGATCTGCGGCGCGGTCACGGCCGTCGCGATTGCCGGCAAGCTGGGTGGAACGTCCCTCGCGGCGCGCTGGAGCGGGATGGCCTGGCGCGACTCGCTCGCCATCGGCGCGCTGATGAACACGCGCGGTCTGATGGAGCTGATCGTCCTGAACGTCGGCTACGACCTCGGCATCCTCTCGCCGGCCATGTACACGATGATGATCGTGATGGCCCTCGTGACCACGTGCATGACGGGGCCGATGCTAAGCCTCGTCGAGAAGATCTTCGGCCCGCTTCCGACGGTTCAGCGGAGGTCGTCAGCGGATTTGGCGCCGTAGAACTCGAACCACGGGCGAGCGGGCTTCAGACGCTCGTTGACGTTGTGGATGTTCCTGACCCCTTCGTCTTCGAGCCACGCGCGAAACGGGGCCCCTCCCTGCTTCCCGTACACCGGAATCCCGTCCTTCCACGTGGCGCGGCCGCACAGGACGCCCGAGAAGCGCGTGCCGGCTTCCGCCGCCAGCTCCAGCGTCTCGGTGAACTCCGCGTTGCTGACGCCGGCGGACAGGTAGATGAACGGCTTCGTCGCGACCTCGGCGGAGCGGCGGAACAGCTCCATGGCTTCCTGCCTCGTGTAGGCCGTCTGCCCCCCCGAGCACCTGGCGCCTTCGACGTACTTCATATTGATGGGGACTTCCACCTTCATCACGTCCACGCCGTAGCGATCTTTCGTGAACTCTTTCATGGCGCCGGTCACGATCGCCGGCTTCTTCTTCGCGTATTCGAGACCCTTCTCGTCCGTGCCGTCTTCGTACCCGATGAACTCGAGGAAGAACGGGATGTCGTTGGCGCGGCACTCGTCGCCGATCCGCTCGATCCACGCGTGCTTCAGCTCGTTGATGTCCTTCTTGTCGAAGGGGGTGTAGTAAAGGAGGATCTTGATGCAGTCGGCGCCCGCTTCTTTGAGCCGCCGCACGGACCAGTGGTCGAGAAGATCGGGGAGCCGCCCGGGCGTCTGCGCGTCGTAGCCCGTCTTTTCGTAAGCGAGCAGCAGGCCGGAACCCCTGGCGCGGCGCTTGCTCGCCGGAAGGCCCCATTCGGGATCGAGCAGGATTGCGCTCGCGTGCTTCGTCAGCACTTCCGTGACGAGCGTCTTGAACTCTTCCATCTCCCGATCGCTGACGTCCGCCCCTTTTTCCTTGGCGAGCGACTTCTTCAAGGAGCCGCGCTGGTCCATTGCGGCCGCCGCAATGACACCGCGGTCGTTCGACACGGCCTTCATGCCCGCGAGCTTGCCTGGTGTTATTTTCAAGATCTGATCCTCTGTCCCTTCCGCCTGAAGGCGGAAGCCACAAGTTCGATGGAAACTTTCTCTGTTTGCTCCGTTGACTCTGTGGTTCCCACAACAAACAATCATCTTACAACAGGGAACTCGAAGTCCTCCATGGCGGCCGACGCGACGGCCCCGCGCACGATGTCGTCCACCGCCAGGGTCGCCTCCGCTTTGTCGACGTCGAACGCCTTGGCCTTCGTCGCCGGGTGGCGCGGCGTGAAGAGCGTGCAGCAGTCCTGGTCCGGGATGATCGAGATCGGATAGGTGCCGAGCCGCTGCGCCTCGGCGGTGATCTCGTCCTTGTCCATGCCCACGAGCGGACGGAGCACCGGCATCGACACCACGCTGTTGATCGACGTGAGGTTCTCGAGCGTCTGCGACGCGACCTGGCCGACGACCTCGCCGGTGACGAGCGCCTGCGCCCGGCTCTGGCGCGCAATCGCCTCCGCGATGCGCATCATGAGGCGCCGGTAAATGACGACCCTGAGCGGCGGCGGCACGCCGAGCACGACCTGCTGCTGGATCTCGCCGAACGGGACGAGGAACAGCCTCGAGTGAAGCTGGAACTCAGTGAGGAGTCGCGCCAGCTCCCGCGCTTTCTCCTGGGACGCGCGCGACAGGATCGGGTAGCTGTGAAAGTGCACGAACAGCACGCGGCAGCCCCGCCGCATCAATCGCCAGGCGGCCACGGGGGAGTCGATGCCACCCGACAGCAGGCAGACGACGCGCCCGCTGACGCCGACCGGCATCCCTCCGGCGCCACGCTCCTTGCCGAAGTAGTAAAACGCCTCGCTGGTGAGCGCCTCGACGTGGATGGTGAATTCCGGTTCGTCGAGGTCGACGAGCCAGCCCCTGGCTTCCTTGATGCGCCCGCCGACTTCGCGTTCGATCTGGGGGGACGTCATGGGGAAGCGTTTGTCGGCCCGCCGCGCCGACACCCGGAACGTGCGCGGCTGGCGGTCGCCGAGGTCGCTCAGGATTTCCTTCGCAATGGCGTCCACGTCGAGCGGCGCGCGTCCCGCCTGGGCGAAATTGGCGACGCCGAAGACGCGCGAGATGCGGTCGCGGACCGCCTGCCAGTCTGCGCGCTCGCCGATCACCACTTCGATCCGACCCATCAGGACGCGGACCTCCCTCACGCCGAGGTCCGCCGTCGCCTCGCGAAGGTTGCGCGCGAGCCGCGCGATGAACCAGGGACGGTTGTTGCCCTTGAGGGCAATCTCCTGGTAGTGAACAATGATTGATTTCAACCTTCGCCCTTCAGACTCTCGTCCGCCGCCCTGTGGCCACTCACCACGGCGCTTTCGATGGTACCCGGCAATCCCGTGTCGATCCAGTCGCCGGCGAGACACAGGCCCGCGATCGGCGTGCGCGTGGCGGGGCGTGCCGGCTGGCCGGGGGCCAGTGAAAACGTCGCCTGTTTCTCGCGGACGACGGTCGCTCTGAGCAGGGTCGCGCCGCGCGCTCCCGGCAGCGCCTCCGCCACTTCGCGCGCGGCCAGTGCGGTCAGCTCGTCGCGACCCATGGCCGTCAGCCTCGTGGCGCCGCTCGACACCAGCGACAGGTGCGACGCGCTGCCGCCGAACGCGAGCCGCTTGTCGAACACCCACTGCATCTCGCGTCCGGGCAGCCCGACGAAAGGCTCGTCCATCACGCGCCGGTCGTACCACAGATTGACGGTCACGATCGGCATCGAATCCATGGACGAGGCGCTCGCGATCGTGGCGCCGAGGAGCGGGGGCGGAGCGGGCGTGAACAGCGTGCGCAGCGCAAACCATGGCACGGCGGCGACGACGCGACGGGTCTCGATGCGATCGCCGCGGACGTCCACCGCGCGCACCCGGCCGTGCTCGACGATCACCCGTGCGAGCGCGTTGACCCGCACCTCGCCGCCGCGCGCGCGGATGAACCGGGCGGCCGGCTCCGCGTACATCTCGTGCAGCGGCCTGGTCGGCAGCACCAGCGCCGAGGCCACGGGATCCGACCCGAACATCTCCGCGAGCACCCGCAGGAACGGCGAGGCGGACGCGGCGTCCGGCGATTGATTGAGCGCAGCGACCGCCAGGGGATCCCACAGCCAGGTGCGCAGCGTCTCGCGCTGGCCGTGGGCGATCAGCCATTCCGACACCGTTCCGCGCGGCTCGGCCGTCACGGTGCCGGACCTGAGGAGCTCACGGCGCGCCTGCCGCAGCGGCGCCGCAAGCCTCAGGGCAGCCAGGCGATCGCGCCAGGGGATCGGGTCCCAGTCGAGCACCGCGGCGAGCAGATGCAGCGGAGACGGCAGCGCCGGGCACTTCAACACCGATCGACGGCCGGCCCCGTCGAGATACGCGATCTCCATCGACGGCTGGACGCGAACATTGTCGACCGCCCCGATCCGGCGGAGGAAGTCGAACGTGGTCCGATAGCAGCCGAAGAGCACGTGCTGGCCGTTGTCGACGAGCTCGCCCGTGTCCCTATCGGCGAACGCGGTCGCGCGCCCGCCGAGCTGAGGCCGCGCGTCGAGGACGATCACCCGCTGGCCGCGTTCCGCAAGGCACGCCGCCGCGCTCAATCCGGCAAACCCAGCGCCAATGACGACGACGTCCGCGGATGAGCTCATATGGTACCGGGGTCAGACCCCGGTCGTTCGATTACACGCGCTGCGGAACTGTGAAGCGAGTTCGTCTTACAAGAGACAGCCACGGACAACACGGACGTGCACGGACGTACACGGATCCGGATCCGTGTGCCACCCCGCTGATGCGTGGCCCGCAGGGCCACGCCGCGACTCGTCGGAGACCCGCGCATCGCGCGGGTGTCAGCGGGGCGGCCCGTGTAATCCGTGGCCGAAATCGAACTTCCACTTGTCAGTGCCATGGAGCTGGCGTCGGTCATCGAATACCGACAGCGGTGCGCGCCCAGGTGGTGGCGGCGATCAGGGCCCGGCGTGGCCGCGGAATGCGCACGATGCGGGAAAAGACGTCGTAGTCCGCGCGCTCGATGCGCTCGAGGATCGCCTGGTAGATTGCGCCCATGATCTCGGCCGCCACGAGACGCCTGGCGTCGCGCCGCGGGAGCCCCGCAGCCGCGCGCGCGTAGTAGTCGCGCGCCCGCTGCGCCTGCTGCCGGAGCAGCGCCCTGACCTGGGCCGAACGCACGCCGTTGCCCGCGCTGGACGACTCGCGCGCCAGGTCCTCCTCCGTGCAGCCGTGACGCCGCAGGTCTTCCTGCGGAATGTAGACGCGCCCGCGCGCCAGATCCTCCGGCACATCGCGAAGGATGTTGGTGAGCTGAAGCGCGACGCCGAGGTCCGTGGCGTACTGACGCGAGCGCGGGTCGTCGTAGCCGAAGATCTCGAGGCAAATCAGCCCGACGGCGGACGCCACGCGAATGCAGTACTCGTACAGATCGCCGAACGTCTCGTAGCGCCGCCGGCCGAGATCCATTTCGACCCCTTCGACGAGCGCGTCGAAGGCGTCACGGGGCAGGTTGAACTGCGCGACGAGCGGGGCCAGCGCGCGCCCCTGCGAGGTCTCGGGAACGCCGCCGCCGAAAGCCGCCGCGACCTCGCGGCGCCACCGTGCGATCTCACGCGCGGCCGCCGCGGCGTCCGACTCTCCCGCCTCATCCACCGCATCGTCCACGGCCCGGCAGAAATCCCAGACCCCGACGATCGCGCGGCGCTTGTCTGCCGGGAGGACAAGGAATGAGTAATAGAAGTTGGTGTCGCGCGCCACTATCGCGATCCATGCCCTTCTGCGGAGCCGGGCTTCAGCCGGAGGTCGATGTCCCCGGATCGCCGGCGCCATCGCACGGCGTTCCAGAGCAACGCGGGGGCGTCCGCCGCGGCGAGCGTGGGGCGGTGGCGGAACACGTCGAAGGCGATCGCGTCGAGCTTGTCGAGAATGCGTGAGCCGCCGAGCCACGTCAGACGCAGCTCCCAGCGAAGCCTGCCGCGCACCGCGTCGCATACGGGGCGCCCCGCGTCAAACAGATCGCGTGTCCTCAGGGCGACCGTGCGCAGCGCCGCCTGCCACTCGGGCGTCATGCGCGCCGCGTCAAGGTCGGCGTCCCTTGCTCCGGCGCGGTCACGGTCCTCGAGCGGCACGTAGAGCCGCCCGCGCGTCCAGTCGACGGCAAGGTCCTGCCAGAAGTTCGTGAGCTGCAGCGCCGTGCACACGGCGTCGGACTGAGCGTCGACCCGCGGATCGTCGCAGCCCGCGACGCGCAGCACGAGCCGGCCGATCGGGTTCGCGGATCGGCGGCAGTAATCGAGCACCTCGGCCCACGTGGCATAGCGGGTCGTACCGACGTCCTGCCGGAACGCGCTCAAGAGGTCCTCGAACAGAGACCGTGGCAGTCCGTGCTCACGTATCGTGTTCTCGAGCGCGCAGAAAATGAGATCGTCGCCTGGGGTCTGACCCCCGTACGTGGGGGCCGGGGTCTGACCCCTGTACCCGCCTCCGAGGCGTTCGCTCCAGGCGTCGAGCAGGCGAAGCCGTTCGGCGGCGTCCCGACCGGGCTCGTCGGCGAAATCATCGGCGCGGCGCGCGAAGGCGTAGATCGCGGCGATGTGCGGGCGCATGGCGGCCGGCAGCAGGCGAGATGCGACCGGGAAGTTCTCGTCATGCTCGCGCGCGAGACGCTGGCAGCAGGCGTACGCCTCCGGGAGCCGGTCGTGCGACGAGGCCACCGGCGTGCTCACCACTCCGTTTCCGCGGCTCCGGCGCGGCGGTTGACGGCGCGCGCCATGACGAAGAGCAGGTCCGACAACCGGTTGATGTAGATGAGCAGGTCGGATTCGAACGCGTCACCGCCGAGTGCGACCATGCTACGCTCCCCGCGGCGGCAGATTGTGCGCGCGACGTGCAGCGCGGCCCCCGCGCGGCAGCCGCCCGCGAGAATGAACCGGCCGAGCGGCGGCAGCTCGGACTCGAGCAGGTCGATCCAGTTTTCGAGCCTGCTGATATCCTCAGCGGTGACCGCGGCCTTCGTCACGCGCCCCGAGATTTTCCTGGCGGGATCCGCAAGCCGCGCGCCCAGGGCGAACAGGTCCCGCTGGATCTGCTCGAGCATCGGCGCGAGCTGGGCATCCGCCTTCGCGCCTCCGGCGCTTCGGCGCGGTGAATCCGCCAGTTCGGCGCGCGCGAGGCCAAGCCAGGCGTTCAGCTCGTCGACGTCGCCGTACGCCGCGACGCGGGGATCGGACTTCGCCACGCGCGTGCCGTCGAAGAGGCCCGTATCGCCACCGTCGCCGGTCCTGGTGTAGATTTTCACGTCCTGATTATAGAGGGTGTATTCGACAGAGCCTGCATGAGCATTCCCCGGAAACGCGCGGCACGTCAGAAAGCTCGTCCCCCGGCCCTTCCAGCCCCGGCCAGCCGGCAGTGGTTCAGGCGTCGGCTCCTCGAATGGTACCGGCGCAACGGCCGCGACCTGCCCTGGAGACAGACGCGCGATCCGTATCGCATCCTCGTGTCCGAGGTGATGCTCCAGCAGACGCAGGTGGATCGCGTGCTGCCGAAGTATCACGAGTGGCTCGAGAAGTACCCGACGCTCGCGGCATTGGCATCCGCCCGCGAGACGGACGTGTCGGAGACGTGGCGGCCGCTCGGATACAACGTGCGCCCGCGTCGACTGCATGCGATCGCGCGCGAGTCAGTGGAACGGTATGGCGGCGAGCTGCCAGGGGATGAGGCCACGCTGCGATCCTTCAAGGGGATCGGGGCGTACACGGCGGGCGCCGTGCTGAGCTTCGCCTTCGAACAGCGGGCGGCGATTCTCGACACCAATGTCGCGCGCGTCCTCTTCCGCATTTTCGTCGGCGGCGGCGATCCGAAGTCCCACGCGATGCGCCGCCACCTGTGGGACGTGTCGCGGACCGTGCTGCCGATGCGTCACGTCTTTGACTTCAACCAGGCGCTGATGGACTTCGGCGCGACCTTGTGCACCGCGCGCAAGCCGCAGTGCCCCACGTGTCCCATGCGCGCCGGCTGCGCCGCCTATCCGTTCACGCCCGATGTCGATCGTCGTGCCAAACGCCCCGCCTGACCTGCCGCGTGTCGTCGTCACTGCGGCAGTGATCGAGCGTGACGGCATGTTCCTCGTCACCCGACGGCTGAAGGGTGTGCACCTCGAAGGCTGCTGGGAGTTTCCCGGTGGCAAGTGCGACGGGGGTGAATCGCACGCGGCATGCCTCGAGCGTGAAATCGTCGAGGAGCTGGACGCCGCCGTCCGCGTGGGATCCGAGTTGTTCTCCATCGCGCACGCCTATCCGGACCGCGTCGTCGAGCTGCACTTCTTCGCCTGCGAGCTGGCGGGTGAGCCGCGCCCGGTGCTGGCGCAGGAAATGCGGTGGGTGCGACGGGAGGAGCTCAGGTCGCTGGAGTTTCCGCCGGCAGATGAAGAATTGATCCGGTTGTTGTCCGGCGCGCGGCGGGGCTGAAGCCCCGCCGCGACGTACTTCAGCTGCGCGTCCGCCTTCGTGCAGAAGGGGGCGGGCGGAGGCGGTCAGTGCCTCTTGAGCGTCTCGATGCCGCTGACTTTTCCCAGGCAGGTGTCGCCAGCGTAGGGCACGCTGATGGAATCCGTGCCGAGGGCTGCCGTCCCCGTCAAGGAGACTGCGCAGGAGGTCAGCCCCGGGGCCGTCGCGTTGCCCTGGGCGCTCCACGCGATGGCCCCCGGGCTGGTGAATCCGCCCTGTGCCGTGCCGGTCAGCTTCAGGTCGCCCGCGCAGGTCGCGCTGAACGCCCCCTTGGCCGACGTCGCGGTCTGTTCGCTGACGTTCCACACGAAGTCCGTGCACGTGCTCGGTGTCGGGATGAGTGACGACGAGGTCCAGCTTCCGAGCAGCGAGCTGTTGCCCGCGATGGTTGGAGAAGTCAGCGAGCTCTGGTGTTCAAAGCCCGTGCAACCGGCCGCCGCCGCCGCGGCTATCGAAAACACGACGAGCAGGATTCGGTTCTTCATGGCGTTTATCCAGATCGAGGTATCGGGCTCACGTCGCCCAGGGAACAGAGCTGGGGGAGCCAGAATTATACCATCGTGATCTGGCTGTTCTCATGGGCAACTGCAGCCGAGCCCGGATTGAGACCTACCAGAATCGAGCTCGGCCATTCGATTCTGCAATCAGCGGAGGGGGTGGACCGGCCCCTCGTAGTAGTCCCGCAGCGCCTCATGCGTGCTCCGGAAGGCGAGCTGATCCCACGGGATTTCGTCCCGCGAGAACAGCCGGACTTCGAGGCATTCCTCGTCGACGCACAGGTCGCCGCTGATGATGCTCGCGCTGTAAACGACGATGATCAGCGGTTGTCCCGGGTATGAGTAGATGTTGACGAGGCCGTCGAGGCGGACCTCGAGGCCCGCTTCTTCGTGCGCTTCGCGCCGGGCGGCAGCGGTGACTTCCTCGCCGCGATCGACGTACCCGCCCGGAAACACCCAGAGCCCGTATCCAGGCTCGATCGCGCGTCGTACCAGCACGACCTTGCCGTCGGCGTCCGTGATGATCGTACCGACCGCGACCTTCGGATCCAGATACAGGATGAATCCGCAGCCGGCGCAGACGAGGCGCAGGGGATCGCCGGCCTTGAGCAGCCGCGGCTCGAGCGCGCCGCCGCACGACGGGCAGAAACGGTAGGGAGCCTCGGTCACTTCACCGGCGATTGTCGCGCATATAATCCGCGTATGTCGATTTTGAAAATCGCGCGCATGGGGCA